>JBFYVZ010000223.1:0-25759 GCA_041298995.1 Desulfobacteraceae bacterium
TTCATTCCATTCCTTGCAGGCGATCTGACATCCCCGGCAGGCGGTACATCGTGACGTATCGATGAAAAAGGATTTTGGCATGGCGTTCACTCCTTATATGTGGCGGGCGAAAAGGGCCCGCTTGTTTTTTTTACATCAGGCGATCTCTTTGAGCTTGCCGGCTTTTTGCACATTGACCATGCAGGCTTTCAGCTCGTAGATCGTCGTATTGGGGTCAGCCACCGAAGGCGTGAGCCGGTTGGTGGAATCACCGCACTTGGGGGTTGTCCAGCCGAAGCAAAACGGCATGCCGATCAGATGAACGGTCTTACCCTGGACCGTGAACGGCGTGATCCGAACGGTGACCATGGCTATAGCCTCCACCTTGCCCCGGATACTGTCCACGATCACCCCGTCGCCGTTTTTAATGCCCTTTTCCTTGGCAAGTTCCGGGCTCATTTCCACGTAGAGCTGGGGCTCAGCTTCAAGCAGATTGGGCACGTTACGGGTTTCTCCGCCGCCGCACCAATGCTCGGTAACACTGTACGTTGTCAGCACGATGGGATAAGCCGGGTCTCCTGGCTTGGCCAGCTTGTCCAGCTTGCTGGAAACCGACTTGTACATCGGGCTACTGAGCTGGGTCGAAAACGGATGCGAAGTCACGGGTGTTTCCACAGGCTCGTAATGTTCGGGAAAGGGTCCGTCAACGCGGCCCGGCCCAAATAGCGCGCCGAATCCATGTGTCTGCATGATGAAGGGATACTTGCCGCCTTCTGCAGCCATGGGAGGCCATGGACCGTCGGGAACATCTCCTACCCATTTGCCGTTTTCCCAGGCGATCAGAGCCTTGTCAGGATTCCAGGGTTTTCCGGTCGGGTCAACCGAGGCGCGGTTGTAAATTATCCGGCGGTTGACCGGCCAGCACCAGGCCCAGTTGGGATAGAGGCCGATTTTCTCCTGCATAGGAGTCTGTTTCGGGTCGCGGCGCTTGGTCTTGTTGCCTTCTTCTTCGGTGAAACTTCCGGTGTAGACCCAGCAGAGGCTCGAGGTTGACCCGTCTGCAGCAAGCGCCCCGAAGGTTGGTACGAGCTGGCCTTTTTTATACTGCTTGTCCCCGAATTTGGTGTCGGCAAGGAAAAAGCCGTTGATCCGTTTGGTCCAGTCTTCGGCAACATAGGTCTTTGGCCAGTCCTGCCAGGTGATTGCTTCGGGCAGGGCACCGCCATCTTTTAAGTATTTGTCGAGAATCACGTTCATCAACCCCACGAGCATATAGCCAAAGTTTTTGGCCTGGCCTGCCGGTTCGATGGCCTTGTGGTGCCAGAGCACCAGGCGGCCGCTGTTGCTCACTGTGCCTTCTTTTTCGATGCGATGGGCCGAAGGCAGCAGAAAGTACTCGGTCTTGACCTTTTTGGGATCAATCCCGGGCCGGTGCCAGTTGTCCGTTGTTTCGGAGTTGTGCAGTTCGCTGACCACCACCCAGTCCAGCCCGTCCATGGCAGCCCTGGCCTTGTGGGTATTTGCCAGAGTGTTCATCGGATTGAGGCCGAAGATGAAACCGCCGCGGATTTTTCCCTGGTACATGCGGTCAAAGAGGTACATGTAGGAGTAATCTACGCCCTTTTCGGCCTTGGGAATAAGTCCGTAGCAAAAGTCGTTTTCCTGCGTGGCCTTTTCCCCGTACCAGCCCTTGAGCAGGCTGGCCAGATACTTTGGCTTGTTCTGCCACCAGTTGGCGCTTTTAGGATCTTTAGTAACCGGGGTATTGGCCTTGTTGTAATCGGCCAGGGTCTGCCAGTCATCGATGGGCACGCCCATGTAGCCGGGCAGAATGTGGTAAAGCAGGGCGTGGTCGGTGGAGCCCTGCACATTTGGCTCTCCCCGCAGGGCGTTTACACCGCCGCCGGGAATACCCATATTGCCCAGCAGCAACTGGATCATACAGGCCGAACGGATGTTCTGAACACCTACTGTATGCTGGGTCCAGCCCAGGGCATACATTACTGTTCCGGCTTTGGTGCCTACACCTGTTGCGCTGTAGGCCTCGTAAACCTTGAGAAGATTTTCCGTTGACACGCCGGTGATGCTTGAAACCTTGTCCAGGCTGTAGCGCGAGTAGTGCTGTTTCAGTAACTGAAAAACGCAGCGCGGGTCCTGAAGGCTCTTATCTTTTTTCGGCACGCCCGCCTCGTCCATATCAAATGACCAGCTTTTAGTGTCGTATTTCCTGGCAGTTGCGTCAAAACCGCTGAAAAGGCCGTCTTGGAACGTAAAGTCTTTGTTAACAATAAAGGCGGCATTGGTGTATTCGACGACATAATCCTTGAAATACTTTTCTTTCTCAATTATGTATTTGATCATCCCGCCCAGAAAGGCGATGTCGGTTCCAGATCGAAGCGGTACATGAAAGTTGGACCGGGCCGAAGTCCGGGAAAATTTGGGATCAACGTGGATGACCACGGCGCCTTTATCCTTGGCGCGCAGAACCCACTTGAAAGAGATTGGATGATGCTCGGCGGCATTGCTGCCCATGATGAGAAACGCATCAGCGTTTTTAAGATCGATCCAGTGATTCGTCATTGCCCCGCGTCCGAACGACTCTCCCAGAGCCGCAACAGTGGGGCTATGTCAGGTACGGGCCTGGTGATCGACATGGACTATGCCAAGACCGCGAACCATCTGGTGGGCTATAGCGCACTCCTCGTTGTCGGCATGCGATGTGCCGATGAAAAACATCGAATCGAGCCGGTTGACCGTTTGGCCCTTGGCGTCTTTGAGGAGCAGGTCCTTGTCACGGACTTTTTTTACACGGCTGGCGATCTGTTCGAGCGTCCATTCCCAGGTTTTTTCCTCCCACTTTGTGCTCCCCGGCGCCCGGTACAGGGGTTTTGTCAGGCGGTGCTTGTTGCTGGTCATGGTGAGCAGGGATGCTCCCTTGGCGCAAAGCGCACCCTCGTTGATGGGATATTCGGGATCCCCCTCTGTGCTGACCAGTTTGCCGTCCTTCACGTGGGCGATGATGTGGCAGCTCACGGAACAGAACGGACAGACTGTAACTACCTCCTTGGCGCCCGCGATCTTGAGGGTGGCGGTGTACGCCTGGACAGGCTTGACATCGACGCCCAGTTGCAGGAGGGAAAGGCCTAAAGCGCCAGTCCCCGTTACCTGCAGGAATTCTCGCCGGTTATAATCCATGCTTGCCTCCTTTCGGTTTAAATGTTGAAAATGATAATGGCCGGTATAGCAATGATTTATGCAATCTGTAGTACCTGATCCCATGAAGTATTCAATCTGTTACCCTTATAAGCTTTGCGATTATGTCATTTTGAAAACAATCTGGGATGCAAGGACAGTCTAACCAACCGGAAGGGAAAGTCAACAATAAAATGATATATTATATAATTATTTTAATATGTTATATTTAACATATTAAAATAGGTCGGTGATAGGAGATTCAGGTTTTCGGCAAAGATTTCTCGGTGTGATGGGCGCCGGCATCTTCAAAACCCAGGGTATTGCTGGACATCAAGATACGGCTTCGGGCCAGGGCAAACTGTTCGACTTCGGCGTACCATTGTTCGAACCTGGTGGTCAGCATTTCCCCCGCCGGGGTCAACTTGTACCCGGACCGGTTCCCGCCTTTTTTTTCGATGAGCGTAATGCCCAGAACCTTTTCAGTTTGCTTGATTTTCCCCCAGGCCGCCCGGTAGGACATCCCCAGATGATCTGCGGCAGCCTTGAGGGATAGTCCCGAACGGATGCATTCGAAAAGCCTCTGCCGTCCCAGTCCGAATAATACCCCATTTTCAGTTTCCAGCCATAGATGAAGCCTCATGATCGGCTGATCCAATGGGGAAAGTTCCGCAATACTGTCCGGTAAAGGAGCTTTCGGTACGGCAGCGGTGTTATACGCCATGCCGTCACTGAGAACTCCGGAAGAGCCCTCTTCCGGATATTTTTCAGAGTCAGGCAGCATTTGATTGATATTTTTATTGATAAGGCGCTGCTTTTTCACGGTGGTAGTATAGGAAGACGGATTTTGTGTGTCAAGATGATTCTGGACGCAACATATGGGTTCTGTTACCGATCGCTGTGTGAGTAATGTATCGCACTTGATAAATCGGCCGGGTTTTTTCTACCGATAACTCTGTTGCACTGGATAATTTTCAGGAACAGCTCGCTCTCCTGGATTCATCAACAGACACAGGTCGGATCTGCCCATCAGGGAGTTCATGCTCCCCTCGGCCACAACCCTGCCGGCGTCCAAGACCACCACCGCTCCGGCCAGATTGCAAATCTCATCCGGCGAATGGCTGACATAGAGAATGGGAATGGAATACTCCTTTGAAAGCCTCGAAATAAATGGTAGCACCTCGGCCTTACGTTCTGCGTCAAGTGACGCCAAAGGCTCATCCATCAGCATCAGGGAGGGGCTGGTCAGCAGCGCCCTGCCGATTGCAACCCGCTGTTTTTCGCCGCCGGAAAGCCGGGCGGGCCTTCGTGAAAGCAGATGCCCGATTCCCAGAAGATCCACAACCGAATCAAAACCTACGAAACGCTTTTCCGCCGGAATACGATTCATGCCGTATATCAGGTTGGAACGAACTGAGAGATGGGGGAAAAGACGGCCATCCTGGAAAATATATCCGATGCGGCGCTTTTCCGGCGGCAGGTTTATGCCTTTTCGGGAATCAAACAGGCAGTCGCCGTTAACTACTACATGACCGCTGTCCGGCCGGGAAAGACCCGCCACCATCTGGATAATTGACGTCTTTCCCGCTCCGGAGCGTCCAAAGAGCGCGGTAACGCGGACATTTTCCGAATGAAAAGCCGCGTCAATACGGAATTCGCCTTGCAGTTTTTTTACGCTGATATCGATCATTTTCCTTCTCTATCCCCTGATACGGGCGGTAAAACGTCTTGCCGCAATATCCGATGCCATCAGGGCCGCCATGGAAATTCCAGCGGCAAGCAGGCACAGCCTCAGAGCCGCCGGTTCGCCATCCGGAATCTGGGTGTAGGTGTAAAGGGCAAGAGGCAGAGTCTGGGTTTTTCCCTGGATGTTGGATACAAAAGTGATGGTCGCCCCGAATTCGCCAAGACTTCGGGCAAAGGCCAGAATCACGCCAGCAATAACGCCGGGGATGATCAGCGGAAGGGAGACCGTGAAAAAAACCCTGACCGGACCTGCACCCAGGGTGCGGGCCGCAGATTCCAGACCCTGGTCAATCCCTTCAATAGAAAGCCGCACCGCACGCACGAGCAGAGGAAAAGCCATGACCGCAGATGCCAAAGCAGCCCCTTTCCAGTTGAAAGCCAATGAAATCCCAAAGGTGTCAAAAAGCCAGGCGCCGACTACCCCCCTGCGGCCCAGTAAAACTAAAAGCATATAGCCGATCACCACAGGTGGCAGAACCAGAGGCAGGTGGATCAGGCCGTCCACCAGGGATTTCCCGGGAAATTCCAAACGGGCCAGTCCCCAGGCCGCCATAATCCCGAAGGGCAGGCTCCAGAGGACAGCCCATCCTGAAACCCAGAGACTGAGCTGCATGGCTTCGATTTCAGCAGGACTGAAAGCAAAAATACTCATCATCGTAAAGAAAAGCCATATTTTTCGAATACTGCTTTGGCTTCAGGCCCCTTTAAAAATTTAAGAAAATCTTTCGCTGCCGATGTTGCGTTTTCCTTTACCAGGGCCGCCGGATAGACGATAAGGGGATGAGTATCTTCGGGGAAAACACCAATAACCCTGACTTTTTTCGAAATGGCGGCATCCGTAGCATACACCACGCCAAGAGGAGCCTCGCCCCACTCCACCAGCATCAGCGCCGCACGCACGTCTTTGGCCCCGGCCACCTGATCTTTGACCTTCTCCCAGAGCCCCAGCTTAATCAGAGACTGCTTTAAGTATTTTCCGACAGGCACATGCTCCGGATCTCCGGTAGATAATCTTCCGCCGGACAGAAGTTTTGGAAGATCCAATTCCGGCGTGATATTAACATTCACCGGATTGTCCGAAGGTGCGATCAGGACGAGCCTGTTGCCCAGTAAATTCGTCCGGGTACCGGGCTCTACCATTTTTTTCTTTTCAAGATAATCCATCCATTCTATATCCGCCGAAAGAAACATATTGGCCGGCGCGCCGTTTTCAATCTGTTTTGCCAGAGTGGATGAAGATGCAAAAGAGAAAACGACCTCCCCCATTTTCTTTTCCCCGAAGAGCCTGCCTATATCAGTCAGAGCATTGGTGGTTGACGCAGCGGCAAAAACCGTTACAGTTTCGACTGCCCAGGCCGCCGTACTCAGCGCAATAAATAAAATAACTCCAAATACACAGATCATTCTCCTGATACCATTCTTCATGTTTCCCTTCATGACTTTTTTCCTCCTGTTGAAAGCGTTTTGCCCGCCCGAACGGTTTTTAAACCGAAACAACGGACGCACTCCCCGTTGATAGCTGCGGGAAGCTTTAATTTTATGACCCCGTTTAACAGTTTCAAGCCATTTCATGACTTTTATCGTTGCTTTTACCCGTCATTTCAAATAAAATGCAGGTTAAAAGCGTCATGGTCATTCGGATACTATATGCTTTTAAAAACGTCAATAGTCATTTTAAAATGACTTTAATCGCACAAAATCAGGAGTGAGGGAACCATTGAAAGCAAAGCCGCCAACCATCAATTGCCGGTTGAAATCCGTTCGCCAGTCCAAGGGATTGTCTCAAATCCAGCTGGCCGGCCTGGTTGGGGTTAAGCGCCAGGCCATCTATGACATAGAGTCCGGTAAGTACATTCCCAATACCGCGCTGGCCCTGAATATGGCAAAGCATCTATCCTGCCGCGTGGAGGACCTTTTCAGCGAAGAGAGCGAAGAGGACGAACAAATCGCAACCCTCATAGAACCTGTTGACGACCGGAATTCCAGGGTTGCCCTGGCCAGGGTTCGGGAACGGCTGGTTGGATATCCGCTTTCCGGGAAAAGCGTATTTGATGATGGGTTCCGTCCTTCCGACGGTCTGATCGGAAAATCCGGCAACAGGGTTCGGCTGCTGAATCCGGGCGACCGACTGGACAAAACCATCCTGCTTCTGGGGTGTGATCCCGCCTTTTCTCTGCTGAACGCCCATGTGGCGCGCATTGCCCCGGAAGTTCGGATTCATTGCCGGTTCGCATCCAGCCTCCGGTCGCTGGAAGTACTCGCTGCCGGGAATGCGCATCTGGCCGGAGTTCATCTCCACAATTCCGGTGATGAAGAGGCCAACGTCCTGGTGACCAGGGACCGGCTCGGAGGTAAAAAAGCGCTGATCATAGGGTTTTCCCATATTGAAGAAGGGTTGATGGTCGGTCCCGGCAATCCCCATAGCATCCGGAGCGTCGCGGATCTGGCGAAAAAAACCATCCGTCTTGTAAACCGGGAGCCGGGAGCCGCCCTGAGAGTTTTGCTGGACGATTGTCTGGAACGTCTTAATATTCCAGCAAGCGCAATTGACGGGTATCAACAAGAGGTAACCAATCACATGGAAGGGGCTCAGATGGTTCGCTATCGTTTCGCCGATGCGGCATTGGGTTTCCGGGCCATAGCCGATGCCTGTGGTCTCGATTTCGTTCCCATAGAAGCCGTCAGGTGCGATCTGGTCATTCCGCTGGATCTGAAGGATAACCCGTCGGTCCGCATTCTTCTGGATACCATGCAAAGCCTGCGGTTACGGCGTGAACTCAGCGCGCTTCCCGGCTATGAGTCTTCTCATACCGGGGTGCTGATTGCCGAATCCTGACAAGCTGAATGAAACGATAAAATTCCCCGGATTTCCTGAAAATCATTACAGCTCATGAATGGCGCAACCCATTACTGATGAGTTCGTAAAAAGTCTAAATACGCTCACTTAATGAGCTTTTTGGGGATTTTAAAATCACTTCGCTAAATCACAAGAACTCGGGCTAACGCCCTCAAACAGCTTGTGATTTTTAACGCTCAGCAATTTGAAAATCTATTTCCCAAAAATCTCAAATCCGTTCGCATATGACTTTTTACGAGATCATCATTAATAAGGCGTTGCTTTTTCATGGCGGAAGTATAGAAGGATTTTATGTATCAAAAAGGCGGTCGTCATTGCCGGGGAGTTGACAACAGACAGCATCCATGATGTAAAGGGATCTTATAATACATCCTATGGAGGGACGATTCCCGGAAACGGACGGAACTCTCTTGGGGAAAACCCAGCGTGATGCCGGGCTGATCAGAGTGTCCTGGAGAAATGAGAAAGAATATGAGCGAGGTAAAGACCTATCTGAACTTTATCGACGGAAAATGGATGACGCCCCGTTCTGGGCAGTATTATCCGGACTACAACCCTGCCGACGAAAGGGATATCGTCGGAAACTTCCCGCTATCCGATCAGGAAGATGCCGACGCAGCGGTGGAAAGCGCCCACAGGGCTTTCAGGGGCTGGAGCCGGATGCTGCCCGTGGAAAGAGAGCAATATATCGTCCGGTTTGTGACACTTCTGGAGCATAACCGGCAGCGGATCGGCGAGGCCCTGTGCCGCGAAGAGGGCAAAACCCTCAAGGAGGCTTTAGAGGAACCCGCTCGCGGCGTAGCGGAGTGCCGCTACTTCCTGGGTGAGGGCCAAAGGCTCGAAGGGATAACAATTCCCAGTGACCGGCCAAGCGTGACGAGCGTCGCCGTGCGGGTTCCGATCGGGGTCATCGCCGCGATCGCCCCCTGGAACTTCCCTTTTTTGACCCCTCTGCGCATGATCATCCCGGCGCTCGTCACCGGCAACACGGTCGTCTTCAAACCCGCCTGCGATACGCCGCACTCTGGCGTTCTGATCATGGAGCTGTTTGAAAAGGCTGGTATGCCCCCGGGCGTCATCAATATGGTCATCGGTCGGGGCAGCGTCATGGGCGACGCGATTTCAGGCCACCTGCTGGTGCGGGGAATTACCTTTACCGGTTCCACCGCGGTCGGACGTCGGATCAACATGATGGCCGCAAAGAACTTCACCAAAGTGCAACTGGAGATGGGCGGCAAGAACCCGGCGATTGTGGCCGATTATAAAAACCTGGATTTTGCCGCCGCCCAGATTGCTGCAGCGGCTTTCGCTGTAAGCGGGCAGCGCTGTACATCGGTCAGCCGCGTCATCGTCCTGAAAAGGCATGCTGAGGCATTAGAAAACAAAATCGCCGAAAAGATAAAGGCTTATGTATTGGGTAACGGAATGGACCCCAAGGTCAACATGGGGCCGATCATCAATCGTGCGGCTGGGGAAGGTATTATGGCCTATATCCAAAGCGCCAAAGACGCGGGGGCTGCAATCAGGGCCGGCGGCCGTCAGTTGAAGGGAGGTGACTTTGACAGAGGGTTTTATATCGAGCCGACGCTCATCACCGATGTGACTCCCCATATGAGGATAGCGATTGAGGAGATATTCGGACCCGTACTGGCCTGCATCAAAGTAGATTCCTTCGATGAGGCCATGATGGTGGCGAACCACACCGAATACGGACTCACCGCTTCACTTTTCTCAGACAACCTGGGATACATATATAAATTTCAGCAGGATATCGAAACGGGGATGGCGCATGTCAACCATGGTACCGTTACGGATGCCTGCATGCCCTTCGGGGGCGTCAAAGGGTCAGGGCTGGGAGTGTTCTCCAAGGGAGCGACCAACAAGGATTTTTATACGACCTACAAAGTGAACTACGTCCAATACCCCCAATAGCATCAAGGGCTCCGTACAACAGAGTAATCGTTGATCAGAACATGCCTTTCGTTCACAGCCAACGCATTTTGACCATCAAGCGATAGATTCTTTCAAAGGTTTTCCCGTAAGGCGGGAACAAGAACGCACTGGTCGGCATAAGAGCCTGTTTGAAAACCGGGCGCAGCTTTGAAAATTCGACCCGGATTCATGATCACTCACATCCGTCTGTTTGAGTTATTTTGGAAAGGATTTCATCCTGAAACAGCCGGTCCGATTCCATGGCTATGCGCTGGTGAATATCCCTGTAGTTTTCCAGCAGAATTTTTGCAAAAGGGGTCAACTTTGATCCGCCGCCGGCGGCACCGCCGATATTCCGGGTCAAAAGCTGCCGGCCCATGCGGTTTTCCGTTGCGGTTATTCTTCCCCATAAAGCCCGGTAGCTCATTTTCAGCTCTTTTGCCGCCGATTGAATCGATCCATTGCGTTCAATGGCTTCCAGCATTTTAAGGCGTCCCATGCCAAAGATAACCCCCCCCGAACCGTCTTCAAACCATACTTTCGAGCGGATATACAATGGAACTTTTTTATCTCGTGTCATAACAGCCTTATTAATTCCCTGTCTGAAAATCAATGATCGGCCTGTTTTACGGAAACCATTTATTATTGTTTATTTGCGATGAATACCGGAAACAGCCTATCCTTCGCTTTTTTGTTTAATAGCTCAATCCGGCTTAATGAAACAAGAAAAATCTCCTTATTTTCTGAAAATCATAACAGTTCATTAATGTCGCAGCCAATTATTGCTTCAATCCGTTTTTGCGCTTCAATGGCATTGCCCATTCGGCGACTTATCTCCTGGCAAGCTTCTGAATCAGCGCAGTATTTCCGAAGTTTTGCTTCAAAACGCTCTTTCATGCTGATTTTACGGTCCTCCTGAACCCATTTATCGGCAAGAAAAACCACTTCAGCTTCTGTGACCGGGGCTCCTCTTTCAACCGTATGATCCATATGAACCGCAACAATATCGGCAACGCGGGAAAACGCCATCTCCCGTAGTATACGCGCTCCCTCCACAGCATGGCGGGGAGAACCCTTGGCCAGATCATGAACCAGTGCCGCTGAAACTGCCAGCCCAATATCCAGCACACAACCGGCAGAATTCAGAGCATTCGCCATATGCCCGGCCAGATCCGCCACTGCCATGCAATGATCGATGACCTTTTGCGAAACAGAATGCCGGATCATCAAGGCCCGGCATTCGTCCGCAGATGGAATATCATAGCTATCCATGCAGCTCAAAATAGAGGCATAATCCTCCGGCATATCGATATCCTTCAGAACAAACTGATCCACAACCGGCACACTCATGGCATCGGCTTCATATTCTTTTAAAAATTCCCTGAGGCCGCCCTGCCCCGTCCATGTTTTAAGGGCTTTTACATGAATACCGGAAATCAATGGGGGATGTCCCCGGGTTCCCAGAAATGCCGGGTAATAAACGCTTACCTTCCCGGACCTGAAAGAATTTTGCAGGTCGATCAGGGTCTGGCGTCTGACCAGGGGGATATCCACCGGATGAATGAAAAAACCTGCGCAATCCTGCAAAAGATCTGAAACGCCGGCAATGACGGATGAAAGCATACCCTGATCGAAACCGGGGTTGAAAATTGTCCTGGCGCCGCAACGCCCGGCAAGATCCATGATATCCGCGGCCCGGTATCCTGTCACCACCCGAATATCCTGAATTCCTGCAGACCGGTAAAGTGCAATGACGCGCTCCAGAAAAAATTCTCCTCCCAGCGGCAGGAGCGGCTTGAAATCTCCCAGCCTGGATGAAAGACCTGCCGATAGAATTATGGCTGTTAGGACCGGTTCTTCCATATTACTTCACGGAACGTGCATGAATAAGTTCCGCCACTATGCTGACTGCGATTTCCTCGGGCGTCTGGGCGCCTATGGCAAGACCTATGGGACAATGCACTTTTTCAAAATCTCCGGCGGAAAACCCTTCTTTTTCCAAGGCCCGGTAAATGGCATCCCGTTTTTTCCGGGATCCGATCATGCCGATATAGCCCGCCTCTGTTTTAAGAGCCTGGCAAAGTACTGTTTTATCATGAGTATGACCATGCGTCAGAATAACGAGATAGCTATCTGCATTAATTTCAATACCTCCAAACGCCTGTTCGAATGAAGTTAGAACCCGCACCTCATCAGCTTCTGAAAACCGGGTACGGTTGGCAAATTCTACCCGGTCATCCAGAACCACGATATTGAACCCAACCATTTTGGCAAGGATTGCTGTCTGGAGGCTGACATGGCCCGCGCCTAAAAGATAGAGAGTTCCTCCCGCCAATACGGGTTCGATAAAAAAACGCCGGTCGCCGGACCGGGTCAGGAGAGGCGCGAGCAACTTTTCGGGAATGGGATCAATTTTGGTTTTGAAATCAGAATCCCCGGTAATACCCCCGTCCTGATGCAGAATAGAACGCCTGACCTGAAGTACGTCCGAACCGGATTCCAGCAGATCGGTGACTATCAGCCCTTTTTGACGCTGATCAAGCATCTGAAGCAGGCTTGAAAAGAATAAACGGTTTTTTTCATCCGGGGAGATCGAATCTATAAGTATTTCCAGCTTCCCGCCGCAAATCATGTCCGTGGCATCGGCAATTTCGGAAGTCAAATCAAAGGATCGGATTAAGGCGCCCGGTTTACCGAGCATTTCACGGGCTGTCTCCATGACGCCAGCTTCAATCCGCCCCCCGCCGATGGTGCCCACAACAGCGTCATCGGCTCCTATCAACATTCGTGTTCCCGGAGTTCTGGGCGTGGATCCTTTCTTGTTCAAAATCAGGGTCATGACAACCGGCTCTTTTCTGCTCAGCATTTCATGAATGGCAGTAACCCATTTTCTCATGGTGTTCGTTCCTTTCGGTTATTCATCAATCTTGATGAATTCGTAAAAGTCAAAATTCAGACGGCTTTGTAAAAAAGTTCGCAGGCAAGGCGTGCAAATCCTGAGGAGTGAGGCGTACGGTTAGTACGCCGCAATGACAAAGGATGCAGCGCAACACAGCATCGGGACTTTTTACGAAGCTGTCAGCCTTTACCGAAACCGCACCGGGGATAATGACATGTGGGGCAACTTTCGCAAAACCCGCCATGTCCGAGGGCAATAATATCTTCCCTCTGAATCGTCTCGCCGGCAAGAATCCGTGGTACTATTAATTCAAAAATACTGGCCTTGTAATACATAACACATCCGGGCAGTCCTATAATCGGTATATCGCCCAGATAGGCCAGCATGAACATGGCCCCTGGAAATGCCGGCGCGCCATAGCTGACCACCCGAGCCCCGGTAGCACGGATGGCGGCAGGAGTCTGATCATCCGGATCAACGGACATTCCGCCTGTAACCGCAACCAGCTTGGCGCCGCTGCCGATAAACGACTTGATGGCATTGACGGTCATAGTAACATCATCTGAAACTAGAACCTGATCCATTATCATACTACCCAGTTCGGTAAATTTTTTGCGCAATACCGGACCGAATTTATCTATAATCCGTCCATGAAAAATCTCGCTTCCGGTTGTGACGATACCGACCTGAAGAGACTTGAACGGTTTGATCTCGACAACAGGATAATCCTGAATACAGATTGATTCAACCGCCTTTATTTTTTCTTCGCGAATCGCCAGAGGAACGACCCGCGTTCCGGCCACCGGGCATCCGGATTCAACGGCTTGATGGGTATGCAGTGTGGCAAATACGATTTCTTCAATGGCATTGATACGAAAGAGCGCGTTGGTGTTGACCTTCAGAAGACCATCAGCCCCTGCCATGAGGTTGACACGCCCTTCGGAAGTTTCGCTCAGATCAATTCCCGGACCGGCTGCAGCCCTTGAAATTCGGATTGCGGCATCATCTTCATGAATCTCTCCGGGGCCCAAATCCATCACAAAAACATGTTCCTTGCCCATTTTAAGAAGGTCGGAAATATCCTGTGCCTGAATGACATGTCCTTTCTTAAATGCTCTTCCTTTGAATTCACCTGGAACAATCCTGGTTATATCGTGACATAACAGCATTCCCAGCGCATCCTGAACCGGTACCGATCTCATGACAACTCCTCCTTGGAATCCATTGTTTTTTGTAAATTCTGGGCTGTTTTTTGAATGTGCTGAATGATGTTCGGGAGCACGGCATTCCCCATCGCACCCGCGAAGCCAACCACCCACAGGGCTATAGGCAGTCCCCGGCGATTTCCGACACTGACGGCAACAGCCCTGACTCCTGGAAGATATTCCTCATCATCAACAGCGTACCCATTCTGACGCACCTTGTTGATTTCAGCGATATAGCCGCTTTTGTCCGTCATGGTTTTTTCAGTGTACCGGGGCAGCTCCCGCTCCTGTATATATTTAATCGCCTTATCCTGGGGCAGTGAAGCCAGATACACCTTACCCAATGCCCCTGCCAGCAGGGAAATGGATGTTCCCGGCGGAGCTGATATTTTAAGCGATTTTTTGGATTCGGCGGTAGCCACGATTATTACCCGGGACCGCCCCAAAATACCCAGGAACACGGTTTCTCCAATCTGATCCCGCAAGCCTTCCAATATCGGTCTGGCCTTGTTACCAATCTGGAAATAATTCCCGTTTTGAAACGCCAGATCCATAACGGCAGGACCCAGTACAAATTTTTTTCCTACCGGGCCCGGGCCTTGTTCCAAAGCGCCCACGTTCAACAGCGACTGAATCAGGCCGTGGGTGGTGCTCTTGCTCCAACCCAGATTTCTGGCAAGAGTGCTCAGATTCTGCTCCGCAGGCGATTCGGCAACCGATTTCAGCATCTGGAATGCCCTTTGTACCGCCGGCGCCTGATATCCAACTCGCGATTCGTTGTTTTTCATATCACTCCGTTTGTTCATTATAATGAAAGTTATTATCTGACTAACCCAAAATCTCCAAACTAATTTGTAATTTCATTTGATACCAATATGTTACGTTTGACAGGCTGTCATCAACAATATAAATGCGATTAACGTCTCCTTGATAAGTTAAAAATGGTTTCAGGTAATGTATAAATCAAAAATATTCGCTATGTCAATATTGACATAAATAATCAAAGCTGTTATATAGCTTATCAGTTCATTGGAATGAACCTTTGGTTAAAGAAAACATACTAAGCTCCAGGATGACAACACAGAAGATATTTACCGGACACTTGCTTTACCTGATGCGGCATGGCGCAATCGATGCCGCGAAGGAAAAGCGTTTTATAGGGCAGATTGACCTGCCGCTCAGTTCCGATGGCCGGAAACAGGCCGAATGGCAGGCCCGGCAGCTTATGGATATTCCATTTTCCGGGATATGGTGCAGCGATCTCAAAAGGGCTTATGAAACAGCTGCAATTGTCTCACGGGATCGTGGTTTTGCGATTATACCGGCCCCGGAACTTCGCGAAATCAATCTTGGCCAATGGGATGGAGTGGCGATGACGCAAATACGTGAGCAATTTCTGGATCTCTGGCAGTCGCGGGGAGAGGATATCGTTCATTTTCGGCCGCCAGAGGCAGAAAGCTTTGCCGACCTCCAGCAGCGGGTGGTTCCGTTTATCCGGCATATCGCCGCCCAATCTGCCGGCAATACGCTTATCATCACCCATGCAGGCGTCATCCGGGTACTGCTTTGCCATGTGCTGCAGATGCCTCTGTCACATCTTTTCAGGATTTGCCTGGATTATGGGGGGATAACGCTTATTAAAGATATAAATGGCATGCCTCAGGTCAGGGCGGTGAATCTCTGCCCTTCCCTGCCGGCAACTGACGACTAAATATAGGAGAACATCATGCTTTTGCCCAAATTTGATTTTCATGAGCCAACAACCTTGAAGGAGGCATGTCAGATACTGGCGGAATATGGCACAAAGGCCAGACTGATTGCCGGAGGAACCGATCTCATGGTCAACATGAAGAAAAAAATCCTGTCTCCGAAACAGGTGGTTTCGATTTCAAGAATTTCGGAATTGAAAAAGCTGGATGCATCAGGTGACATCATCCGGATCGGCGCATGTTTTACGGTAGCCGAGCTGAGTTCATCGGATGTGATCCAAAAGCTCTTGAGCGCGCTCGGTGAAGGCGCAAAAAATCTTGGAACCCCTTTGATCCGGAACCTTGCAACTATAGGCGGAAATCTGGGATCGGCAAGACCTGCCGCCGATCTGCCCCCGGCGCTGATGGCTTATGGCGCAAAGGTTGTCCTGAATTGCCTTTCCGGAGAAAGAACGGTCTCCCTGGATAAGTTTTTCCTGGGACCCGGATTCACCGCAGCAAAACCTGATGAAGTACTCACCGAGATTCAGATACCGGCCCCACAGCCCCGCTCCGGCGCCGGTTATATCAACATCGGCATCAGAAAAGGTCAGGACTGCAATATCGTGAACGTGGCATCCTTCATTAAGCTGGATCAGGATGGAATCATTCAGAACGCCCGGATCGTTATGGGATGCGTGGGACCCACCCCCTTACGGGCCGGTTCCGCGGAAAAAATATTGATAGGCCAGAAGCCCGAAGGTGACCTCTTTTCCAGAGCCGGAGCCGCCGCAAGTTCTGACAGCACACCAATCGATGACTTAAGGGGATCTGCCGCATACAAAAAAGATATGGCCGGATTGCTTACCCGAAGAACGCTCGATATCGCATTCCACGAAGCCACCCATAGCCAATAAAGGGAGAACACTCATGAAAAAACTGATTCATCTGACCATCAACGACCGACATTATGAAGTGGCTGTGGAACCCAACCAGACCCTTGTCGATATGCTCCGGTATCAACTGGGGCTGACCGGTACCAAAAAAGGATGTGAAATGGGAGACTGCGGGTCATGCACCGTAATCATGGATGGAAAAGCGGTCAATTCCTGCCTGATTCTCGCGCTTCAGGCCAACGGCCGGAACATCCGCACCATTGAAGGGCTGGAAACCGACCAGGGCCTCGATCCGGTACAGGAAGCATTTGTGGAAAAGGGCGCCATTCAATGCGGTTTTTGTTCATCCGGAATGATTCTTTCTGCAAAAACACTTCTGGATCAAAATCCCGAACCGAATGAAACCGAAATCCGAAGGGCCCTTTCCGGCAATCTCTGCCGCTGTACCGGTTATCAGAAAATCATTGAAGCCGTAAAATCCGTATCCACGCAGAAATAAGAACAGGCTCTGTGTAATTGGAAATTGGAAATTTATGAATTAACGATTAATCAAATATCTGGAGAGATAACATGACCGAATATAACGTCATTAACAGCAGGGCCGTCAGGCTGGATACCCCGGACAAAGCCTCGGGAAAAGCTGTCTTTATCGATGACATGACAATGCCCGGAATGCTATATGGCGCATTGCTTCAAAGCCCGCTGGCACACGCCAGAATCGTCAGCATCGACACTACAAAGGCCAGGAAGCTTCCGGGTGTCAAATCCGTTGTCACCGCGACAGAGGCCGGCCTGATAAAATACGGCGTCAGCCCGGCCAGATACGACGAGACTCTTTTTTGTCACGAGAAAGTCCGCTATGTCGGGGATGATATCGCTGCCGTTGCCGCGGTGGACCTGGAAACCGCGCTGGAAGCCGTTTCCCTGATACAGGTCGAATATGAAGAACTGCCCGCTGTATTTACCATTGAAGAAGCCATGGCTGAGGGCGCGCCTGTCCTGCATGATGAATACCCCAAAAACATCTGTGCCGAAGTGCATTCGGAATTTGGAAATGTCGAAGCAGCATTCGGCGAATGCGATCTCATCAGGACCACGACCTTTAAGAACAAGCGTCAGGATGCGGCTTTTATCGAACCTCAGGGGTGCATCGCATCCTATGACCATTCCGGGAATCTAACCCTCTACAGCTCCACGCAGGTCCCCCATTATGTCCAGCGCACCGTATCCATGGTACTTAAACTTCCGATGGGAAAAGTCCGCGTGGTCAAGCCTTACGTAGGGGCAGGGTTCGGCATCAAGGCATCGGCCAATCCCCTCGAACTCTCGGCCTGCCTTCTGTCCATGAAAACCGGGAAACCGGTCAAGATGAACTACAACCGGGAGCAGGTTTTTCAGTATGGACGGGCAAGGCATCAGTTCACCCACACCATGACCACCGGCGTGAAAAAAGACGGGACGATAATGGCGCTCAAACATACCTGTTATCTGGACGGCGGCGCATATTCCAGTTTCGGTATCGCCACAGTATATTATGCCGGATCGCTTCTGGGCGGCCCCTACAAACTGCCCAATATGAAATACGACGGATACCGGATATACAACAACAAACCGGCCTGTGGAGCCATGAGGGGACATGGCGGGGTGGCGGCCCGGGCCTGCTGGGAGCAGCAGCTCGACATGATAGCCGAAGAACTTAAGATGAGTCCTATAGATTTCAGGCTTAAAAACATTATGGTCGCAGGAGATGTCACCTGTAATGACCTGAACATGAGCAGCCTGGGGATGAAAGAATGCATCGAAGCAGTAAGGGACGGCTCCGAATGGACTGCAAAAAAAGGGACCCTGCCCAGGGGCAAAGGAATCGGCATAGCCTGCGGATTTTTTGTATCCGGGGCCGGATACCCGATTTACCGGTCGGATACCTTTCACGGCACCGTTGTAATCAAGCTTACGGAAGACGGCGGAACAGCACTCGTCTACACCGCATCCGCTGAGATCGGACAGGGATCGGATACCATATGTGCCATGATTGCCGCCGAAGCACTGGGTATTCGCCTGGAAGATGTCCGGCTCGAATCAGGCGACACCGATTTCGGCGTCGATCTCGGGGCTTACTCCAGCAGGCAGACTCTGATGACCGGTCATGCCGTCAAGGAGGCCGCTGAGGATGTCCGTCGGCAGGTTCTTGAAGTACTCTCAAAAGAGCTGAATGTCCCGGTTGAGAATATTGAAATTAAAAACAGTCTTATCTCATTCAAACAGGGAAATGTCGATTTCGCAGGGCTTCGGACCCGCTACATCAAGGAGCACCGCGGATGGACCGATAATCCCAAGGATGGTCCGCTTACCTTCAGAGAGGCTGCCCGCGTCGCCTATCTGGCAAAAGGCAGCATTGTCGGCACCGGCAAATATAAGCCGCCGGAGCTTGGCGGCAAATATAAGGGCGCGACCGTAGGAACTTCCCCGGCTTATGGATGTTCGGCTCAGGTTGCCGAAGTGACGGTGGACGTGGAAACCGGCCGGATCACGGTGGACAGAATTACCGATGCCCATGACTGCGGCCGGGCCATCAATATCACTTCAGTGGAAGGTCAGATGGAAGGTTCTATTTCGATGGGACTGGGAGAGGCCTTGTTCGAGGAAGTCAAGTTTGATAATAAAGGCCGTGTTATAAACGCCGATCTGGCAGAGTACAAGATTCCCACAATGCTCGATATGCCGCAGGTCAATACTATTATCGTGGAAAGCAATGAACCCAACGGACCTTTTGGCGCCAAGGAAGTGGGCGAAGGCGCCATCATGCCCACCATACCAGCCATTCTGAACGCGGTTTATGACGCCATCGGCGTGCGGCTTCATGAACTTCCGATGACACCGGAGCGGGTATATATGGCAATACAGGAAGCGAAAAAAGGCAAGACAGACTAAATACAGCAACCAATCCGCCGGTTCCCGCGCCGGAGACTGGGAACCGGCGGGGAAGCGCATATTATGGTTATTCAAAGCATATCTTCCGAGGAAGCTATCCGATACAGCCGTCAACTGATCTTGTCTGAAATTGGTCCGCAAGGCCAGATCAAGCTGAAGCAGGCCAGGGTATTCATTGCCGGCCTTGGGGGGCTTGGCTCCATTTCAGCATATTACCTGGTTGCCGCCGGAATCGGTTCCATTCGGATTGCGGACAGTGACAGTGTGGAATCCGGAAACCTGAATCGCCAGATCCTTCATGGAACCGGCGATATTGGAAAACCCAAGACGCTGTCCGCAATGGAAAAACTCCGGGACCTCAATCCTTATTGCGATCTCGATCCAATTCATGAAATCATTTCGGATGAAAACATCCTGGATATGGTGGAAGGCTGCACGGTCATTCTGGATGGAACAGACAATATGAAGGCTCGAAAAATTCTCAATCGAGCCTCCATTCTGAAAGACATTCCTTTGGTTTACGGAGGAGTTGAAGGGTTTACCGGAATGGTGACCACATTTATCCCCGGACGGACCCCCTGTCTGGAATGCCTTTTTTCCCGGGATGCAGGGCAAAAAGAACCCATCGGCATTATCGGACCCGTTCCCGGAGTGATCGCCTCCATTCAAAGCCTGGAAGCGATCAAGCTCATTCTGGGAATCGGCAAACTGTTGACAAATAAACTCCTGGTTTTCAATGGAATGGGCGTGTCTTTCCGAAAAATTGAAATGGAGAAAAATCCGGATTGTCCGGTTTGCGGCAGCAACACAGATATTGGACTTTCTGCGAAGCCATCAAAGAAGATCCTGAAATGAATGACACCATGGAAATCATCGTCAACGGCCAAAAGGAAACCGTCCCTGGATTTTCGACCCTTTCTTTTTTGATCCATCATTTTAAAGAATATGACATAGATTTGATCGTCGAGCATAACGGCCGATTTGTCTATCCCCGGAAATACACCGAGATCACTGTCAGAGAAGGAGATAGAATCGAATTCGTCAATCCGAATTTCGGCGGATAGATTTCGGTCGATGATCCGCAAGGGTTCGTTTCTGGTTTCCGGACGTCAGAATGCCAAAGACCCCGGGCTTCGGCAATTCGATAACAAGCTGCATCCGGCTTGTCCGGATGGCAGGAATAGCCGTCAGTTTTTCTCTTGCAGCAGCGGCAACAGCATCCGGGTCTGCTTCATGGGAGAGACTCAAGGTAATGGTCAGGCAGTCTCTGTCCTGACAGGCTGACAGATCGGCCTTGAAATCCATCACACCTGGCAGAGAAAAAAGCGATTCATCCAGAATTGGCAGGGTGAGTAGCATGCTTGAAACCTTACAATCGTTATCGCTACCGCTCAGGCGGCCGGTGATGCGATCCAGGCGTTTTAAAACCGTACCGCAGGGACAGGGTGAGGTATGAAACCGGGATATATCGCCGGTCCGATACCGAATCAGGGGCATTCCAGCACGGGTCAGGGTCGTGACGACGATTTCTCCGCTCTCTCCATCCGGAAGCGGGCTGCCGGTTTTCGGATCCACGATTTCAACGAAGAGATCCGCCTCCCTCAGGTGATACCCATTCCGGGCCTCACATTCGACACCGCCGCCCCAACCCATCTCGGTCATTCCGTAATGACAGTAAATCTTGCAGTTCAAAGCGCTTTCAACCGCATCGACAATTGCCGCAGGGATATGATCGGCAGTAAGAAGCACCGATTTTATCCGGTTTTTGAGGCAATTTTCTCCATGGCCGTATCTTGCCAAAGCCAAAACCGGGACCGGCGCACCCACGAGGCACGTTATGCCCTGCTGAATGAATGCGTCAGGTGTGTTCTGCGGATCAGGCCCCGGCGTCAGGCTTTGAACATCCATACGCGCCAGAGCCCGGCTTAACAGGTCCCCCACGCTGTCCGGCCTGCCGCCGCCGGGGAGCAGGATCATAACCCTGTCTCCGGGATGGACCAGCGTGGACATCCCGTGATGAAAAAAATCAAGCGTGTGCTCCAGGTCATCTTTTGTAAAAAATAGCCTCTTGGCAGGGCCTGTGGTTCCAGAGCTCTGCAGAGTGACACAGCGCTCAATGATGCTCTGGGAAACGCAGAGAAACCGGAGGGGATATTTCTTCAGATCATCCGAAGTTGTAAACGGCAGCCGGAACATATCTTCAATCCGCCGGACAGAATCCGTAACCGCATCTCTCAACAGATGCCGGTAGAAAGGACTGTTTTGACCTGCATAAAAAAGAGTTTCCCGTAATTTTTGAAGCTGATATGCCTCAAGACAGAACCGGGTCAACGGAACCAGCTCCGCTGCTTTTGAGATTTTTCTTTGAATCCAGTTTTCCAGAGGTGTTTTAAGCGTCATGACCGGCCTCGATACAGGGGCTGATTTCTGCTGTCCGTGAGATTATAGGCGCAAAACGGAATCAGCCGGCCATCTTCCGCCACAACATGAATACAGCAGTCCCGGAGGCGTTCCAGATCCAGATTCCATACGTCCTGAAATGCCATGGCCGAAATGGAAAAAGATCTGTTGCGGGCAAATTCCAGAAAACTGTCAAGGTCCATGGGGCCGTTAGCATCGGACCCGGGGATTTTATTCCCGCAGCCGCAAAGAGTTGTCTTTTCATCCTGTTGCCGGTCGGGCGCTGAAACTTTCCGATTCCTGACCCCTGATCCCTGATCCCTGGTCGGGCCTGCCCCCCACTGCTTGGCAACCGCGGCAACAGATCTCCTTGCGCCTGCATCCGCCGCTTCCGGCTGACTGGCGGCGCTTACGGCCGGCAGGATTACTACGGGTTTCAGCCCCCCGCCTTCCGTAATAAAAAATCTGCCGTGAAATGAACAGAGCGCATTTTCACATCCCGGAGGGCGAAAATCGGAAACCCGGACCCTTCCACCGCTCTGGATTTCAAGGGCCGACAGAATTTCCGGAAGGGTGATGCGGTCACAATTCTGAGGAAGCACCGGCCGGCGTCCGAAATAACTGACCGGCTGAATGTGAATACCCCGGACCGTCGGCGATGCTTTGATCCCAAAATTCAGAATCGCTCCCAATTCCTTCACGTTGACGCCGGGAACCACCATGGGAACAAGAACAACCCCGAGGCCTGCATCCGCGCAGTGCTTGATGGCCAGATTTTTTTCCTCAACAAGACCGCGTCCCCGGAGGCGGAGATAAACGTCATCGGAGACTCCGTCAAACTGGAGGAAAACCGAGGAAAGTCCGACATCCTTGAGCCTTCGGGCATAGCCTTCTTCCCGGGCCAGCCGCAGGCCGTTGGTATTTAGCTGAATAAACGCAAACCCACTGCACCGCCCCATTTCGATGATTTGCGGCAAATCGTTCCGAACCGTTGGCTCACCGCCGGAAAGCTGGATATTGCAGGAAGGAGCGGCATCTTTAACTCTGTCGAACCAGAATTGAATTACATCAAGAGGCGGATCGGGCTTTGGTGCGTTTCCGGCTGCCGCAAAACAGTATAGGCAGGCAAGGTTGCAACGCCCGGTGACTTCCAGAAGCGCGGTACAGGTGATCTGGCGGTGTGCATCGCAGAGACCGCAATCAAAGGGGCAGCCTTTTGCGGTATCCGCATAACAGACCGGAGGGTGTGTTGGCAGTTTTGGCCGCGCCCATGTTTCAAGTGCAGGATTTCCGCGCCATATCACGGTATCAAAAATCCCGTGCACGTCACAGCGCTTTTCCAGGTAAACATCCAGGCCATCAGTTACCCGGAATGCCGGAATCTTTTTCAGACACGAGGGGCACAGACTGTCAGTCCGGGAGAGCAACCGCCGGGCTGACAGGCCATCGCCGTTTTTAAACAGTTCTGTAGTCACAACGCTATATCCGGGTTGGCCGGGTCAAAGCCGTTTTCCAAAAGGATCTCCTGAATCCGGCGCCAGGTGTCCAATAATAGTCGTCCGCACCGTTCCGGGTTCGGCCTGCGGGTATCTTCACCTACGATGTCCGTGCAGGAACTTCCGCCATATAATCTGCTTGTGTTTTGGCTGAACCATTCGCTCATTTCAGCAAACATCAGAGGAAGCTTATCCGCTTCTTTTTCGGCATCAGCTCCTTTTGCTCCATACAGGGCCAGCACACAGGCCGCGCCGGTGAAAATCCCGCAGAGACCGCCGCTGTTTGCGGCTCCCATGCAAAGACCGGCCATAGCACGCACCAGTTCCGGATTTTCTCTGCCCTGGACTTCAAGGGTCAGAAGCATCAGAATCTGGCTGCAGCAATAGCCTTTGCCGGCCAGTTGAATGGTTCTGAAACCGATATCGTTCATGAGTAAATCACTCCTTTTTACGGGCAATCAATAAATAATAACCGGGCCGGGAACGCTGGATTGCCTCCCAGTGGCAAATGGAACTGGTCCCGTGAAAAAACAGTTTTATCAGATCCTTCCGGGAACCCAGTGTCCACACAATTCCGGCGGCCATTTCCTTCAGATATCCGCTGTGATCCTCCCACAGAAGCAATTCAAATCCGCAGTCTTTCACCTGCGTGATCCGCTCTGACTTTGTAACTGCGCCGGACAGGCAGGAGGAGATAGGATAAGAACGTGTCCCGGGATTTTGCAGATAAATGTCGCTCAGAACCAGATATCCGCCTGATTGCAGAACCCTGTGAAATTCACGCAGCGCGCTTTCAGGCAAAGAGAGAAGCGACAGGACGCATTCACAAAAAACACCGTCAAAGACACCTGCGCCGAACGGCAGGCTATCCGCGCTTGCCTGAATGACAGGCTGTCCACGGCTTTCGGAAAGCATTCGAGCCGAGTGATCGATGCCGCACACCCTAAAGCCATGACGATGCCGCAGATAGCCGAGTGTTGTCCCGAAACCGCAGCCGATATCGACGATTCTTGCCCCCTTTGAAAAAGCGCAGAAATCCACCGCTCTTGCGGTCAGGGCAAGGCCACCCGGCCGGATGGCGTCGCCGGTAACGGCCCGCAGCTTTTCCGGTATATCATATTGCATCATGCCTTCATTTATCTTCGAGAATCTGCTCGACTTCCGCCATTTTCCCCAGGGCCAGCTCTTCGGAAATCATGACAAAACCGCAGACCGGACACTTGGGCAGATCCGCCGTAATCCGGTTGCCCATATACGTCAGCACTGCAGGCCCGACAACCAGATTGACTTCACACCTGCGGCACTTCCATGCCAGATCTTCAGGTCGGCTGTAGTCTCCGTTCATGGTTCTCCTTTTCCGGCAACTTCCATCCGGTGGCTGTAAGCATTGTGAACGGTAAAGCTGCTCCCGGATACCGAATATTCCACCCAGAAAGTGGCTTTATAAGGCTTGAAAGCTGCAATATAATGTCCTGTTACAGGATGAAAGAGGGTTTCGCCGGTTCTTTCCGCATGATGGATTACTTTTTTGATATCCGATATCAGGATCCGGCGCTCTTCCAGGATCAGTTGAACCTCGGGAGAGATGTTCAATACAGTTTTCTCATGATCATCCATTTTTCTCAAACCTTCCTGCCACAGTTCATTCAGCAGTTCATCTTTTAACCTGATTCTGTTTTCCTGGCCAAGGGACCATCCCGGACGTTTCCTGGCTCCTGGATCAGGCCCTCCGGCATCCGGAAAAATCAGATCCAGAATGTGAAGAGCTCTTTTTCCCGCTGCCGCCAGGTTGTCGCGGCAACCGGCACAATATGTCAGATAATCCGCAGAACTTTTACCGGACAGACGCCTTGCAACGGTTTTTGCAAGATCAGGATTGGCATTTTGCATTAAACCGCCAAAACCGCAGCATTCGGTATGACCGCGGCCCGGTTCCAGCTCCTCAAAAGGCTGGCCCAAACGATGCAACAGGGCCCGCACGCTGTTTTGAAGCCCGGAGTCATGGCGGGTGGTGCAGGGGTCATGTACGGCAAGTGGTATTGCGCCATGCTTAACGGAAAGATCTCCCGGCAGCCCCTTTTCTTCCAGAACACGCCACAAAGAGATGATTTGCGCTTCAGGCATATGAGTCTCGAATATCCGGTAACAGGTTGAACAGGCCAGGATGATCTGCGGCCTTCCCAGGTCGTTCCACCGGTCGCGCAGCCTTGAGAATTCAGCTTGAAACAGATTCTCTTCCCCCGCCCAGAAAGCCGGGGCATTGCAGCATCCCAGCATCAGGCCGACGCCGCCGGAGAGAATCCGGCGAAGATGCGCATATACCTTCTTCACCATTGCCGGAGCGGATGCGCTGAGCTGACATCCCGGGAAGAATAAGGAGATGCTCGTCTTCAGTCCGGGTTCATGGCGGGCCATGGCAAACTGTTCGCTGTTGCTGAACGCCATGTCGAGCAGCGCAAATTCATGGGCGGAAGGCGGCATCCTGCCTTTTTGAACCATCTCCCGGCGGGCTTCAAGGCAAAGCGTCTGCACGGCAAA
>JBFYVZ010000257.1:0-15458 GCA_041298995.1 Desulfobacteraceae bacterium
AGGGGTAAAAGATTAGAGTTCTCAATGAGTTATTCCTTCACCTTCCCCTTAATCCCCTCCCGTCAAGGGAGGGGAGAGGGACTTTTGCAATTGGCTCTCATGAAATAAAATTTTGACAAAGTCGGATTTCCAATGAGCTGAAAAAACCTCAAAGGTCATGTATCGGAGAACAAAGATATTATCCTTGAGGAATACTTCGTATTATCAAATAATTTTCAATTATTTTCAATTATTTTCCCTTGACGTTTTTTAAAACTCATATTATTATCCCCGACAATTAATTTTTCCGGCAGCAACACAAGGCCTTTAAGGAACGGTTTCTTATAAGACTTTTCTGTACCGGGCTGGAAGACGGCAATATTTTTCAAGGAGATTAGTATTTTGGCAAACGGAATCGTAAAGTGGTTCAGTAACAAAAAAGGGTATGGCTTTATAGAACAGGAAACCGGTGGAGATGTATTTGTTCATCATTCCGCAATAAACGGGACCGGCTTTAAGACTCTCGCAGAGGGTGACAAGGTTACCTTTGAAATCGAAAAGGGAGAAAAAGGTCCTTCGGCTGTAAACGTCACAAAATTATAATTACCTAATAAAAGTTTTTAAAAGGCATCCCGTCAAGTTGCAGATTCAGGTTGCAATTGATAACAGGATGCCTTTTTGTTTATTCAATCGAAACGGATAAAAAACAGCACAGGCTTGAGACTCTAAGCATCAGGCTAAATTCCTGATCTGGAAACTTTAATTGCCTCAGTTGATAATAACAAAATTATAAGATAGTTACATGGAAAAACAATACAAAAAAGAGGTCGACAAACGCCGCACCTTCGGGATTATCAGCCATCCGGACGCCGGGAAGACAACGCTTACTGAAAAACTCCTTCTTTTCGGAGGAGCAATCCAGTTGGCAGGGGCTGTAAAAGCGCGTAAAGCAGCCCGTCATGCAACAAGCGACTGGATGGCTATTGAAAAGGAACGCGGTATATCGGTAACGACTTCGGTCATGAAGTTCAATTACCGCGATTTTGAAATCAACCTGCTCGATACACCTGGTCACCAGGACTTTTCAGAAGACACCTACAGGGTGCTTACGGCTGTCGACAGCGCCCTCATGGTTATAGACAGTGCCAAGGGAGTTGAACCTCAGACAAAGAAACTGATGGAAGTATGCAGGATGCGGAATACTCCCATCATAACTTTCATAAATAAGATGGACAGGGATGGCATTAATCCTCTTGATCTTCTTGCAGACATAGAAGACAGGTTGCAGGTGGAATGTGCTCCCTTATCCTGGCCTGTCGGAATGGGGAAAAACTTCAAGGGAGTTTATAATATTTACCGCAAAGAGCTCCATCTCTTTACTCCCGGAAAAACAACACGGATTCAGGAAGGTATTATTATAAACGACCTTTCCGACCGGAGACTTGATGAAATACTTGGAAGTGACGCGGAGAGACTCAGGGAAGATATTGATTTGCTCGAAGGCGCCGCCACACCATTTGACCACAGGCATTATCTTAAAGCAAACCAGACACCGGTTTTCTTCGGGAGCGCCGTAAACAACTTCGGCGTAAAAGAGCTTCTTGACGCATTTGTTGAAATGGCTCCGGCGCCGCAGCCAAGAACTGCTGTGGAACGCGCCGTTTCGCCGTATGAAGAATCCTTTTCGGGTTTCGTATTCAAAATCCAGGCGAACATGGATCCGGCGCACAGGGACCGCATAGCTTTCCTGAGAATATGTTCGGGAAAATTCAATCGTGGAATGAAGGTAATCCATCACCGTACAGGAAAGGAAATGACCCTGTCGAATGCCACAATATTCATGGCCCAGGACAGGTCAAATATTGAAGAAGCATTCCCCGGGGATATAATAGGCCTGCACAATCACGGCACTATTAAAATAGGCGACACTTTTACCATGAAAGAGCCTCTGAAATTTACAGGCATACCCAATTTTGCTCCGGAGCATTTCCGAAGAGTACGTCTGCTGAATCCGATTAAAAACAAACAGCTCCAGAAAGGGCTGACACAGCTTTCAGAGGAAGGCGCTGTTCAGTTTTTCAAGCCGCTTTCCGGAAACACATATATCCTTGGCGCTGTCGGAGTGCTGCAGTTTGATGTCACAATGGCCCGCTTAAAAGACGAATACGGTGCTGATGCCGTCACAGAACCGGCCGATTATGCCAGGGCCCGATGGGTCGAATGCAACGATAAGAAAAAACTTGGACAATTTGAAAAAGAGAACAGGAATAATCTTGCGATTGACGCGGAAGGCCATTTGACGTACCTTGCCCGCAGCGAATGGAGTCTTGATTATGAAATGAAACAGTGGCCGGAAATATCATTCTTGAATACCCGCGAGCATGATTGAATGTAATGACAGATTCGGTAAAAGATACTAAGTCCGGCCATGTCCGGAAAATGTTTAAAAGTATCTCAGGCAGGTACGATCTGCTGAATACTCTTATCACATTCGGCAGGGACAAATCGTGGCGGAAATATGTTGTGCAGGAAGCCTCTCTTAAACAGGACGCTCTTATTCTTGATGTTGGAACAGGAACAGGCGGGATTCTGCGGGAAGCTCTTCGTTCAAACAAGAGCATTAAAGCATTCGGAGCCGATTTTACATTAGAGATGATGCTTGCCGGAAGAGAAGGGAAAAACATAATTTCATGGTGCTGCGCCGATGCCCTAAATCTCCCATTTCCCGATGCGGTTTTTGACGCCGTTACATCAGGTTATCTAATAAGAAACGTCACGGATATCCGCCGTGCATTTACGGAGCAGGTGCGAACAGTCAAACCGGGAGGGAAAGTTGTATGCCTTGAAACATCCCCTCCCCCAAGTAACTTTCTGCGCCCGTTTGTTCTGCTTCATCTTAAATTAATAATTCCAATGCTCGGATTGGTTTTTGCCGGAAACAGAAACGCCTACCGATATCTTACATCAAGCACTGAAGCATTCAAAACGCCGGAAGAACTCTCTTTAATCATGAAAGATGCCGGCCTTGAAAATATCCGGATTAAGCGTTTCATGTTCGGAACCATCGCCGTACTCTCAGGCACACGCCCTTAAGTCTCAAAATTACCGCTTACTTTTGATGATTTGCTTTCTTTCCAGCCCCTCCAAAATTTCTATTAACCGGCGTTTGCGAATATGCTTTTCTTTAAGGTCCTTCAAATATCGCTCCCACTCCATATTTTTTGATTGTTCATCCCGGATTTTATGGATCTTTAGCAGGTATTTTACCGCCGATTCATATGCACTGGGTTTGACCTGTGCAATCAGATTTTCCACAATTTTTCCCCAGATGGAAACAGCTCGGTCCGGCGCGTAGCCTTGAATGGCAACGGCAATGTTGTCTTCGTTTAGGCCATACCAGCCGTAAGACTGTCTTGGACGCTGATCATACCATCGCAGTATCTCTTCCGGATTTTTCTCTTGGATGGCGATATTGATAAGTTCTTCGATCATAGGGAAACTTATTCGCCGGCGGTCATCTGAATCTGAAAGCTTTAAACCGGACTCGGGCAGAGGCCAATCCTTTTGATCCCAAGGCAGTGCGCCGGTTTCAAGATATAACATAAGACATTCCAGCATCCTCGGCCATAACTTCACCTTTTCAGCGGCATGTCGGCACTCTGTATATGCTCGAATCGTGGGCTCCCGGATGAATTCATCTGCCCGCATGGCCGCAACTGCGGGCCAGTTCTTCTGATGAGTACGAATTTCCAGAAGCTTGCCGCGAAGTTCGCTGGAAATCCCCGGCAAGTTTTGCCCAAGCGCTCGTATCCCTTCATGAATCCAGCGCTCGGCATCTTCAAGCCGATCGTCTGCCATCAACAGTTTAACCAGGCGCACGTAACTGTTTGTTAGTTTTGCCTCAGCTTCGCAAAGCGGGATTATTTCATCAGTGCGACCGGCGCCTTCAATGGCGTATATGATCCAGTCTGTGAGTTTGTTTCTCTGGTAACTGACGCTGAAACCATCCTTTTTCTCGGGATGTCTGAGTGATTTCAGACTTTCCAGTAATCGGTCCGCCAGTTTATTCCAGTCCGGCTTTGCATGCGTTCGGTGAAGATATTCCGCCAATGCTTCGAAAAGAGAATAGTCGTCTTCCATTACGGCCTCCAAAGCCCAGGCCATCTTATCCACATTCTCCCATGACGACTGATCCAGCGCCTTGACGATAACCGGCATACACGCGCTGATTTCATCTGCTGTCTCACCCTCATCATTGCTCTGCTCAACCTGTTGAATGCCTGCGGACATTAATTCTTTCCCAAGGATAAGCACATCATCCGCGTAACCGGCCGCCAGCAGCGTCTCCATTTTTTTGCGAATACCGGAATAATCCGGCGTAAACCCCCGGCCCTTCCAGTGATTTTGCCAGCCGGGTTCTGAGCTGATTTCATCGATTTCCTTGCGGATTTTTGAAATAAGAACAGATGTGTTTCCAGCTTTAACCTGCCGACGGGCAGACAGTTCTCCGCCGATTTCCGGATATTGTACGGCGATCTCAATAAAAAGTTCAACGAGCTGTTTTTTTGTCTTTTGCTGTAAAAACGCATCGATATCTTTTTTAACAGATTCAGGCAAGCCAGGAGCATCATCGTCATCGCCATAATCATCATCGTCATCATCCTCATCCCAGCCTTCCCCGTCTTTTAAAAGTTCAAGACGCTCATCTCTCTGTTTTGCTTTGGGAATTTTTTGATTGCTCTCAATCCGTTCCATATATTCGAGTACCACGGCTACCGCATGCTTGCAGCCGAATTGATATGGACACGTACAAACCGAATCCGGCAGGCCGTCGTCTCCCATGGCGACTCTAACGGCATATTGTTCCGACCCGTCCACCCACGCGATCAGAGCGTCGTCGCTGGTTGCGGCCAGGCTTGATACCCGGCCCTGATGCTGATAACTTCGGCCGCGAGAAACAATTTTGCTCCCGGCCCATTTGTTGAGCTCATCCCAGGATAGATCCGCGATTCGTTCCAACTGGTTTTTCTTTTTCGGCATATGATATATTCCTTTAATTTTTTCAGGTTAAAAGCAGCAATTATTGGGGGTACTGCTTTCAAGCGGTAGAGGATGCGCTCCTTCTTGTAGTCAGCAATCGGCATAAGCCAGTAAATGGTGATGATTTCAACCGGTAAAAAAATCATTTGATACAGTGACTTAAATCACGTTGACATGTAATATGGATTCTACTATATTGGCTGATATGATAAAGTAAGAAATAATCAAAATCATCAAAAACAGCAAGGCTGAGATGGAATCACATTACGGAGTCCATAGGCTCGGCTTGTTTGGCTCCTATATCAGGGAGAAACAGAGCAAGAAGAGTGATATTGATATTCTTGTCTCATTCAACCGTGATATCGATCTTTTTGACTTTTTGGAACTGCGTGAATTTCTCGAAAGCCGGCTCAGTATCAAAGTTGATCTGGTAATGGAGTCCGCGCTGAAGCCTGCCATTGGTAAACGCATCCTGTCCGAGGTCGAATATGTCTAAGGAGCGGGAGATCTCCGACTACCTTGATGATATTGTAGCTGCTATTGCAGATACAGAGGATTTCACCCGCGGAATGTCTTACGAAATGTTTGCTGCGGATAAGAAGACAGTCAACGCCGTGATCAGATGCCTCGAAGTCCTTGGTGAGGCAGCTAAAAACATTCCGACATCATTTAGAAATAAACATCCCGATATTCCCTGGAGTAAGATGGCTGGAATGCGGGATGTTCCCTTCCACAACTACATGGGGGTTGATCTAAATACTGTCTGAAAGGTTGCTCAAGAGCGCCTACCGGAGTTGAAACCCCTGCTCGAAGGGCTACAACCGATAATAAAAGATTAAAGGCATTGACCCGATAATCCGTGTTGTGCCCTCCGATCACTCAAGACTTCAAAGCCTCAAAGAAAGTGATCATGCCGGCTCATTGAATGTCAATTGTAATGCGCATTTTTTGGAGGGTGATTTTTCGGATGATAGGGAGTGCGGTCTCCTTCCTTGTTATCAGCAAAAGGTCATCCTAGACGAAATTGCTTGATTGCAATTCATAATAAACACAATTCACGCCCGTTGACAAACATCAACAGCACACAATTTTGAGGCCAAGATTTCCTTGACAGACACGAGTGGCTTTCCTATACTCACTTCAAATGAAAGCAATTTCTTAGTGCGCCAGGACTGGCTGAATCCGTGCCAAGCGAAAAAAAATAGAGTTTTAAATTCAAAGAAAGAAGTTAATTGATGAAAACAAAAATATTCCTGTGTCTGGTTGCGTGCACATTGTTTTTCGCATGTTCTGAGAAAAAAGTTTACCATAAAACCTCTCTGCCGGATCCCAAATCATTCAATGCCCATTTCGGCGACATGGATACAAACGGTAACGGTCTGGTCAGTTGGGATGAATACAAAACAAAATTTCCGAATGCTGAACCAAAAGTTTTTGCAGCGATTGATCTTAACGCGGACAATTCGCTGGATCACGATGAATGGCACGCATTTAAAGCCGCCCATGGATTGAAACATCAGGATTAGTTCTTGCCCTATCGGTGCGTTCCGAAACAACATCCAGAGCACCGATAGCAGAGTCAGCAGTGGCGTCAGACGGACCTGAAAAGGCAACACCGGCCGAAGTTGAAGTGAAAAAGGCTGTAAAAGTGAAAACTCCAATGAAAGTCTATAAGAAGTAAATTGAAGTCAAGAGTATCCACTGGACAATGTCGTCATATTTAATCCGAAAGCATCAAGTCAGTACATCGAAGATAATATGTATTTGATATTAACATATTAATTTAAGGAGAAATTATGGCAAACGCAATTGATTTTAAGGTCTTCCGGGACCTGAGTTATGGGCTCTATATTGTCACTTCCAAAGATGGGAATCGACTCAATGGGCAAATCGTCAACACAGTCATACAGGTTACCTCAGAGCCTCCAAGGGTCGCCGTAATTATCAATAAGAAAAATTTGACGCATGAGTTAATTTCAAACAGTCAGGTGTTTGCATCTTGTATTATTGATGAATCCGTTACCATGAAATTCATTGGCCTGTTTGGTTTTAAATCCGGCCGGGATATAAACAAATTCGAAAGTGTAAAATATAAGATCGGTATTACAGGAAGTCCTATGGTTTTGGAGTATGCTCTTTCAGCATTGGAGGCAAGAGTTGTAAGTCAGATTGATCTTGGGACTCACACCATATTTATCGCCGATGTTGTAAATACAGAAATTTTCAAGGAAGGTAGTCCATTAACTTATCGTTTTTACCATGAACATCTGAGAGGGAAAACACCACCAAATGCTCCCGGTTATAAATCGTCTTAGGAGATGGGATATGAAAGAACTACTCACGCGTATTGTAAAGGCGATGGTTTATACTGATCTGGTCAAATAAAGATGGACACATCATTAAGCTGCTTTTGCCAATGTAAAGCCCTTTTCAAAATCATTCGGATTATTGTATCCCGAGTAAGAATGAAGACGATTGCTGTTATAAAAGATCAAGCTATCTGAACTGCTTCCTGAACTACACAGATCATCAACCTCGATGTAACTGCCTGACTTCAAGCAGAACGCATCAGTATATTATCAGAATATCTTGAAATTTCATAAAGGGTAATGTATAAAACGACGTAAATCTCGCAAAAGGGGGCAGAGCTACGAAATCCATCATAAAGCGCATAACCCTTACCACTATACTTCTATTAGCTTTCGCCGTATCATCCGCACATGCGGCAACTGGGCGTGGTTTAGATATAAAAAGCAAAGAAGACCTAAACCATAAAAGTGGGAAGCTGGGGGCATACAGAGCTCTGGTAATAGGTATTAACAACTACCAGGACAAAAAAATCGAAAAGTTTGGCATGTCCGCGAGGAAAGAGCTTGCTTTGTACAATTTTTAAACCCAAAAAAATGAGGAGGTACAAATGAAAGTAATTATTACAGAAAACTGCATGGGGGACAGAAATTGCAACAATCTTTGTCCGGAGGTATTCGAGTATAACGAAGATGAATTAAAATCAATCGTCAAATTTGATGAAATACCGGAAAAATACAAAGCAGTTGTACAAAGGGCTGCGGATGAATGCGGCGCAAAAGCCATTGAGATCACAAAGTGAAATGAACAGTGCAGTCGATGCTTATCACCGATACAGACTTAGCTTTTTTTCTGAGTGCAAACATTCTTTTTCGTATTCCGCGATCGTCAGATTATGACGGTGATGATCAGAGTAAACGGAGGCAGTCATATGGGAAAATTTAAAGAAAGCCGGACAGCCAAAAATATGCTTATTTCGTTTGCGTTTGAATCCCAGGCAAATAACCGGTATATCTTTTTTGCAAATAAGGCAAAAGAAGACGAATATATGCAAATAGCTAAAATATTTAAGGAAACTGCAGATCAGGAAATAGAGCATGCCCTGCGGTTTTTCAAATTTTTTAATGGGGGTGAACTCGAAATCACTGCGACTTTTCTTACAGGTGTAATAAAGAGTACTTACGATAACCTGCTTGCTTCGGCTTCGCTTGAAAACAATGTGCATACCCAACTATATCCGAAGTTTGCAGAGATTGCGCGTGAGGAAAATTATGAGCGTGCTGCTGAAGCATGGGATTCCATTATTGTTGCTGAAAGGCATCATGAAAAGAGCTTTCTGTCATTAGCTGAAAACATCAGGTCAGGTAAAATATTCAGCCGGGATGAAAAAGTAGTTTGGCGTTGTACCAACTGCGGTTATCTCCATGAAGGCTCTAATGCGCCGGAGCAATGTCCTGCCTGCGTTCGACCATCTGGTTATTTTGAGCTTCTATGTGAAAACTGGTAGCATAAGACTTACTGACCAATTTAGATTTTCAATGAGTCAAAGTCAAAAAAAATTTTACATACTGAGGGTGCAATATATTTTGAAAAATCAATGAGATATTGCACCCTCATAATTAAGCATGAAGGCAGAATATCATCTGAAGATAAGACGACAAATGAGCGTTTAAATTTCTTCCAAAGAAGGTAGTTTTCATGTTTACGGGCAGAGATTGAAAGGTATGGACTATTTGCTGTTTAACCAGAGCGGTACACGGGTGTCTGGCTTCATAGATATTCAACCAAACGCTGTCCTATTGATAAACTGGATGAAAAGTTCAGGCGCAGGACATCTAATTTTATATCTCGGAGGGGTTTTTCATCCTTCCTGAAAGCATCAAACTACAGAATTTCACTTTAATAGTAGATTTCGAATAAGCGTTATTCTGTAGCGTAGTTGCAGAATAGACGCTTGATTTTGCAGCGTAGTTGCAGAATAGACGCTTGAAGAATTAAGCCGCGTGTCTTAGGCTATGGGCATTCAATCATATTTTTTTGTCTTTTATCTGTCGTAGAGTAGATAAGTCAGGAGCAAAGCCGCCCCTTTGGTGCTGCAACTGGTCATTAACGTTATCTAAGAGCGAGGTAGATTGGTCTACAGACAAAATAAGGTTTCCTGACAGACAAACTCTCCTGAAAATGATACCGAAAAAAAATGCGGGCTGTTGGAGGATTTCGTATTTCGTAAGGATGCGGGCAATACTCCTCTTAAACTCTGGTATCATTGGTTTTGCTGGATTCAGAAAAAATAAAAAGGATCTAAATGAAGGAAAGAAGATTGGGGATTAACAGGCGGTCGAAAAAAGATCGAAGGAAAGGCGGAGCTTCAACTTATAATGGTCCTGAAAGACGCAGTTTAAAATATCGGAGAAGCGATACAAATAGAAGGAAGAAAAAATAATGGACAAAGGCATGGGCAGATGGCTCTACTTTTTACGTTCATGTATTATCAAGCCGTTGCTTCCTGAAGTCCTCAAACCTTCAACGTCACAAAACATTCAGGATATAATTGATAATACATACCTCGTGTTTCTTTCCTGTTTCTTTTTCACCTTCAATTAATATTGACATACAATTACATGTCTGCTAAAGGCTTGTTTTAAAAAGGAAGTTCTTATCAATTTTGTAACCCTTGGAAGGAGAACTAAATGGATTTGAGCGTTCTTCGAGGAAAAAAAGTTCTTGTCGTTGATGACGAGCATGATGTGATTGAAACGATAATGGATTTGTTGGACGAATGCCAGGTCGAAAGCGCCTCCGATTTTGCTTCGGCCAAGGCGCTTCTCGGTCGGCACAAATACGATGCCGCTATTTTGGACATCATGGGCGTCAATGGTTTTGGTCTTCTGGAAGTTGCCATAGCCAACCAGATTCCCGCCCTTATGCTGACCGCCCATGCCTTAAGCGCCGACAATTTTAAAAAGTCGATAAGCGCCGGGGCTTATGCATACATACCCAAAGAAGAGATGATCAATATACCCGATTATCTGGCAGAACTTTTGCTGGCGGCCACCAAAGGCAAAAAGAGTGGGAAATGGTTCGAAAGTTTGACGCCGGCTTACAACCGCCTTTTCGGGCAGGATTGGAAAACAACAGACAAGGCATTCTGGGATGATTTCAAGAATCAATTTGCCTTTACCAAAGAAGAACTGACACGCATTTTATAATTGTTTTTTAAGACCCTGTTCCATGCTTCGGGTCAATACTCGTTCAGACGCGCCAGGCGGCGGCGCGCTAAAAACTTATCCACCGATCGTGGAGAAACCGCATCATGGCTGAACCAGGCAAGGTTTATGTCGGCCGGCAGGAAAAAGGCAGTCGCGAGGAGGACAGCCAACTCCTGGATCAGATCTATCCTAAGAACCGGGTTTCAGATGTAAGCTGGACGATCATGTCCGGGTTGGACCTGGAGGCGCTGATCGAGCACATAGTGGAACAAACGGTCAAACTGCTTGGCGTCATGCGCTGCACCGTGTTTCTCCATGATAAAAGGTCAGACCAGCTCTGGTCGATAGTCGGGACCGGCCTTGAAAAAAGCATCATTCGGATACCCTCAAGCGCGGGAATCGCCGGGTGGGTTTTCACCCATCGCCAACCGCTGATCATCAATGACGCTTACAGCGACGAGCGTTTTTGCAGGGATGTTGACAAGTCAACAGGTTTTACGACGCGCAACATACTGTGTATCCCCCTCGTCAATCGCTTGGGTTTCTGCATCGGAACGCTGCAGGTGCTGAATAAAAACTCCGGCGATTTCACGGACAATGACCAGTTGCTTTTATCAACCGCTTCCCAGTACATCATCATCGCCCTTGAAAACGTGATACTTTATGAGAGCCTTAAGGCGATAAGCGAAGCGCGCAAGAAAGTCATAGATCACCTATCCCATGAACTGCGGACTCCTGTTGCCATAATCGATACTGCGCTGGGGATCATTGCCCGCAAAATCAGAGAAGAAGATTACCGCGATCTGGACAAACCCCTGGCGCGCTGCCAGCGTAATTTCAAACGCCTGCTCAGCATGCAGGAAAAAACCAGCGATATCCTCAACTATCGTTACAGCGATGACCAGGCTGCAAGGCTGATCGAGACAGTTTGCAGCCTTACGGAAGAAATGAGCGAAGAAGATCAAACCGCGTATACAGCGGTAGCGCAAAAAATTTTGCGGCGGCTGAAATCGATTCATGAAATCGACGACTTCAGCCCGGAAGCGATCCGGATCAGCGCCTTTTTAAATGATATCTGCGATCAATCCCTTTCTGAGGCGCAACCCCGGGTGCTCAACCTTATCAGGCAAATTGAGCCCGGCCTGATGCTCGACTTTGATAAGGCCGTTCTGCAAAAGATTTGCGCCGGCCTGCTGAAAAATGCCATCGAAGCGACACCGGACAATGGCATGATACAGGTTGCCGCCGGTAAATCTGATGACGGGATTACAATTTCCTTTAAGGATTGGGGAGTGGGCATCACCAGGGACAATCAGCGCAACCTGTTTACAGGTTTTTGCCATATGCAGGATACCGCGTTGTATTCTTCAAAACACCCCTACGCCTTTTGTGCCGGAGGTTCAGGTCTGGACCTGCTTCGTATCAAAGCCTTCTCTGAACGGTTTGGTTTCAAAGTAAGCTTTACAAGCCAGGCCTGCCGCCATATAGCCGATGACATCACCATGTGCCCCGGCACTATATCAGACTGCCGGTTCATCGACAGCCTTGCCGATTGCATTGCCGCAGGCGGCAGCGCCTTTACACTCCATTTTTCCGTGAAGCCATTTCTGTTCCCAGACAGACGAAAGGCTGAAGCGGCTCAATAATATTCATGGCAGGAGGAAGCAATACGTAACAAACGGCGGATTCGAGAATATCCATGAAAGACTGATTATCGCGCTTTAGCAGAATTGCGTATGCCCTACTTTTCTATACCGGTTCGTGCCAGCACACCTTTATTAAAATATTGTTTTATATCCTTTATCTCGGTCACGAGATCTGCCTTTTCGACAACTTCCGGGGCCGCGCCCCTGCCGGTTATCACAAGCTCGATATTTTCCGGTTTTGATGAAATAATATCAAGAAGATCATTTACGGATATCAGTCCGCATTTAACTGCCACGTTTGCTTCCTCGAGTATTATGATATCATAATCTCGTGAGGCTATCAGGGACTTTACCTTTTCAATCCCTGTCCAGGCGGCTTCCATATCTTCCTTGGAAGGCTTTCCTTTTATGAATCGCCCGAGGGCCTAATTGCTCAACGGTATCAGGTCGGATGCTTTCGGGACATCCATGGAATTATGCGTTTCTACTCTTTTCAGAGAAAAACTCCAATACCTTCCAACAGCCTCCCGAAAGAGTTGGTTTCAAGTCTGCAACCATCCATGCAGGTTTGTCATGGAAAAGGGAGTGGACGTTTGGTGGGATGAATATCGGTTTCGATGCGCAGATGGCCATTATGTTGATATCTTCGATCGCGGACATATCCGCTGTGATAAAAAAGATACTCCTATCAGGCTTGTTGGATCGATGATGAACATAACCGAGCGCAAAAGTGCCCAAGAGGCATTGCGAGTGAGTGAAACCCACTATCGCCTCCTTGCCTGAGAACGCGAGGGACTTCATCTGGACGGTAGGTATGGACAATGCCGACTGACCTACGTCAGTCTCTCCGTTACGAGGCTTTTGGGATTTACTGAGGAAGAGGCGATGGCGCGAACGATGCAGGAAGCATTCACTCCAGCGTCATTTGAAAAAACAATACAGATTTTCGCCGAGGAAATGGAGATTGAAAATGCAGGACATGGTGAGCCTAATCGGTCACGGATATTGGAACTGGAGCTGATCCGCAAGGATAGAAATACTATCCCTGTCGAAGGGAATTTTTGTTTCTTGTGCGATACAACTGGTAAGGTGATTGGTATTCTTTCAATTTTGCGCGATATCACCGAGCGCAAACAGGCGGAAGAGATACTGCTGGAGAGCGCGGAGCAGTATCGGACCTTGGTGGAAAATGCGAGCGACATCGTCTTCAGATTGGACAACACTGGACACATAACCTTTGTCAATCCTGCGGCATTCCGCATTATGGGATACGAAGAAAAGGAATTTATCGGTAGGCATTATCCGACATTTATCCGATCGGATATGCAAGAGGAGGCCATGAATTTCTTTGGCCGTCAGTTCGTGAAGGGGATTCCCAATACCTACTCCGAGTATCCCGTTATCGTGAAAGACGGACAGGAGATCTGGCTTGGGCAAAATACCCAGTTGATTATAGAAGATGATCGTGTTGTAGGCTTTCAAGCAGTGGCGCGCGACATCACGGAGCGCAAAAGGATGGAGGAAAAATTCCTTGCCCTTTCAGTAACAGATCAGCTTACAGGCTTATATAACAGAAGAGGCTTTTTATTTCATGCTGAGCAGAAGTTAAAATTATCAGAAAGGAATAAGAGTAAATTGCTGCTCTTTTTTGCTGATCTGGACTTGTTGAAATGGATTAACGATTCGCTGGGGCATGAGGAAGGAGATAAAGCGCTTATTGAATCAGCAAACATATTAAAGGAGACCTTCAGCACCTCAGACATAATTGCCCGCCTGGGTGGGGACGAATTTGCCATTCTTGCCATTGATATTGATGGAGTAAATCCTGAGGTCTTTACAGCCCGGCTGCAGAGACTTATCGATATTTGGAATAATCAGGAAAACCGGAAATATAAACTGTCAATAAGCATTGGCGGCGCTTATTATGATCCGGAAAAGCCCTCTTCCATTGACGATCTGATAGCTCGCGCGAACAAAATGATTTATGAGCAGAAGCAAAACAAGAAGGGATTTCTCCTGTAAGCGGCCTCCCTTTCAACCGGTAATCCTCACCTCAATCCCCAATTAAAAATCATTGATAAGGTGTAGACAGCGATTCCGGTGGTTTGATCTTGAAAATTACATTACTTTGATTTCCATTTTATTGCGTTCTTTTACCCCATTTTGCCGATCAGCCAGCCATGTAATGATATTCATATGTTAATACTCTGTGTCAAAAACCGGGTGATGCGCAGATGCTGTATGCCTTTTTCGCCGCCTTCAATCATTCTATCCATCGAAACAACAAACTTCGGATAATTGTCGGGTATCTGAAGGAGATTTCAGAATTCTCTTTCCCGCGTTTTTTTGTCGGGGATAAGAGAAGCAACCTGCACGTAGAGCCTGTCCCCGTGTTCATGAAACACGCGGAATAACACTCACCCTCAGCATCACATCCCCGTAACCCTGACATTCCACACCGACATCGGGACACCTTACATACCTCATGAAGTGAAAATTATTCGGGTCATGACCTTCGCTTAAGCGTTCATTAATCTGTGCGACGGGAATAATGAGCTGGGAAACAAGATATACACACATTTTCTTTGGACACAGTTTGGTCAGTAAATTACCGTCGACATCCAGGAAAAGCTTCTGGCCTTCCAAATGACCGGAATTGCAATTGCGGGATCTGACAACTTGGGCTTCTATCGTATAAAGCGGAGCGGATTTGGCAAGGCGTTTTAAATGTCGTATCCTGTGCCCACCCTCATATAATTTTTCCATTTCAGCATCAGTATAACCAACTCGCTCTCCATACTTTTTTACAATCTCATCTGCCATTTGAGTATCTCCTGTTTATATTAAAGCGCACTGCTCAGCATCAATGCGCCGCCAGGGGCCATATGAAATACATTGCCATGCCAACTACAAAACGGGTTTCCCCTGGATTTCTCTTCTTCTAATGGCTTTTTCTTTAGTTCAGCAAGTAACTTCTGAATAATACACTTATTGATTTTATGTAAAGCGTCCGGCAGTACGCTTATAGCTCTTGATGAGTCTATCGAATTGCTGGATCAAAAAAACACAATCCCTCTGATTTGTCAATGAATTAACACTCATGAATCAACATCCGGCCAAAATCTTATGGTTTTTCATTTTCATTGACACAGGGGGATCTTGGTTTCCCTATACTTTCTTTCACACAAAGCAAGCTATTATCGATTTCAGGGAAAGCGTATTGCAGAAATTACGGCAAAACTGATTCGATAACAATGAAAGGTAACATCAAGCAATT
>JBFYVZ010000289.1:0-12033 GCA_041298995.1 Desulfobacteraceae bacterium
GGTAAGGAGATACAAGCCTGCGCCGGTTCCCAAAAACTTTATTAATTTTAAGAAGCGTGATAAGTATGAAATATATTTTCGCCCCCGGTGTTACCGAAACGGGAGAAAATCATTGATCGCATAAAAGGGCCATTTCCGGATGGAAACTAAATTGCGCAGCCATTAAAGGGGCGCAGCCAATGCAAAGTAAAAATCGGAGTATTGCATGAAAAAAATCAGACGAAATAAAGGTCGCGAGGTTTTCAGGCGGGGGAAGAAAGCGGGGCTGCCGCCAGGAACACCTGTTTTTGTGGGAGAGCGAAAACAGGATGTGGTCAGAATCAGCATTATGAATTATTCCAGGGAGCATATTGAGGAAATTCATTCTGCCAGCTTGGACGATTGTGCGCGCGTGAAGGACAGTTCCGATATCGCCTGGATTAATGTCAATGGCATCCATGATATCAACGCGATTCAAGCTTTGGCAAATCTATTCGGCCTGCATCCGTTAACCACGGAAGACATCTCCAATACAAGTCAACGACCCAAGGTTGAAGAATTTGACAACTACATCTTTTTTGCCCTTAAGATGCTGGTCTACGACGAAGAGACAAATTCTATCGGCAATGAGAATATCAGTGTTATTCTGGGTGAGAACCATGTCATTTCATTTCAAGAGCGCGACGACGATGTGCTCGACCCTGTTAGAGATCGGATTCGGTCGCGCAAAGGGATGATCCGCAGTGAAGGCGCGGATTATCTGGCATATACCATCATGGATGGAGTGGTGGATGAATATTTCGTTGCCCTCGAAAAACTTGGTGATCACATCGAGCAAATCGATGACGAGATTCTAACGACTCCCAATGCGACCCATATGAAAGAGCTTCATCGACTGAAACGAGAGATCGTGTTTTTACGAAAAGCCGTCTGGCCGCTGCGAGAAGAAATTGCAGCCATTGAAAAAAGCGGATCGCGACTGATCGACGACTCCATCAAGCCGTTCTTGCGTGATCTCTACGACCACACAATCCAAATCATCGACATAGTGGAGACCTATCGCGACATCATCGGCGGCATGCACGACACGTTTCTATCCGGCATCAGCAATCGAATGAACGAGGTCATGAAGGTGCTTACCATAATCGGGACTATTTTTATCCCTCTCACTTTCATCGCCGGCATATATGGAATGAATTTTGAGAACATGCCTGAATTGAAGTGGGCCTGGGGCTATTTTGGCCTTTTGGGCTTTATGGCAGCGCTCGGATTAACCATGCTGGGCATTTTCAAAAAGCGGAAATGGCTGTGAGGAATTCCGAAGGGGAAACCTGTAAAGCAAAATTGAAAAACAATGCGAACAGGTAATTGTTGCTGCGAAAAAGGGAAGAAATGAAATTAATAAGAAATAAGCCGGAGGCCATAACCAAATGAATAATTCAGAAAAAGCCGTCAAGTATTTTAATGACAAGTTTAACTGTTCTCAGGCTGTTTTTGCGGCTTTCTCTCCGGAGTTTGGCATTCCGGAAACCGTCGCATTTAAAATTGCGTGCCCTTTCGGAGCCGGAATGGGAAGAATGCAGGAAACATGCGGAGCGGTTACAGGCGCTTTCATGGTAATTGGTCTCAAATACGGGAAAAGCAACCAGGAAGAAGAGCATCTGAAACAGTTATCTTACGAGCTTGTCAATAATTTTACCGAAAGGTTTAAATCAAGAAATAGAACCATTAGGTGCAGAGATCTTATTGGAATTGATATCTCTACAAAGGAAGGTTTGGAAAAAGCCCGCGAACTTGGTATATTCGATACATTGTGTGTGAAATTTGTTAGGGATGCTGTTGAGATAATCGAAGATATCTTATGATGCATAAGAAAAGGCCGACAGGTATCATTTGAGGTTTTCGGACATCACTTCCTCTAAGAACAGACGGTCTTTCTCCGAAACTTCAATAAAACAGATTCCAATTCCTACCGTCTTGTTATCACCGTCTATTCCATACAGATCTGACCACATGACTTTTCCTGTAACTTCAATAGTTCCGTAATTTGCAGGCTTTATAATTAAGGTATATGATGTATTCAGATCAAGGGGTTCATCACAGATTATTCCTACTCCATGGGCAGCTATATTTGTCGTCTCGCCTTCAAATGTCCCGCTGTTCATAATAATCGTAACAGGCCATTTAACATAGACTCTCCCATTTTTCCGTCTGTTTCCCGGATGACTCAAGTTAATCCTCCTGCTGTTCAAATTTGGTTTCCGGATGGACACTAAATAGAGACCTTAGCATAACACTCAATATCGAATATCGTGGAAAAGATTGGTCTCTGGTTTCTGGTTCATGGTTCCTGGTTGAAAACAGAAAAACCGAAGATCGGAAAGACGAATATCGAAGTTTGATGTACCCGTGTAACGGGCCCGATATTCGGCTTGTTTATCCCATGAACACGGAAATGACATCCTTTCTTGCATTGACATGCATTATAGTGACCTGAATAAGATCCTCCGGTTTGAGGTCGATCCCGCTTGAAGAGGGAAGTTCACATTCTAACATATACTCGGAAATAAGTACCTGGTAGCAGTTCCTTCTTTTACCAAGAACAATTGCTTCCTCTTTACGTCCTGTCTTTGATTCAAGATATTTAAGGAGCCAGTACCTGCTTCTCTTTGACTGAATGCCCGATACATTTGACATCGGCTGCTCGAGAAGGCGAATCATGTTCTCTATTTCTTCAGGCAGATACGGCGTATCAAGACCATGAATTGCCCTTATCTGCCGCTGTGTCACAAGATCATAGTACTTCCGGATTGGCGAGGTAGCCGTAACATAGCAATCAAGCCCGAGCCCGGAATGGCGTTCCGGTTTCGAACCGAGCATGAATCTGCTCAGCAGCCGTCTCTGCATATAGTTCTGGAAAAGAGTTCCCTCCTCCCCTTTGTATAAACGGTTCTTGGGACCTGGCTGGGATCTGAATATACCGGGGGTATTGTTTTCAGCAAGAAACCTTGCCATAAGCCAGTTCGCCATTATCATTATTTCGGATACCATCATGCGCCCCGGGCTTTCCCTGTTTATTCTGTTTACCGCTATTGCCCCGTTTTCATCTATCCATATGTTGATATCCGGAAGTGATATATGAACAGCTCCTGAATCAATTCTTTTCTGGCGGAATTTTCTGGCCAGATCGCACAGAAGAACTATTCCCCTGTTATCATCCGCAGCCGTGTTTGCGTCATAATAAGTCATCTGGTGCTTGACTCTTATCATGCTTGGAACTATTTCATAATCAATGATTTCTGCCGAAGGTTTAAGGTTTGCCATTATGCTTATGCAGGGACGCAGATCTCCTGCCTTAAGACTGCAAAGGTCTTCTGCAAGAGGCTGGGGAAGCATCGATATTTTGAGATCCGGCGTATAAATGGAGCTTCCCCTGGAAAGCGCATCCCTGTCAATACAATCACCTTTCTTTATAAAATGGGCAACATCCGCAATATGAACTCCGAGGCGGTAGTGATCACCCATATCTTCAATACTTATTGCATCGTCAAAGTCAAGGGTGGACTGGCCATCTATAGTCATGACAGGAAGATCGGTAAAATCTTTTCTCTTATCTTCCGAAGAAATAATAGCAGGGGCGGAAAGAATCTTTTTGACCTTATCCGAAACAACTTCAGGAAACGAAACCGGAACGGCAAGTCTGTGGAGTTCGATATTCTCATTCTCGTTGAATACTCCCAGCTTCACAAGAAGCCTGAAAAGCCCGTCACTTGGATCAACACCGGCTTTTTCAAGAATAGCCTTCCCGATTTCATAGCCGGGACTCTCTTTTCCAAATAAATAATATGATTTCAATATCTCGGCAAATTCTCTTGTTTCACTTATCGAAGGATTTGCGACAGGAAGATTGATAATCGCATTCCGGACCCATTTGCCGGCTTCATCAATCAGCTTGTTTATGCGTGCAGCTTCTTTTTCTCTCGCATCATACTGTTCTACAATCTCTTCGGAATTCGGGAAGAACCTGTCATAATCAAACTTGAAATAAGTCCTGTTGTTGAAAAAAGCCCTCACAACAGAAGCTTCATGATCACCGGTAGGATTTTCCGGAAAACAAAAATGCGTCATCGTATTAAGGTCTATCCACTCGTGCTCCGAACTGAGCACTTCCCACAACTCCTTGATATCTATATTGTTTATCAGCTCTTTTCGTCTGCTGGAAATTTCCTTGAGTGTATCCACCATCTTGATCCTGCTCATCGAAGGGTCAAGATGCATTTTACACTTGTGAGAGAGGCGCCCCAGGGACAGGTTAACTTCCCGATTTGTTTCTGTTAACACCTTAAGCCTGTGATTTTTGACTTCAAGAACCACAGCGCACATTATTTTCTGCGAGTCAATAAACTCAACTATATTTCCTGATTCCATTATTTTATAATAACAAGCAGCCCATTAAAAGTCAACGAAACAGCATGACTTAAACTTGCATCTTGTATCCTTTGCATATAAAAAAGGATTCAAGGGGTCAAGGATTCGAGGGGTCAAGGTAGAATAACCTTAATATATGCGGTCATCATAATGAATTACCCAAAAAAAGTACGGGCGCTTGGACTCTGTTCCGGTGGACTCGACAGCATTCTGTCAGCCCTGGTTCTGCGCAAAAATAATGTAGAGGTCGAATGGATAACATTTGAAACCCCGTTTTTTTCACCTGAAAAAGCGATAAAAGCATCAAAAACAACAGGCATACCTCTGGCCGTAAAAAACATTACTGAAGAATACCTGACAATGCTGAAAAATCCGAATTGTGGATACGGCAAAAACATGAATCCCTGCATGGACTGCCACTCGCTCATGTTCAGGATTGCGGGGGCCATGATGAAAGAAAACGATTTTGATTTTCTTTTCAGCGGCGAAGTGCTCGGGCAGCGCCCCATGTCCCAGACATTATCTTCTCTTCGTTATGTTGAAAAACATTCCGGCTGCGAAGGCTATATAGTAAGACCTTTAAGCGCAAAAAGACTTCCGGTTACAATACCCGAAAAAGAGGGTCTCATAAGCAGAGAGTTCATGCTCGGCTTTTCAGGAAGATCAAGAAAACCGCAGGCCGCACTTGCCGGCGAATTTGGAATTTCCGATTATCCCAACCCTGCAGGCGGATGCCTTCTGACCGACAAAGGATATTCAAGAAGATTAAAGGATCTTTTTGAACATCAGGAATCCTTCACCGAAAATGAACTTCATCTTCTGAAATTTGGCCGTCACCTCAGATTAAACCAAAGCGCAAAAATCATAGTCGGCAGGAACCAGTCGGACAATGAAAACATCGAAAAGCTTTTAAACCCGGTTTCAGATATCATATTTAATGTAAACGGCTTCCCGGGTCCAACTGTAGTAATGCCTCATGGAGGAAGAAGGGAAATAATTATCCTCGCGGCATCCATCTGCGGAGGCTACAGCAAGGCTCCGGAATATTCACCGATTACTGTAAATGCGAAAACTCCGGAGGGAACTGAGACAATAAAGGTTCTGGCAGTCCCGCCCGCAAAGATAAGGCATCTTATAATATAATACGGCTTCTTAAAAATTCATATGCTTCTTGCCCGAAGCTGTCCGCATGCGGCTGATATATCCTCACCTTTGCTGTGGCGGATAACCGCGGTATAATTCTTTTTAACAAGAATATCCTGAAATGATCTTATTGCGGCTTCTTCAGGCCTTTTGAATTCACTTTTTTCGTGCTCATTGAAAGGAATCAGGTTTATTTTTGATTTAACGGGCCGAAGCAACCCGGCAAGACGCTTTGCATCATCAGATGAGTCGTTAATACCTTTAATAAGAATATATTCGAAGGTTATTCTGTTTCTTGGCTTAAGATCATAGCGGCGGCATGCTTCGATCAGATCTTCGATGGGATACTTGCGGTTTATCGGCATCAGGATATCCCTTGTTTTGTTATCCGTCGCGTTGAGAGATACGGCAAGATTCACCCTCGTATCTCTCCCGAGACTGTCAAGAAAGGGTACAAGACCAGCCGTTGACAAAGTAACCCTGCGTGTTGAAAAAGCAAGGCCGGCATCCCCTGAAGTAATTGTTTCTATCGCGCCGACAACATTCTTATAGTTGGCAAGAGGCTCGCCCATCCCCATCAAAACAATATTGGTCAGGCGCAGGGGATCTTCAATCTCTTTTTGAATGTCCCGAACCTGGGATATAATTTCACTTTTTGTGAGATTCCGGACAAACCCGCCTGTTGAGGTAAGGCAGAATCTGCAGCCCTGGGCGCATCCCACCTGGCTTGATATACAAAGAGTATAGTGGTCTTTTTCAGGAATAAGAACACTTTCAATATAATTTCCGTCTGTCAGCCTGAAAAGATATTTCTTCGAGCCGTCCCTTGACGTCTCAATTTCCTTTTTCTCAAGGCGGTTTATTGAGAACTTTTGTGAAATGAGCCTCCTTATTTCAAGCCCCAGATCCGTCATCTCATCGAAAGTGTCTGCCTGCCTTAAATAAATCCATTTTAAGATCTGATCAGCCCGGTAGGCTTCAATCCTTTTTTCAGTCAGCCAGAGCGCAAGCTCATCTTTTGTCAGTTCGATTAAGTTCGTTTTAACTTGTTGATTTATCACTTTGCCCCCCGGATATTACGATTATTCTTGACATAACACCATTTAAAATTTAATTTCAAGATTTTAAATTACATAGAGATCTTTGCATAACATCTGATTAAAGGGTCTGGCAGACCCGAATGGAAGATATTCAAAAATCTCACTTAGACGGTGACTTTATGTTTGAAAACTTAAGCGACAAGCTGAATAATATATTCAAGCAGCTTAAAGGGCACGGCAAGCTGACGGAAAAGAATATTGAAGAGGGCTTAAAAGAGATAAGAATGGCCCTTCTTGAAGCTGACGTCCATTATAAAGTTGCAAAGAAGCTAATTGCAGATATTAAGGAGCGGGCTTTAGGGCAGGAAGTTATGGCCAGCCTGACACCCGGCCAGCAGGTGGTAAAAATCGTAAACGATGAGCTTACCATGCTTATGGGTTCTCATCATCAGGATATTAACCTGTCAGGCCCGCTGCCTGCATCTGTGATGCTTGTTGGTCTCCAAGGGTCAGGTAAAACAACAACTGCCGGAAAGCTTTCGGTTTTCTTGAAACAAAAAGGCAGAAGGCCATACCTTGTTCCGGCAGATGTTTACAGGCCTGCCGCAATAGACCAGCTGAAAAAGCTTGCGGCACAGATAGGTGTTCCTGCTTTTCAATCAACAGTTGAAATGGACCCGGTCAATATATGTATCGAGGCCAGAACTGCCGCCCAGAAAGCAGGATGTGACACTCTTATTCTCGATACCGCGGGACGCCTGCATATTAACGAAGAACTGATGGCGGAGCTCACCCGGATAAAGGCTTCGGTAAAACCATCCGATATCATCCTGGTGGCTGATGCGATGACAGGTCAGGATGCCGTTAATATTGCAAAGTCTTTTGATGACGCTCTTGATATAGGCGGTGTAATTCTTACCAAGATGGATGGTGATGCCCGCGGCGGGGCGGCTTTATCCATAAAGGCAATAACCAGCAAACCTATAAAATTTATAGGCGTTGGTGAAAAACTGAGCGCTCTTGAGCAATTTCATCCTGAAAGGATGTCTTCGAGAATACTCGGAATGGGAGATGTTCTCACCTTCATTGAAAAAGCTCAGTCTGTTGTCGATGAGAAAAATGCCGTTGATATTGAAAAAAAGATTAGAAAAAACCAGTTCACGCTTGAAGATTTTCGAGACCAGATGGTTCAGATACGTAAAATGGGATCTCTTACCGATCTTCTTGGCATGATCCCCGGATTTGGTAAAAATAAACAGTTGAAAAACCTTGAAGTAGATGAAAAAGAGCTGGTTAAAATAGAGGCTATAATAAACTCCATGACCCCGCATGAACGGAGGCAATTTATTATCATTAACGGAAGCCGTAGAAAAAGGATTGCCTTGGGGAGTGGAACTAGCGTACAGGATATTAACAGGCTTCTGAAAAATTATGCCCAGGCTATGAAATTAATGAAAAAAATTAATAAAGGAGGCATACGCGGCCTCGGTCGCGGCATGCTTCCATTTTAAAGGAGAAACAAGATGGCGGTTAAAATTAGATTGGCAAGGCACGGGGCAAAGAAAACCCCCTTTTACAGAATTGTTATTGCCGATTCGGAAAGCCCAAGGGACGGGAGATTTTTAGAGGCAGTCGGCACGTATAATCCGGTTACGGATCCCGCAAAAGTCGCACTTAAAGGTGAACGCATAAAATACTGGATTGATCAGGGAGCCAAGCCTACAGTTACTGTAAAAAATCTTTTGAAAAAAGAAGGTTTTAAAAGTAATATACCATAACAGTGGTTATTGCATACCCTCTTATCCTCAACCGCATACATAGGAGATGGAGCCATGAAAAACCTGATCTATTACATTGCCCAGGCCCTGGTTGACAATCCTGAACAAGTAACAGTTTCGGAGATAGAGGGAAACCAGACCTCTGTTTTAGAGCTTAAAGTGGCTAAAGAGGATCTGGGTAAAGTCATCGGAAAACAGGGCCGGACTGCCCGGGCAATGCGGACAATTCTAAGCGCGGCTTCTGCAAAGATAAAAAAACGCACTGTCCTGGAAATTATCGAATGAGATCTTTGAAGGGGGTGTTATGCAAAGGTCTCAGAATGAGACTGTGAGTAAAGATCTCTATATTTCAATTGGGAAGATACTTAATGCCCACGGTGTTGAAGGCGCCATAAAGGTTTATTCCTATGCGGAGTCATTGTCTGTTTTTAATCCGGGCAATATAATTCTGGTTAAAAATTCCGGTGATTCCCCGGAAAAGAGTTACAAGGTTAAATGGTCCGCACCTCATTCACGTTTTGTGCTTCTGATGCTTGAAGGAGTAGACTCACGAAGTCTTGCCGACAATTTAAAAGGGTGTGAACTTCTTATTGAAAGGGCGGGATTGCCCGAACTTGAGGAAAACGCTTATTATTGGGAAGATATTATCGGTCTGTCCGTTTATACTGAAGATGGTAATTTTTTAGGCCGGGTTGAATCTATAATTCAGACAGGCAGCAACGATGTGTATGTTGTAAAAGATGGTAAAAGTGAAATTCTGGTTCCAGGAATGGAATCTGTGGTTTTAAAAATTGATCTTGATCAAAAAAGAATGAAAGTTAATTTACCTGAAGGCTTGTAACGGCTCCCGGATGAAATTTGTTGCTCTCACCATTTTCCCGGAAATGTTTAATTCTTTCTGGGCGTATGGAATAATCAGTAAAGCGATAGCTGAAAAGCACATTTTTGCTTCGACAATAAATATAAGGGATTTCGCCGAAGGCAGGCATAAAACAACAGACGACAGGCCTTTTGGAGGCGGTTGCGGAATGGTTATGAAGCCTGAGCCTCTGGCAAAGGCCATACAGGCGGCAAAAGAGCTTGCGCCTGTTTCAAAGACGGTTCTGTTAAGTCCCCAGGGGCGTGTTTTTGATCAAAAAACGGCCGGAATTTTCGCCGAATCGGAAGGGCTGATTCTTGTTTGCGGCAGATATGAAGGCATCGATGAACGCATAAGCAACTCTTTTATCGATGAAGAAATATCGATAGGCGATTATGTTCTGACCGGCGGAGAGATCGGCGCAATGGTCGTCATTGAAGCGGTTACAAGGCTGATTCCGGGAATACTGGGAAGCGCCGACTCGGCCTTGCAGGATTCGTTTTCCGGCAGCCTGCTTGATTTCGGCCATTACACAAGGCCAAGAGACTTTGAAGGATTAAAAGTTCCTGATGTGCTGCTCTCCGGCAATCACAAAGATATTGAAAACTGGAGGCTTGAGGCATCACTGATACGCACTTTTCTGAAAAGGCCGGATCTTCTTGAAAACAGGCCTTTTTCAAAACAGGAAATTGAAATACTGATAAAATGGCGCCGCGATATTGAAAAAATTATTCAAACCCAATCTTTACGTGGCCCTGGTACATTATCCGGTAATTAATAAATCCGGTGAGATTATAACATCTGCCGTAACGAACCTTGACCTGCACGACATGGCAAGGGCGGCAAAAACATACGGGGTAAAACAGCTTTATGTCGTTACTCCGCTTGCGGACCAGAAGGAGCTTACTCAGAAAATTATTTCTCACTGGACAAGCGGAACAGGCTCAACATTAAACCCCAAAAGACGGCAGGCCCTTGAACTTATATCCATAAGGGATTCTATAGAAGATGTTTTGCAGGAAATCCGCTCGGCAGAAAAGAGTTGCCCTAAAACAGTTGTAACAAGCGCAAGAGACAACTCCGGATGTATAAGCTTTGCTGAATTCCGTGAATTACTTGAAGAAGCTGATCCTTATCTTTTAATTTTCGGGACAGGTTGGGGGCTTGCTGAAGAAATAATTGTTAAATCGGATTATCTGCTTGAACCGATAAAGGGAAATACGGACTACAACCATCTTTCGGTGAGGTCCGCCTGTTCAATTATTTTAGACAGAATAATTAGTGTTCATCCGTAAACTGATTCCGGACACAATTAAGTTTCCAGTCTGGAAATAGGCAATTTTGGGCAAGCTCAAGGAAATCAAGGAATTGCGCTGAGACATACACATTGTATGTCGCACAAGAAATCCCGCAGATTGACACAGAGATCGCACAAAAGGGCCATTTCCTGATGGAAACTAATTACAATGCCGCCGATCGGAAATGGTTTCCTGCTGAATCTCACAAGCTCTGGAAGGCGGACTGTTCCGCTATGCACGTTCTGCACGAACGTTTCCTCGATTTCTCCAGTAATGTAATAGTATGCATTAAAACACTATCCTTGAAGAAAATGCTTGATCTCAAGCAAAAATCAATGGCAATCTATACAGACCGAATATATGAAATTCCGCATATTATGCGAATCAATCTAAACATTGTTAGAACAGTAATGCTCCCTAACCGACTTTTATGGAGGTGAAGAAATGTGGGATGCTTCGAAATGTGATCTGTGTGGCGATTGTCTGGTAAAGTGCCGTTATGTCGATTATGATCACGACAAGGCTGTCAGCGAAATTAAACTCCTCATGGAGGGAAAGGCGGCTGATGTCCTGGACAGTTGCATTACCTGCAATGCATGCTTTCAGTACTGCCCGACCGGGGCTGATCCGGCTGATCTTATCTACAGAATGCAGGAGAAGATCGGTACCGGCCCTATCGTAACAGGCTTAAAACCTTTTGTGGATTCTGTAATTAAGACGTTTGAACGCGGTAGCAGAGATGTCCAGGTGATTGAAGGTGATCCTGACAAACCTGCTATCTCCTTTGATTCCTTCCCATTCACCCAGTTTCCGGAGGGTACCCTTGAAAGCAGGATTTTCAAAGGCATGACAGTGGTTCGAGGAAGAAAGTATGCTTCCCTGGTCGGCATGGCCCATATGGGCGGAGCGAGCCTTACAGAAAGATATGGCCGGAAGGTGATAGATTCACTGACTGAACTGGGTAAGGATATTGTTTACCTTCATAACGAAGGATATATCCTTGCTCATGTCAGAGCCCGGGAGCTTGGCATTGATGTGCCTTACAAATATATGCACCTGTTCGAATATATCCGTAACTATCTTATGGAAAACCAGAGCGATATAACCAAGTTGAATAAGAAGGTCGCCTACCAGCCGAACTGTGCCGTCAGGTGGTTACCGGAACAGGATGTCTGGCTGGATGCAATCTTCGAGCTTATAGGCGTGGAACGTGTTTCAAGAAAATATGAGGGCCTGAATGCCTTGTGCTGCGGAGGGCCGGCTCTCTTTGTAAACAGAGAGCTCGCGATGAATATCCAGAGAGAAAATATTAAGGACGCGATTGATAAGCGTGCCGCGGCGCTGATAACGATCTGCCCCATGTGCGATACAGTGATGCGCGATGAGACCTCAAAGGCTGGCTTACCCCAGATATTTATTACCGATCTGTGCCGTATGGCGATAGGTGAGATATCATGGCCTGAGAATAAAGGTTCCGGTACTATTTTTCACACAACTATCCATAGCAA
>JBFYVZ010000293.1:0-6320 GCA_041298995.1 Desulfobacteraceae bacterium
ACCCTCAAACAGCTTGTGATTTTTAACGCTCAGTTCCTTAAAAGTCTATCTCCCAAAAATCTCAAATCCATTCGCATATGACTTTTTACGAGTCCATCAAAAATAAGGATCATCTCCAAATTAGTTGGTGATTCAATGAGGATTCAAGGGGCCAAGGGTTCCAGGGTCCAAGTGAAATGCTTATGATATTCAAAATTTTTAAATACACTAAACAAAAGAATTACAGAAGTATCCTTAAAATAGAAAGTTATTGTTAGGAATTACATACAAAAAGGGTTGTTATGAATATTCCTATAGTATGAAAGAAGATGACAGGATTCGTATGGCGATAATAAAATCATCAGAAAACAAACACTTGAACCCTTGAATCCTCGAATCCTTGGCCCCTTCTCCCAATAATATAATGTTCAGGAAACAGGAATTGCAGCTTTTGGAATATATCCCTAAACTGGAACGCATCAACTACAGGTTTGACTTTGAAATAGGCTACCTGATTAAGAGTCCCTGCAGAGAATGTCAAATAAGAATGAATTTTCCGGGATGCGCGGATACCTGCATTACTCTAAACAGAATACAGGCTATTTTATCGGAAGGAATATCAAGTTCGCGAAGAATCTGATACCGGCTGTTTTACCTTTTTTTCAGAAGCATAAGGTTTGATAATGAAAAAACCTGAGCTAAACAGATCCGAATATTACAACATTTCCCGGAATGAACAGGGAGTTGTTACCGTTCATTTTAACGGAAAACTGGATGTAAGGTCTTCAGCGGGCATAATTAATAAATTAATCCCGGAAATAAATTCGTTATCTCTGACTTCTCTCACTGCCGATCTTGATGACGTTTCATATATTGACGATTTTGGTCTGATTCTCCTTATTGAATTAAAAAAAGCAATAAAGAATAAGGACGGTTCATTCAGGATGACAGACACCCGCAACATTGCGGAAAACATTCTTTCTTTTGAAGAGTCTGATTTTAATAAATCTCCCGTTACCGTAAAATCGAAAAAATCTTACGGTGTTGTTATCAGATTCGGTGAAACAGTAATAAAAAGCGCTTCCAATCTTAAAATTCTTGTTTCTTTTATCGGCTCGGTTCTTTTTTCCTTTTACCATGTATTAAGGCATCCAGGGTCGCTTCGTGTTGACGATACGATACTATGCATGGAAAAAACCGGTGTTAATGCCGTTCCGATAGTCGCCCTAATCAGTTTTCTTCTCGGACTTGTTATTTCTTTCATGTCTTCTTTACAACTGCAGCAGTTTGGAGCAAATCTTTATGTAGCTTCACTTGTAGCTATTGCAATGGTTTCAGAGCTTGGACCGATAATGACTGCCATAGTTGTCGCCGGCAGATCCGGCTCAGCTTTTGCGGCAGAAATTGGAACCATGAAAATATCCGAAGAGATTGACGCTCTTTTCGTAATGGGGTTCGACCCTACACTTTTTCTGGCAATTCCGAGAATACTGGCGTCTGTTATTGTAGTCCCGTTGCTTACCCTTTTTTCGAATATATTCGCAATAGCCGGTGGACTTGTTGTCGGAGTGTTTATTCTTGACTTGACAATAAGCTCATATATCTCCCAGACTATTAAAGTTCTGACCCTTTTCGAAGTTGCCTGGGGAATGTCCAAAAGTGTTATCTTCGCTATCCTTATTTCATGGGTAGGATGCCTCAGGGGTTTTCAGACAAGAGGCGGCGCTGATGCAGTTGGAAATGCGGCCACGTCGGCAGTTGTAAGCGGCATATTTCTTATTATTCTTTTTGATTCAATGTTTGCAGTCGGACGAAGCTACTGGAGATAAAGACAAGAAGGTCATGGCAACAAAAGATACGATCCTTCAGGTAAAAAATCTCATTGCAAAATACGGCGATGAAGTTATTCTCAACAACATCAGCCTCGATGTTTATGCAGGTGAAGTTCTTGTGATACTCGGTGGAAGCGGGTGCGGAAAAAGCACATTGCTGAAACACATGGTAGGTCTTGCCGCTCCATCATCCGGGAACGTTTTTATTGACGGAATTGACATAACCCGGTGTAAAACTAAAACGCTGCATAATATTTTAAAAGGAATAGGAATACTTTTCCAAAGCAGCGCCCTTCTGGGCTCAATGACTGTTGGGGAAAACATTGCGCTTCCGATAACAGAGTATTCTTTAATGCCTAAAAATTCCGTGGATATGCTTGTTCAGCTTAAACTTCGCCTTGTTGAACTCGAAGGTTTTGAAGATTATCTGCCTTCGGAACTGAGCGGGGGAATGAAAAAAAGGGCCGGCCTTGCGCGTGCTCTTGCGCTGAATCCGAAAATACTTTTTCTGGATGAACCTACAGCAGGCCTCGACCCGGTGATCTCCTCTGAAATTGACGAGCTTGTCATGCAAATCAACAGAAGACTGGGCACAACCATTGTGATAGTAACACATGACCTTGACACAATATTTACAGTTGCCAACCGGATTATAATGCTTGATAAAAATACAAAAGGAATAATTGCCGAGGGAGATCCAAAGAGTATCAGGGATCACAGCCCCGATCCGTCAGTCAGGCAATTTTTTAAACGAAACGCAAAGATGATGGTTTTGTAAGAGATAAGAAAAACATGGCTTCAATAAAAACAAAATTCAGTGTCGGAATCTTTGTTATGTTGGGTTTATTTGTTGCGTTTATTGCAATAATATGGCTCGGCATGTCACACTTCTTTGAACAGGGACAGCTCTATTCAGCCTATTTCGACGATTCGGTGCAGGGGTTGGCAAAAGACTCGCCTGTAAAATACCGGGGAGTCACAATCGGAAGAGTTGCCGATATACTTGTGGCCCCGGATGCGAAGCTTATAGAGATAATATTAAAAATTGAAACCGATATGAAGCCGGATAAAAATATCGTTGCCCAGCTAAAATCAGTCGGAATAACAGGCATAATGTTTATTGAACTGGACAGGAAGAGAAGAGGTGAACCGGATCTTTCCCCGTCGCTGAACTTTCCGCCCAGATATACGGTTATCGATACAAAACCTTCTGAAATAAGAAACTTTATAGACAACATAAATGACGTGGTAAAACAATTACAAAATATGGACCTTGGAGGAATGTCAGATAAGTTTAAAAAGACGCTGGATAAAATAAACATTGCGGTAGATAGTGTGAAAATTGGGAAATTATCGTCGGATATCAGAGAATCTTTGGACAGATGGGATGCTGCAATGGCTTCCATCGAAAATGCAGGAAACACATTTAAATTGTTTTCATCTAATACAGACAAAGCCATTTCAAACCTGAATGGCACAATAGCAAAAGTTGATAAAATTGTTGCCGATAATCAAGACGATATAGCGCAGACGATTCAGGACTTCAACCGAACTGTAAATAACGCAGGAAGCCTTATACAGAAAGGGACATCCCTAGTTGAAAAAACCGATTACAACCTTTCCTCCCTGCAGAAGCAGATCCTCGCGACAATGCAGAGTATTGAAAAAACCAGCGAAACATTAAACCGTTCAATTGAATTAATTTCTGATCAGCCATCCATGCTGCTGTACGGAAATCCGCCTCCTGAAAAAGAAACGGATAATGATTAAAATCAATTTTGACGGCTTCGTAAAAAGTCCGATTTCTTCGTTGCGCTTTATCTTTCGTCATTGCGGCGCACTTTTATGTACGCACCCTTCGGGCCCCGCGTTTGCGGTATTCCTCAAGATTCGCGACGCCTTGAACTTGAACTTTTTACTTTGCCGTCGGAATTTTGACTTTTTACGAGTTCATCAATTTTGTTTTCAAGGGAAATTTATTATGAAAATACTCAGAAGAACTTTTTATACATTATTTGTTTTGTCGTTCATAGGCGGCCTGGTTTTATCTCTCGCGGGTTGTTTGAGTTTCGGAGAACCGGCAGGCAAAGTCGATTATTACACTCTTGAATATGTTTCTCCGAAATTCACTGATATTAAAACCGTCGATTCAATAATAAAAATGGAGCGCTTTCAGGCTTCTCCCCTGAACAACTCAGAAAGAATCAGTTACAGGAAAAACAATTTCCAGACCGATAAGTACGGTAACCAGAGATGGGAGACACATCCCGCTCATCTTATTGCTTATTTTCTGTTCAGGGACATCAGGCAGTCCGGTCTTTTCAAGGCTGTATTCAACCATGATACAGGCTTTGCTGCAACCCATTCAATTTCAGGTACTGTTGATGAATTTTTCGAAGACGACAGAGGCAAGATATGGGAAGCCGTTCTGTCGCTTGATATCATTCTCACGGCAGAAAATGAACCCGACTTGAACAAAAGGATCCTTTTTCAAAAAAGATACGGTACCCGAAAAGTATGTGCCAAGAATAATCCGGGGGCGCTCGCAGAAGCAATGAGCAAGGCGATGTCAGAATTATCCGCACAAATTATAACGGATATATATAAAACCCTTGCAGGCAAACTGTGACGGCTTCGTAAAAAGTCATTCTGCTGTGTTGCGCTTCATCTTTCGTTATTGCAGCGTACGAAAAGTAAGCTTCATTCCTCGAGATTCGTGCGCCTTGCATAATGAGCTTTTTACTTTGCCGTCTGACTTTTGGCTTTTTACAAAGCCGCCAAATATGAACACAAGGAACCAGAAACGATGAACCTGAAACCGTCTTATTCAATAATTGATTTTCCCGAATGGAAAAAGCTGAAAAAACACGCGTGCATCATCAATCGCAAAGAAAATCACCTTAAATACCTTGTCGGTGAAAAAGGTCGCTTGGAAAATTTTTCCCTGAAAGGTGCAGGTATTTTCTATGATTATTCCCATCAGAGGGTCAATGCCAAAACAATGAAACTTCTGTTTGAGCTTGCTGAAAACAGAGGAATAAAAAAGCAGTTTAAATCCATGACAGACGGAGCAATAGTCAACAACACTGAAAACCGCGCCGCGCTTCACACCGCATCAAGATCCTTTTCCAGCGATCCTGTATTTGTAAACGATAAAGACATAATGCCCGAAATGTTTTCGGTAAGAAAAAAGATAAAAGAATTTACATACAAAATTCATAGCGGTGAAATCAGGGGTTCAACAGGTAAGATTTTTGAACATATGGTGGTTATCGGAATCGGAGGATCTTACCTTGGTCCTGAATTTGTTGCAGCAGCATTAAAGCATCTCGCCATAAAGAAAATACAAATACATTTTCTTTCTAATGTTGATATTCACAACTTTGGAGAAATAGCAGCGTCTATTGATCCCGAAAGAACGATCTGGATTGTTATATCAAAAAGCTATACTACTTCGGAAACAGCGGCAAACACAAACCAGGCCTATGAATTCATGAAGCAGAAAGGGCTCGATCCTGCAAAACACTTTGTAACAGTAACCAGCAAGGGAAGCCCCGGAGATGATCCTTCAAACCCTGTTATCGCGTCGTTTCACATGTTCGATTTCATAGGAGGAAGATACAGCGTCACTTCGGCGGTTGGGGGCGTGCCGCTTGCTCTTTACCTCGGATATGATGTTTTTGAACGGTTTTTAAAAGGAGCGGAAGAGATGGATATGCACGCAAAAGAAGCGCCTTCCGAAAAGAATATTCCTATGATTGCCGCCCTTATATCAGTATGGAACAATAATTTTCTTCATTATCCGGCTCAGGCTGTAATACCTTATGCCTCTCCCCTGTCAAAGCTTGCTCCTCACATACAGCAGCTGAACATGGAGAGTAACGGAAAATCTGTCACCAGGGATGGAGGAACTCTTGATGTGAATGCAGGGACAATTATCTTCGGTGAACCCGGCACCAACGCACAGCACTCGTTTTTTCAGCTCGCTCACCAGGGAAGGCCATTCCCCGTCGATTTCATAGGAGTCATCAAGCCATCCTATGAACAGTACAGCTTCAAATCAAAAGGAGTTACAAATCACCAGGAATTATGGGCAAATTTAATCGCCCAGCCCGCCGCCCTCGCATCAGGAAAAGAAGACACCAATGCCGCTAAATATTTCGCGGGAAACAGGCCTTCATCAACCATACTATTAAATGACTTATCCCCGGAAAATATCGGAAGGCTTCTCTCATTCTATGAGGCCAAAACGGTCTATGAGGCATTCGTCTGGGATATAAACCCGTTCGATCAGTTCGGGGTAGAACTCGGAAAATCCCTCGCATCAGACGTCAGGAAAAAAATGTCGGAAAAAAACAATAACCCGGAATATTTCTTTGAGGATGCCGACCCGATTACAAAATTCTACCTTGAAAAATTATTCCGGGGTTAATCTGATCTATGATGTAATTCTCCTTAATTTCATTTTTAAAAATATAATCATTGGAAAACAAGTATGTCGCACAAGAA
>JBFYVZ010000294.1:0-4538 GCA_041298995.1 Desulfobacteraceae bacterium
TGGAGAGACAAAACCCATCGAACTAACCTACTCCAACTTTTTTCCGGCCCCTCACAAGAACGCCGTTCTCTCCGTAGAATGGGGTAAAGAGATCGAAAAAAGAACGAATGGCAGAGTGAAAGTGACAGTTTTTCCAGGAGGGACTCTCACCCCGGCGGCTCAGTGCTATGACGGTGTGGTGAAAGGCCTCTCTGATGTGGGACTGTCCGTATTCGGATACACCCGCGGAAGATTCCCTCTGACCGAAGTGATCGATCTCCCACTTGGTTACAGGAATGGTCTCGAAGCTACGAAACTGATCAACATCTACTACAAGAAGTTCAAGCCAAAAGAGTTTGACGATGTGAAGGTGATGTTTTTCCATGCACATGGACCTGGCATTCTCCACACCAAGAAACCTGTGACAACTCTGGAGGATCTGAAAGGTCTTAAAATAGCGTGCCACGGTTTAAGCGCGAAAATCGTAAGCGCTCTTGGCGCGGTTCCGGTCGCTATGCCCATGCCTGAACGATATGATGCGATTCAAAAGGGCGTTGCAGAAGGCGGAGTGTTCCCCGTAGAATCCCTGAAAGGCTGGAAACTGGCCGAAGTGGTCAGTTCAACCACGCAGAATTTCGGATCTGCTTACACGACCGGCTTTTTCGTTGTCATGAACAAGGAAAAATGGGCATCCCTGCCGCCGGACATACAAAAGATCATCGAAGGAATTAATGAAGAATGGATCATCAAGACAGGAATGGGATGGGATGAAATCGACAAGGAAGGATATGGAGTGTCAGCGGCCAAAGGCCTTAAGCTCATCACTCTTTCTAAAGAAGAGGATGCCCGATGGGCCAAACTGGTACAGCACATTCTGGATGACTACGTGAAAGCCATGGAGACGAAAAATCTCCCTGGAAAAGAAGCCCTCAATTTCTGCCAGGAAGAACTTAAAAAACTTCAGAAGTAATGGTGACTGGGAAGGGATGTATCACGGCCCTTCCCCTCTTTTTTTTTGTACATGCGCTGAAAAACATCAAGCATGGGAGCTTCATGCGAGCGATAATCAATAAAGTGGAAGGACTCAGCAAGTTCCTCAATGTGTTTGCAGGAATTGCCGTCACCTTCATAATGCTCCTGACGGTAACCGACGTCATCCTGAGGTACTTTCGCAGGCCGATCATCGGCACCTATGAACTGGTCGCCTTCTCAGGGGCCATCGTGATTGGTTTTGCCGTTCCGATGACAACCTTTCTCAAAGGCCACATGCTTGTTGATTTTTTTGTACTCAAGTTTCCGAGAAGAATACGGAACACCGTCCACATTATCACCAGACTTCTTGGAATCGGGCTTTTTTCCCTCCTCGGGTGGAACCTTATCAAGCTGGGGATGGATCTTTATCGAACCGGAGAGGTCTCTCTCACGCTGCAGTTGCCCTTCTACCCCGTGGCTTTTGGAATCGGCGCATGCTGCTTCGTTCAGTGCCTCGTTCTCATCGTTCACATCCTGCAAGTGATTGGAGACACCTATGAGTGAGGTGACGATTGGAATCATAGGATTGTCTGTGGTTCTTATTCTTTTCCTGACCGGCATCGAACTGGCCTTTGCCATGGCGCTTGTGGGATTTATAGGGTTCAGCTATCTTGTTTCATTCAAAGCCGGGTTGAATCTCCTGGCCAAAGACTTCTTTGACGTTTTCACCTCCTATGGTTTCACCGTCATTCCTCTATTCGTGCTCATGGGCCAGATTGCCTTTAATGCCGGCGTTGCGAAAAAACTCTACGATGCCGCTTACCGATTTATAGGGCACATCCCCGGTGGATTGGCGATGGCCACCGTGGCCGGGGCAACGGTATTTAAAGCCATTTGCGGGTCTTCGCCGGCCACGGCCGCTACCTTTGCCAGCGTAGCCGTTCCCGAGATGGACCGGTACAACTACGACAAGAAGCTTTCCACAGGGACCGTGGCAACAGTCGGGACCCTTGGTATCCTTATACCGCCCAGTGTGACCCTGATTGTCTTCGGCATAATTACGGAACAGTCTATTGGGAAACTCTTTCTCGCCGGGATTGTCCCGGGATTGATGATCGCCTTCTTCTTCATCTTTACCATCTATATCTGGTGCAGAATGAATCCGGCGCTTGGTCCTAAAGGCGAACGATCCACATGGAAGCAGAGGCTTGCCGCTCTCCCTGAGGTGTTATGGGTCGTGGGTGTCTTTCTGCTTGTAATCGGCGGACTGATATATGGTTTCTTCACACCAACTGAAGCAGGAAGCATCGGCACCTTTGCTGTCCTGCTTTTATCCGTTCTCAAAAGAGATATCGGATTCAAGGGATACATAAAGTCGGTTATAGAGTCCCTTCGCACGGCCTGCATGGTCCTCATGCTGATTGCAGGTTCCGCGGTACTGGGCCATTTTCTTACAAGAACCAAAATTCCAATGATTGCAGCGGACTGGATTATATCCCTTCCTCTCAGTCCGGATGTGATCATGATAATAATCAGTGTAGTTTATCTTATTGGAGGCTCTTTTATTGACGACCTGGCATTTATGATACTGGCCACACCCATTTTTTATCCGGCCATCATCAAACTGGGATATGATCCCATCTGGTTCGGCATGATTATAGCCATCACCGTCATGGTGGGTGTGGTAATTCCTCCTGTAGCAATCAACGTATTTGTTGTCAGGGCCATTACGAAACAACCATTCAGTGTGATTTACAGCGGGGTCTATCCCTTTCTCATCAGCCTGGTCGTTTGTGCAGTCTTGTTGTTTATATTTCCACAGCTCGCCACTTTCCTGCCCTCTGTACTGATGAAATAGAAGGGAGCATTTAAGTTTTCAGGTTAAGGAAAGGCGGAAGGATTCCCTGAAAGAAAGATCATCATGATTTCCGAACAAAAATTCTGGAATCCTGCTCTCGAAACACTTGATCACGAAAAGATCAGGAAACTTCAGTTTAGAAAATTTAAAAAGATTTTCAGTTGGGCCTATGAGCGTTCCAGGTTTCACAGAGGGCTCTACGAAAATGCAGGGATTAAACCCGAAGATATTCTATCCTTTGAAGATATCCGGTGCATTCCTGCCGTGGAAAAGGCTATGATGCGGGGAATTCAGCGCAAAGATCCCTTCCCCTACGGAGATGCCCTCTGTGTGCCTCTTGAAGATGTGTCGGAATTCCGGCAAACCAGCGGCACCACCGGCCAACCCGTTTATCAGGCCGACACCTGGCAGGACTGGGAGTGGTGGGCCGAGAGCTGGGCATACATACTCTGGGCTCAGGGCTATCGCCCCATAGACCGCGTATTTATCCCTTTTGGATATAATGTGTTTGTCGCTTTCTGGGCAGGTCATTATGCGGTGGAGAAGATCGGGGCTGAAGTTGTTCCGGGCGGAGTGCTGGACACCCAGGCAAGGATTCTCAAGATTCAGGAACTACGGTGCACGGCCATGATGGCAACACCCACCTATGTGCTTGGCATGGCCGATACGGCAATAAATATGGGCATAGATCCACGTTCTCTTGGCATACGAAAGATCACCTGCGCCGGTGAGCCCGGAGCCAGCATTCTCTCCACAAAGAAACGGATGGAAAAAGCCTGGGGAGCAAGGGTTTATGATCACGCCGGCGCTACAGAGATCGGTGCCTGGTGCTTTGAGTGTGAGGCTCAAACCGGCGGTCTTCATGTGAACGAAGCATTTTTCCTGGTTGAAATTCAGGATATAGAATCGGGGGAGTATATTGAAGAACCGGGACGAAGAGGTAAAATGATTATAACGGCCCTTGACCGGCAGGCTCAACCATGCATTCGCTTCGACTCAAAGGACATTGCCGAATGGGCTCCAGATCCTTGTTCTTGCGGAAGAACTTTCCGGCTGATAAAAGGAGGAGTGATCGGGAGGGCGGATGACATTACCAAGGTAAAGGGGGTTCTCCTGGCGCCGTCAGCGATCGAAGAAGTGGTGAGAAGCACGGACGGTCTTGCCGATGAATTCGAAGTGATCGTGGATAAAACAGGAGACATTGACCGTATCACCCTCAAAGTCGAGATGCTGAAGAACCGGGAAGGCGAACGCAAGCGCATTGAATCTAAGCTCAAAGATCAGTTGAGGCTCAAAACCAATCTCGGATATAATCTGGAATTTCATGAATATGGCAGTCTCACGAGGTATGAAGTGAAGGCCAAGAGGTTTAAGGATCTGAGAGAAAAATAATGAGTGGAGAAAATATGGCGAATAAGATAGATCTGAAAGAACTCGACATCAAGATTCAGTCCATGAAGAAAACGGCAGAGGAACTCAGACAGATAGGAGAGGACTTTCCCGCCCTATACCGAAACATCAGCCGTATTTTAGCCAGCATAAAGATGCTCGAACTGAACATCTCTGATGTTGCAACCATATGAATCGGCTGCGGATGTTTGTTGGAAACACCGTTCGCTTTAGCTTGACAACCTTTGCTTATTTCCCGTATTTTCATAGACAAAAAAGACACACTCGTAAAAAATCATAAAATCCGTCACTCCCAATTTTTTTATAACCGGTGATTTAA
>JBFYVZ010000024.1:0-11881 GCA_041298995.1 Desulfobacteraceae bacterium
CCAGGCGTCCCGAATCCTGCACAGAAACCTGCTGCGCGTCCAGTCATTGAACCCATTCCCATGGGTCCGGTTCCATTTCCTCCTGGCATGGCAATATCCTCCTTTCGTTTTTTTCTATTCTCTTGTCATCGCGGTACCGCACTTCGAACACTGTTTCTGCAGGCATGGCACTCCGCGTTCATGAGGTTCAGAATTCCCGCATTTCGGACACACGCATGTGCCTCCTGCACCTCCTGCAAGTGGTCCGCCTAAGCGTCCCCTCCCCTGTCCGCCCTTGTTCTTTCCGCCGCCCTGGCCCTGACCCTGACCTCCACCCTGCCTCTGGCCCTGGCCTTGTCCTACACCCTGGCCCGTTACTCCGCGTTTTCTTCCATTCATCAGGTGTACCTCCTTATTAACATCTCTCATTTCCGGTGATGTTGCATAACGCCAGCAACAACCAGGCATTGCATATTTCCCGCTCTCAAGTTTACCGTTAAGCCAGGCATTAATGACCTTGCGCATATCACCTGCTACAAATGAAATTACACGGATTCCTGAAGCCACAACCATCGCGTGCAGCGGCCTGGATATGGCACCGCATACCAGCGTGCTGATGCCAAGCTCAACTATACGAAAAATCTTCTTAACCGGCAGGTCATTTGCCATGACCTCCTTTGTTTCGGCAACTATTCGTCCCGACTCAGTCTCTACAACATGAATCTGCCTGGCGATGTCGAATACAGGTGCGATCCGGTTGTCCCAGTATGCAAATGCCGTTTTCATAATCCAGCGTCCTGTTCATCGTTCATGAACATAAATACAGCAAGCATCATGCCATTCATCAGCATGCGTCATTAAAATATTTAACAAATTGAAATTACGTGAGATAATATATTTTATGAAGAGATGGTGGCAAGTTATTGGAAAGCGATAACGCTACTGCAACCCATTTTAACAGGTGCGCTATCGCTACTGTTTATGCTTATGTCGGGAACGTCCGTCAAGTTCAGGAAGGGCGATGCCCAGTTTCTTCATTCTGCGGAAAAGGGTGGTCTTGTGAATGCCGAGTTCCTTTGCGACTGCCAGGCGGTTGTAATTGTTCCGCTCTAATGCAGTGCGGATGGACTGGGTATCTATAAGGTCATGGAATGAACGCACATCGGAACCCTTACCAACAAATGATGCGCTGTGTGCCTTAAGCTCCTCCGGAAGATACCCGATAGCGATGAGGCCATCTCTGCACATGATAAAGGATCGCTCAATGACGTTTTTCAGTTCACGCACATTTCCGGGCCAGTGGTGAGCCATGAGCAGGGAAAGAGCCTCAGCCTCAATACCTTCGATGGCTTTGCCCTGCAAATGATTGAACCGCTTAACAAACTGCCCCACAAGGAGAGGGATATCTTCCTTTCTTCGGCGAAGAGGCGGAAGCTCAACACGAATAACATTCACCCTGTAGTACAAATCCTCCCTGAAAGCGCCCTTGCGGGTTTGTTCGGTCAAATCCATGTTGGTTGCGACTATAATACGAGCGTCCGTTGTTTCAGAACGAGTAGCTCCAAGAGGTTCGTAAGTTTTTTCCTGCAGAACACGGAGCAGCCGAACCTGGAGTGCCGGACTAATACCGCCGATCTCATCTAAAAAAAGAGTCCCGCTCCGGGCCAGAGAGAAACGGCCGGGCTTGTCTTTATTCGCGCCTGTAAAGGCGCCTGCCTTGTATCCGAACAACTCCGATTCAAGCAGTGTATCAGGCAGGGCACTGCAATTCACGGCAACAAAAGGGCCTTGGCATACCGGGCTCAGTTCATGAATGGTCCGCGCTATCAGTTCCTTGCCCGTTCCTGTCTCGCCCAGAATCAGAACCGTGCTTGGGCTGGCCGCGATGGCGGGGAGAATCTCGAATACTCTCTGCATCAGAGGGCTTCGGCTGACAAGATCGCCGACCATGTATTTTCCCTCCAGCTCACGGCGCAATGCTTCGACGTCGCTCAGGTCACGAAATGTCTCTGCTCCACCAATCACGGTGCCTTCCGAGTTTTTAAGCACGGCCGTGGATACACTTATGGGAATACGGTTACCATCAGAATCAATGATATATCCGGACTTGCCTATAACAGGTTTGTTCGTTTTCAGCGTCTGATGAAGCGCACAATCTGCCCCGCACATGCTGGAGCGGAACACCTCCGAGCAACGCCGACCGATCGCCTCCCCGCGCGATACACCGGTGATCTCCTCCGCAGCGCGGTTGAATGAGGTGATAAACCAATCCATGTCCACAGTGAAAACACCGTCGGATATGCTCTCAAGTATAGCCTCTGTCGGCGAGAGGAGGTATGGTTTTTTAGTTTTCCTGCGGCTTCTCATTTCTGGAATCTGTCACCTTTTATTTTGTTTAAATTCTATCGTTATCCGGGTTCTTTTTCAGCCTTATCCTGACCGAGTTTGCATGTGCGCCCAATCCTTCGGTTTCAGCAAGGCGGATGATATCCTTTGCTTCCCTGAAAAAGGCCCCCTTTGAATAGCTTATAAGGCTTGTTTTCTTAATAAAATTATCAACGGAAAGAGCTGAAGAAAATCTTGCCGTACCCGCAGTAGGAAGTACGTGGTTCGGCCCGGCAATATAATCTCCTACAGGTTCAGGAGTGTAATTCCCGAGAAATACCGCTCCTGCATTTCTTATCTTTCCTATATATTCAAAAGGATTCTCAATCTGAAGTTCAAGATGCTCGGGAGCTATCCTGTTTGAAAGCTCTATGGCAGTCATGATATCCGGTACAATCATAATTGCCCCGTATTTTGAAATGGATTTTTCCGCAATATCCTTTCGTTCCAGTTTTTTAATCTGAACTTCAACAGCCTTATTCACAGCATCCGCTGTTTCCATAGAATCGGTAACAAGTACTGCAGAAGCAAGCGAATCATGTTCCGCCTGCGAAAGGAGATCGGCCGCCGCATATTGCGGAACCGCGCTTTTATCCGCAATAACCAGTATCTCGCTTGGTCCGGCCGTCATATCAATTCCGACTGTCCCCGATACTATTTTCTTGGCAAGTGTCACATATATGTTTCCGGGACCTACGATTACATCAACTTTTTGAATCGTCTCCGTACCGTAAGCAAGCGCTGCGATTGCCCAGGCGCTTCCGGCCTTGTATATCTCATCAACGCCAACCATCTTTGCCGCAACAAGCAGGTGAGGATTTATGCTTCCGTCTTTTGTTGGAGGAGTAACCATCACAATCCGGCGCACCCCGGCAATCTTCGCCGGTATGGCCCCCATGAGTACTGACGAGACAAGCGGGGTTTTGCCGCCTTTTCCGCCCGGGACATAGACTCCCGCCGCATCAACAGGATTGACAATCTGCCCCAGAATGGCTCCGTTTCTTTCATTATTGCTCCAGGACAATCTGATCTGCTGCTTATGAAAAGATTCGATTTGCCTGATTGCACGTTTCAAGGAGCCGATAAATGCCTTTCCAACCATCTTTGAAGCAGAATTAATCTTCTTTCGGGTAACCTTGAGAGAATCGGGATCCATTGAAGGGGAATCAAACTTCCGGACATAACCGATAAGCGCCCTGTCCCCATTTTTTCTCACATCTTCAAGGATGCGACTGACGCTTATATAGTCTTTACGACTGAACAAAAGCCCTCTGTTGATAATGGAGAGAAGTCTTACTTCGGCTTCTTTAGACGGATATTTGAATATCTTCATATTATTTAATTCCTCATCATTGACGGCTTCGTAAAATGCACAACTGTTTCCTTTTTGTCAAAAATCCGTCTTATAATCAATAAAATAATTATTGCCTGGGGGATAGGCTGCAGACAATTAGCCCGAAGGAGGAAATTATGCGCGGAAGCTAACAGCCTTCAGACTTCAGCCTAAACAACCTCATAACAAAGAAAAAAACAGGTGAAAAAAACAGGTTGACATGTTATCCTCAATCTGCTCAATTAGATGCTATCAAAAGCATATAAATTCTCATGAATATGAGAATAAAATCGATAAATAAACGGAGGCGGATTATGAAGGAGAACAGAATTTACAATTTTAACGCGGGGCCGGCAGCTCTGCCCCTGAGTGTTCTTGAAGAAGTAAAGGAATCTTTCCTGAATTTCGCCGGTTCAGGCATGTCTATAACCGAAATAAGCCACCGGTCAAAATTATTTGACGATGTTATAAATGATGCGGTTTTGCGTACAAAAAGACTGCTGAAGCTCGATGACAGGTATCAAGTTCTATTCCTTCAGGGAGGCGCGAGCCTTCAGTTTACAATGATCCCGATGAACCTGCTCCCCGATGGCAATACAGCCGATTACGTCGATACGGGAACATGGTCTTCAAAGGCAATTAAAGAAGCTCAGTTGCTCGGCAAAAACATTAAAGTCGTCGCCTCTTCAAAGGATACAAATTATTCGTATATTCCAAAAAACATACAGTTTAACAATGATGCGGCTTATATACACATTACATCCAACAACACGATAAAAGGAACCCAGTGGGTTGGATTTCCCAATACCGGGGGCATTCCTCTTATAGCAGATATGTCTTCCGATATAATGAGCAGGTCTTTTGATCCGAAACCGTTCGGAATGATATATGCCGGCGCTCAGAAAAACATCGGCCCCGCAGGAGTATGCATGGTGATAATTCGTGAAGATATGCTGAAAACTGTTCCTGATAATCTTCCGTCAATGCTGAAATACACCACCTTTTCTTCTTCAAATTCACTCTACAATACTCCTCCCTGTTTTTCGATATATGTAATTCAGCTCGTCCTGAAATGGCTGGAAGAAACAATTGGCGGTCTTGATAAAATCGAAGAGATCAATAAGGAAAAAGCCCGGCTTTTATACGAAACCTTTGATTCGGGTAGTTTTTATAAAGGGACCGCCGAAAAAGGGAGCCGCTCTCTGATGAATGTAACCTTCCGGCTCCCGAATGAAGAGCTTGAGGGAAAATTTATACAGGAAGCAACCAAAAGCGGGTTCGGCGGATTAAAAGGGCATCGTTCTGTCGGCGGTTGCCGCGCATCTATTTATAACGCGACAACTCTGGATGCGATCAGAGCTCTTATCGGGTTCATGAAAGAGTTTGAAAAGAAAAACGGATAAAACCAACTTTGGTCTCTGGTTCCTGGTTTATGGTTTATGGTTCCTGGTCTCTGGTTTATTGTTCGAACTTCGGGCTTTGAATTCGTTTTCTAATACTCATTATCCCTGATTCACGCTGTTCCTTTTTCTTTTGACCAGAAACCGGAAACTATAAACCAGAAACCGTTTTTCCGCTTTGTGCCTTTGCCCCTTGAATCCTGTCGAAGGTCCGCCAATCAGTATAGCGGAAACCCTCGAATCATTTCCTTCACTTTTTCCCCTCACGCCTCACGACTTACGCCTTACGCCTCAAATTAAACTCCGCGACAATAGGTGTGTGATCCGATGGTCTTTCCGCAAGCCGGGGAACCTTGTCTATCCATGCCGAAACGGACTTTTCGGCAAGACTTTTTGTGGCACATATATGATCAAGCCTCCAGCCAAGACCCCTTTTAACCGAATTTGGGATCCGGTAATCCCAGAAAGTAAACTCTTTTTCATCAGGCTTGTGGGTTCTATATACATCGGCAAATCCCCATTTCATAACATTCGACAAGGCTTCATGCTCCAGCGGATGATAACCAACGCTTCCAAGTAATTTAACAGGATCATAAACATCAATCGGTTTCGGAGCGACATTAAAATCCCCGACCCATACCACCTGCGTATCCGGAGTAAAATTATTTTCAAAATATTTCAGCAGACGGTCAAACCAAGCCAGCTTGTATAGGAATTGTTCGGAACCCGGTTCTCTCCCCTGAGGTATGTAGGTATCAATCACAGTAAAATATTCAAAATATGCCGAGGCAATCCTGGGTTTTTCCGATTCATCATCATCGCCCAGTCCGAACTCGGCCCTTGACGGAACCTCTCTGCTTAAGATTGCGACACCATTGTAACTTTTCTGGCCTTTATAAGCGCAATGATATCCTTTTTCTTCAAAAGCATCTTTCGGAAATTCGTTATCCTGCACCTTTGTTTCCTGCATACAAAGTATATCCGGAGATTCCTTTTCAATCCAGTCAAGTATCACAGGCATTCTTGCTCTGATTCCATTGACGTTAAAGCTTGCAATTTTCAAGTTTTGACCTTTTTTTATGTTTCTTGACAAATTAATGTCGTTATGAGAATCAATATGCTAGTATTAACATAAACATCCCGCCTTTATCAAATAACAAATTCAAACCATTTCAACCCAAACAAAGGAGGTCGCTTATGGACAAGATTCTAAGAATTAACATGGGCGCAGACGGAGGCCCCAAAGCTACAACCGGCTCACTCGACAATTATGCTGGCCTTGGAGGAAGAGCCATGACTTCCGCCGTAGTAGCAAAAGAGGTCCCTCCATTGTGTCATCCCCTCAGCGCAGAAAACAAGCTTGTAATTGCACCGGGACTCCTGAGCGGATCTCTTGCCGCGATGTCGGGCCGGATATCCGTAGGTTGCAAAAGCCCACTTACGGGCGGCATAAAAGAGGCCAATTCAGGCGGACAGGCAGCCCAGGTGCTGGGACGACTCGGCTATGCGGCGATCGTTCTTGAAGGCGCCCCTAAAAACGAAACAATCTATAAGGTTTTCATAAATAAGGACGGGGTTAAGATAGCCGCCGACAACAGCCTTAAAATGCTCGGCAACTATGATCTGGTCGAAAAGATGAAAAAGGAATATGGTGACAAGATCGCCTGCATATCGATCGGTCCTGCCGGAGAAATGAAACTTGCGGCAGCTTCGGTTGCCTTTACAGATATGGAACTCAGGCCAACCCGCCATGCCGGACGGGGTGGTGTTGGGGCAGTAATGGGGGCAAAAGGCGTTAAAGTTATTGTTTTGGACGACACCGGCATGCCGAACAGAAGTCCGAAAGATCCTGAAAAATTCAAAGAAGCCAATAAAAATTTTGTTCAGGGGCTTAAAAAACACCCTGTCACCGGCGAAGGACTTCCTGCTTATGGAACCAATGTTCTGACCAACGTAATAAACGAAGCTGGCGGATTTCCTACAAACAATTTCAAAACCGGGCGCTTTGCGGGTGCTTCAAAAATCAGCGGTGAAACTCAGGCAGCCACTGAACAGGCACGCGGCGGAGTCGTAACCCACGGCTGCCATAAAGGCTGTGTTATCAGATGCTCCGGAATATACAACGACAAGGATGGCAATTTTTTAACAAAGCAGCCCGAATATGAAACTATCTGGGCGCATGGCGCAAACTGTGGAATCGATGACCTCGATGCAATCGCGATGATGGACCGCCTCGACGACGATTACGGCCTCGACACTATAGAAATGGGCGCCACAATTGCCGTTGCCATGGATGCGGGCCTCGCAAAATTCGGAGACGCAAAGGCTGCAATTAACCTTGTAAAAGAGGTGGGAAAAGGAACTCACCTTGGCCGTATCCTCGGAAACGGTGCTGCGGTTACCGGCAAAGTATTCGGCGTCGAAAGAGTTCCGGTCGTAAAAGGACAATCGATGCCGGCTTACGATCCTAGAGCTGTTCAAGGTATGGGCGTCACTTATGCGACATCTACAATGGGTGCCGATCATACGGCAGGTTACGCTGTTACCGCAAACATACTCGGGGTGGGTGGCAAGGTTGACGCACTAAAACCTGAAGGCCAGATTGATCTTTCAAGAAATCTCCAGATAGCAACCGCCGCAATCGATTCCACGGGAATGTGCCTCTTCATTGCATTCGCGATTCTCGACCAGCCGGATACTTTCCAGGCCCTGCTGGATCTTCTTAGCGGATTTACCGGCGCGAATCTGACCGGTGATGATGTGGTCGCCCTGGGGAAATCGGTGCTGAAAAATGAAAGAGAATTCAATATTCAGGCAGGATTTACTTCAAAGCACGACAGACTCCCTGATTACTTTAAAAACGAGCCGCTCCCGCCGCATAACGTGACATTTGCTGTCAAGGACGAGGATCTCGACAAAGTCTTCAACTGGTAAACCGTTTTTTTATAAAAGGGGGACCTTTTAGAGGTCTCCCTTTTATTCTTTTTATGAAACCGATAATCATTTAATATCATGAACAGTCAATCATCTCCATCACTTTTGCTGACATTCAATCCTGCCAGGATTTCTATCTTTTTCCAGCTTCTTGAAAACGGTTTCATTATAAAGGGTAAAGTCGGCTGCAGCGTTAAAGAGTTCTTATGCAACAGGATGTTTATTGGACAGGACTATCTCGACAAGAGGATCCAGACAATTTTTCTCAATGGAAAGCCTGTTGATGATGTCAATTCAGCAATAGTAAAAGACGGATCAGTGATCTCTCTTTCCGCTGCAATGCCGGGACTTGCCGGCGCAACAATGAGAAAAGGCGGAGTTCTATCATCCATGAGAAGCGGGATTTCCTGCATTCCTGCGGAAACCGGCTCCGATTCATTCAAAGGCAAAGTAACAATAAAATTTTTCAACCTTATATCAAAAGAACTTGGCCCGGAATTTTTAAACCGCGGCGTCATAATCGAATGGAAAACCTTTTCCGGATTTATAGTCACAAACAGAAAGATAATTGAAGCCGGGCTTTTTTCGGCTGAAATGGACGGCGTTGCAATAGAAACAAAAAAGCTTTTTGATATGAAGTTTGAAAATATTGAAGAAATTCTTCTGAGGGTAATCCAGAATTAAAATAAAGGGGCTGCCTTCTCAGACAGCCCCTGTTTTATCGCATAAGACCTGTTTTTTCGCTTGAACCCTTGAACCCCTGAATCCTTGAATCCTGTTATTTAGTCCTATTCACAAAGTTCAAACAAAGCCGCAGCGCCCATACCGCCGCCGATGCACATCGATTCGACTCCGTATTTTACGCCTTTTTCTCTCATGCTTGAAATAAGAGTCGCGCACAGCTTGGCTCCGGTGCATCCAAGAGGATGGCCGAGGGCTATTGCTCCGCCATGGATATTTACCTTCGCCATGTCAAGGCCCAGTTCCCTGATACAGTAAAGGGCCTGGGAGGCAAATGCCTCGTTTAATTCAAACAGGCCTACCTCTTTTAAATCCATTTTGGCGAGCTTCATTAGCTTTGGAATCGCATATTTCGGCCCTACGCCCATTTCGTCCGGACGGCACCCTACCGTTGTATAATACTTCAGTTTTGCAATCGGCTTTAAACCTAAAGCTTTTGCCTTATCGCCGCTCATTATGATTGTCGCGGCTGCTCCGTCCGTTGTCTGTGAGGAATTTCCTGCTGTAACCGAACCACCCGCTGCAAAAGCTGGTCTCAGCTTGGCAAGGCCTTCAATTGTTGTATCGGGCCTGATTCCGTCGTCGCTTTCCACAATGAAAGTCTCTTTTTTATATGTTCCGTCTTTTTGAAGAACAAATTTTGATGCCGGCGTCGGGACTATCTCTTTATAAAGCTTTTTGCTCAATGCTTCCGAGGCCTTCATCTGTGAATTATATGCAAACTCATCCTGATCCTTCCGGGGAATATTATACCGGTTCGCCACGTTTTCCGCCGTTATTCCCATTGAGCAGTACAGATCAGCCTGTTTTTTTGTATGTTCCGGATGAGGCCTGGGAAAATTTCCTCCCATCGGAACAAATGTCATAGATTCTATTCCGCCTCCGATAACGACATCGGACCATCCCGACATAACCCGTAAAGAGGCAAGGGCAATCGCCTCAAGCCCCGACGAGCAGAAACGGTTCACAGTAGCGCCCGAAACCTCATCCGGGAAACCGGCTATCTGGGCGGCAATTCGTCCGATATTAAGCCCCTGTTCGGCTTCCGGAAAGGAGCATCCGATCATGAGGTCTTCAACGTCTTTCTTTGCAAGATTCCGTGTCTTTTCAACCGCAGCGGTTAAAATAAAAGACAACAGATCTTCAGGCCTCGTATCTTTATATGCCCCTTTTGCCCTTCTGCAACCGGGAGTCCTTACTGATGTTACTATATATGCATCTCTCATTGTTATATCCTCCTTAGAGATTAGCAGCTTCGTAAAAAGTCATTCTGCTGTGTTGCGCTTCATCTTTCGTCATTGCAGCGTACTAACATGTACGCTTCATTCCTCAAGGTTCGCGCGCCTTGCATAATGAGCTTTTTACTTTGCCCTCTGAATTTCGGCTTTGTAAAAAGTTAATTTCTCACACAAAGGCACAAAGGCACGAAGAACGTCCTTCAGTTAGCGAAATATACTGCGTCATTGCCCCTGTTTTTCATGATTTCCGCGACGTACGCGGTAGTTTTCGGCAGTTTCAGAATAGCGTCCTTTGCCTCCGCTTCACCGCCAAAACCGTTCTTAAGGACTATCGAAAAAACAAGGCCGCCATTTCTGTCCCACGACGGTATCAGGCGGATGCCCGGCTGATCCGATGGATAGTCCTTGAAAAACTGGTAAGCCTCATTAAGACCTTTCTTTTGCGCGATTTGCACCCATATTTTTTCCGACGGGAGAGGATTATTCTTTACCGGTATTGCGGGAAAATGGATCGTATCCCCTGCCCATACCATGTTCACATCTCTTATCTGGGGGTTCGCTTTTTTCAGCGCCTGAAAGCGGGCAGTTTCTATGCTTCCGTAAATCTCCTGCAACAGATAAAATACTGTTCCACCGCGGCGAATTTTCAGATATCCGAGACTCTCCGGAATTGCAGGCTCCGGCTTTGAAACCTCCAAAGCCGCCTTTGCAGGCGGAGGAGTGATATCCGTCGTGACAGTAACCGCCGGTTTTACGGCATTAACCGGCGCGGTTACGACCGTATCGATCTTGACCGGTTCGATCACAGCAGCCCTGTTTTGAACAGGTTCCGGCTGTTTTGCCGCCGGCTTTAACGATGAAGCCGACTTCGTTCCGTTCAATAATCCCGGCATCAATACCACAAAAGCCAGAAGCATCACAGTGAGAAGTCCCGCTGTCGCCCATCTTTCTTTCCTTATCAGTCCCGGCATCAGCCGCCTTGAAGTAGAGCGAACCAGAAACCAGCCTGCCCTTGTCCGGTTTTGAATAATCAGCGCAAGCATAATCTGATGACAGAAGGTTATAATCTTTCTCGGAAAGCCGCCTGTAGCCAGATATACCGCCCATATCCCGGGAAAAGTGAATATTTCAGACATACCGGATGGACGGCCGCCACGTGCCAGCCTGAAACGAATCATCAATCTTGTTTCTCTGAAATTCAGGGGTTTCAGAAAAGAATACCGGTTGACCCTGTCCGCAAAATTCTCATGCGCTTTCAGAATCTGCCTGAATTCGTTCTGGGCGAATATGACGATCTGAAGGAGCTTGAATTCATTCGTTTCATAGTTTAGAAACTCGCGGAGTATCTCCATGCAGAATTCCGGAAGTTTCTGCCCCTCGTCTATTATAAGCACGACCGTTTTCTTTTCGTCCACGCCTTTCCGGAACAGATATTTTTTTATATATTCCTTGAGCTGCCACTCGCTCTCTTCCCCGCCCGATCCGGACATGCCGAATGTAATAGCGACTGTGGTCAGAAATTCACGTGGATTGCTGAAAGAGGGATCGAGCAGGAGATGGGTTTCAATCCCGTTCCGGTCATCTTCAGATTCGGAAAATCTGAGTATAAGCTGCCGGCAGAGAGTTGTTTTCCCGGTTCCCACCTCGCCCATCACGACATTAAGGCCGCGGCGCAAACGGATGGCCAGCTCCAGTTGCTGGAGGCAGGCCAGATGTTCCGTTGACTGGAAGAAAAATTCCGGCTCCGGCGAATTGGAAAAAGGTTCTTTATGCAGATTCAGGATCTTGAAATAATCCATTTAATGATACCTTTAGTCATTCCGCCAGAACACGTCACAATGATGATTCTTCTCCCAATATAAAATTATTTC
>JBFYVZ010000053.1:0-8993 GCA_041298995.1 Desulfobacteraceae bacterium
TTAAAGTAACTATTTAGTGTCCATCCGGAAACTGATTCCGGACACAATTAAGTTTCCAATCTGGGAATAGGCAATTTGGGGCAAGCTCAAGAAAATCAAGGGATTGCGCGGAGACATACGCGATGTATGTCGCACAAGCAATCCCGAAGATTGACGCCAAGATCGCACAAAAGGGCCATTTCCGGATGGAAACTAATTAGGGGTTGAAAAAAAATTAATAATCTGGCATTAGAGTTTTTCTTTTCAATATTTCGACATGATATATAATATTTTATAATAAATTCAGTTAGGAGATTATAATGGACCCGTTAAAGCAGTTGGAACTTGAAACCATGCGTCTCGATCATCCTGATTTTGTAATAGGAGATACGGTTAAGGTATATGTTAAAATCAGAGAAGGTGAAAAAGAGCGCATCCAGGCATTTGAAGGCGTTGTTATCAGCAAACACAGAGGCGCTTCGAATTCTACTTTCACCGTAAGAAAAGTATCCTATGGTGTCGGGGTAGAACGTATTTTTCCGCTTCATTCACCTGTTATAGACAGGATTGAAGTTATCAGTCACGGCCGTGTAAGACGGGCAAAAATCTATTACCTGCGAAAATTAAGAGGCAAAGCATCAAGGCTCAAAGAACGCCGGGTCAACTGATTAATTTACTTAATAAATCCATGGCACTTGATCTGTGGGCGTATGAAATTGAGGCCGGTAATAACGGCTACGCAAGAATAGCAGGCATTGACGAGGCCGGTAGAGGTCCAATTGCCGGCCCTGTCGTTTCAGCAGCAGTAATATTTCCCCTTTCATCTCCTATTGAAGGTGTTACCGATTCAAAAAAATTGACGCCCAAAAGGCGGGATTTTCTATACGATAAAATTTACGAACATGCTGTTTCCATAGGAATAGGAATTGTTGACCCCCCGGAGATCATACGCTTAAATATTCTTTATGCCTCGCTCCTTTCGATGAAAATGTCCGTTCAAAACCTGATGCCTCAACCCGATTTTCTAATTATAGACGGGATATTCCAGATTCCGTATGATCTTCCTCAAATGGCTATCCCGAAGGGCGATTGTTTAAGCATCTCTATTGCCGCTGCATCAATCGTGGCAAAAGTTACACGGGACAGGCTTATGGAAAAATACCACTGCGAATATCCGGAATACGGATTTGACAAGCACAAAGGATATCCCACTAAAGAACATAAAGAAGCTGTCCGAAGATTCGGATGCTGCCCGATTCACAGGAAAAGTTTTAAGGGGGTCAGAGAGACTTTATGATAACTATTCAGGAGTCAGGAGCCAGAATTCAGGAGTCAGATGAAAATGAGACGTTTAAATTAACTTCAAAAACAAGAAGAACTGTGATTTCTATTCCGGCTGATATTATACCGCTTCTATTCTGAATTCCGGCTCCTGACTTCTGGCTTCTATAAAGTTATGAAAACCAATATCCAGTCATGGCTTAGATAAAAATAGATACTTAAATACTCTGACGAGATTGAATATATGCCGTCAAAAGACCAGCAATTCGGAAAAGAGAGCGAGTCAACGGCGGTAAAGCATCTTAAAAGGCAGGGATACAAAATTATAGAGCAGAATTACCGGACAAAACTTGGAGAAATCGATATAATCGCGAAAGAAAAAAACACCATAGTTTTTGTCGAGGTGAAATCGAGAAAATCGGTCAGCTACGGAAATCCCAAGTATGCTGTGACCCCGAAAAAAATGAGAAAAATATCGATGGTTGCTCTCTACTTTTTAAAAGTTACGAATCAGAGCGGTTCAAAAGCAAGATTTGATGTCGTTTCAATAAGTCCCGGAGGAAAAGATCCTGAAATAGAGATTATAAAAAATGCCTTCGACCTCGCTTACCGATGATACCGGCTCAAATGCCGGACCCGGAACTCTTTACGTGGTTGCGACTCCGATAGGGAACAGGGATGACATTACCTTAAGAGCCTTGTCGGTTTTAAAGAATGCCGATCTTATCGCAGCGGAAGACACACGCCATACCGGAAAGCTTTTATCCATGCACGGCATTAAGGGCCGTTTAATATCTTATCACGAATATAACGAAAGAGAGAGAACTCCCGGCCTGATCGACAGGCTTAAAAACGGATCATCCGTTGCTCTTGTTTCCAATGCAGGAACTCCAGTTATTTCAGATCCCGGGTACCGCCTGATAAAAGAAGCCGTCGCGGCCGGGATAAATATAGTCCCTGTTCCAGGAGTATCGGCCGCTGTTGCAGCATTATCGGTATCAGGTCTTGCGACCGATTCTTTTATCTTCATCGGCTTCTGCCCCAAAAAAAAGGAAAAGCGCCTCGATCTGCTGAAAGATCTGAAAAAAGAAAAAAGAACTGTTATCTTTTACGAATCTCCAAGGAGAATTCTGCGGCTTATCGAAGAAATTAAATCGGTAACCGGTGAAAGGGATTCCGTTTTATCCCGCGAGATAACGAAGGTTCACGAAGAATTTATAAGAGGAACTCTATCTGAAATACTCGCCGTTTTAAAACAGCGTCCGGAAATAAAAGGTGAGTGCACCCTTCTCGTATCAGGCTGTGAAGAAAAAGAGGTTTCTTCTCCGGAAGCAGTCACGAAGGAGCTGAAGGAAAGTATCCGTTCAAACAGAAAACCACTGTCCGTTCTTGCAAAAGAGACGGCAAAAAAATTCGGTCTACCTAAAAAAGCAGTGTATGAAGAGGCCTTGAGGATAAAAAATGAGCAATCTTGATCCAATTTTTTCACCAAAATCGGTAGCTGTAATAGGCGCTTCCACAACGCCCGGCAAAGTGGGGCACGATATTTTCGCAAACATTTTAAAAGGAGGATATACAGGAACGCTTTATCCTGTGAACCCGTCCGCAAAATCGGTATTAAGCGTAAAAGCTTACCCGAGACTTACGGAAATACCTGATGATATTGATCTCGCAATAATCATTCTACCTCCGGCAATTGCGGTTAAAGCAGTTTACGAGGCTGTTGAAAAAAAAGTCAGAGGCCTTGTAATAGTATCGGCCGGTTTCCGTGAAGTTGGCAGCAAGGGACTCGAAATTGAGAATGAGATCGTTTCGGTTTGCCGCAAAGCCGGAATCAGGGTTGTAGGCCCCAACTGTCTTGGCGTAATCAACCCCAACCCCATAGTCGGGCTTAATGCCAGTTTTTCAGCGCGCATGCCAAAATTCGGGAATATATCATTTATTTCCCAGAGTGGCGCACTTTGCACAGCGGTGCTCGATTTTGCCGCGGACAGGGATTTCGGTTTTTCAAAGTTCATCTCAATAGGAAATAAAGCGGATGTAGACGAGCTTGATCTTCTGCTGTACCTCCATCAGGATACCGATACCGAGGTAATAATGATTTATCTTGAGGAGCTCCGTCGCGGACCCGAGTTCATCGAAGCTGTGAATAAAATCACATCGGGGGATTTCAGGCCCACGCCGGTCATCGCGATTAAATCAGGAAGAACAAGTGCCGGCGCCATGGCTGCGGCATCACATACAGGCGCTCTGGCCGGCACTGAAGCGGTATACGACGCCATTTTCAGGCAGTCGGGCATAATTCGCGCGGATTCAATCGACGAACTCTTCGATTTTGCAAGCGCCTTTGCTTATAAAAATGAAAATGAGGTCGGTAAACTGAGAAGAAAAGTTCCGACAGGCAACAGGATTGCAATTGTCACAAATGCCGGCGGTCCTGGCATCGTTGCAACCGACATGACCATCTCATCCGGTTTGGCCCTTGCAAAATTCTCCGAAGAAACGGTTGAAGCTCTAAGAAGTCATCTCCCGCTGACCGCCAATGTCCACAACCCCGTCGACATTATTGGTGACGCGGCTCAGGACAGATATGAAAATGCACTTGCCGCCGTAATCAGGGACGAGGGTGTGGACGGAGCGCTTGTAATACTTACTCCACAATCAATGACAAACGCCCTCGGCACTGCGGAAGCTATTGCAAGAATCGCAAGGCGCTCCAGCAAGCCGGTCCTCTGCTGCTTCATGGGTATTTTTGACGTATCCGCAGGCGTAAAATACCTTCAGGAGCATGGAATTCCGGTTTTCAGATTTCCTGAAAATGCCGCCAAGTCTCTTGGAGCTCTTTATCAGTATTCAACATGGCTTAACCGCCAGCAGCTCGCCCCATATGACTTCAAACATGACAAAGATCGCGCTGCTGCAATCATTAAAAACTGTGTTGCCGAAGACAGATTGAAACTTGGCGAAATTGAAGGCGGGAAACTGCTGGAGTGTTACGGATTTAAAATACTTCCTGCCGGTCTGGCAAAAACAAGGAATGAAGCCGCTGAAATAGCTGAAGCAATTACTTTTCCTGTCGCGATGAAGATCGTTTCTCCCCAGATTCTTCACAAGTCCGATGCAGGCGGAGTGATGCTCGGAATCGAGAACAGGGAGAATGTGTTAAAAACATTTGATGAACTAGTAAAAAGGGCGGCAGTGTTTGATTCTAAGGCTGAAATTAATGGCGTACTGATTCAGCAAATGGCAAAAAAAGGAGAGGAAGTCATTCTCGGAATGAACAGGTACCCGATTTTCGGCCCGTTGCTGATGTTCGGTTTGGGCGGAATATTCGTGGAGCTTTTCCAGGATGTAGTATTCAGGCTTGCTCCTGTGGGGAGAAACTCAGCCCGCAGGATGGTCCGGGGCATAAAAGGATACAAGCTCTTCAGGGGATTCAGGGGAAGACCGGTTTGCGATATTGAATCTCTCGAAAAAGCCATTGTCAGCCTTTCCGAAATGTGCCTGAATCATCCCGAAATACTGGAAATGGATATAAACCCGCTCCTTTCCCATGAAAAGGGCTCAACTGTTGCCGATTGCAGGATAATTCTAAGTGAAGCTGACGTTAAAAAGTAAAGTTATGTTTCCGGTCATTCTTGCTGTTCCGGAAAGTGAAAGAAATCTTAAAGGAAGAAAAAAGGTTGAAGCATTAAGTGCCCGCGCAAGATTTGCGCTCGAAATTTCTTCCATCAAAAGCGGGGTCAATCTCGGCTGCCTTGCCAAGAATGAAGACGGTGCGCCTGTTCCCTTTGACGGCAACTTCTGGTCCGTTACTCACAAAACCGAATATGTGGGCGGAGTAATCGCGCGGACGGAAACAGGAATTGATATTGAAAAAATCAAGCCCTGTTCAAAAGCTCTATGCAATAAAATTGCAGGGCCGCGGGAATGGGCTCTTTCGGATTCGGACAGGGAGATTCTTTTTTTCCGCTTCTGGACTTCCAAAGAAGCCGTATTAAAAGCCGCGGGTACTGGAATAATCGGTCTTTCAGGCTGCCGCATTGAAAAGATATTAAGCGACAAATCCCTTGCCGTTAACTATAATAACAAAAGATGGGAGATCAGGCATCATTTTTTCAACGGTCATATCGCATCTGTTGTAGCCAACGGGTTTGATATTGAATGGACTATTTTAAAAAACACTCTATTTCGGGAGAATTGATATGCAAGTAACATTTTATGGCGCCGTCAGAGAAGTAACCGGATCAATGCACCTTATATCTGCAAATGCAGACAAAATACTTCTTGATTGCGGAATGTTTCAGGGCCGCAGGAAGGATACGGATGATAAAAACAAATCATTCCCTTTTGATCCCGGTTCGATATTAAATCTTGTTCTTTCCCACGCACACATAGATCATTCAGGGAGGATTCCTCTTTTAACCAAAAACGGCTTTCCCGGCCGTGTAATATGTACGCGGGCAACTGCTGATGCCTGTACATATCTTTTACTCGATTCGGCGCATATCCAGGAATCCGATACAAACTACCTGAATTATAAATCCCTTCGAAATGTCCTGTTATCAAAGAGCAGTAAAAGTAAAAAAAACAGAAAAAACGAAATAGCAAACATGTTAAAGATTGAAGGTAATAAATTGAACATCGAACGGATAACGGCGTTAATAGATGAAAATAATCTTGACCGGATAAGCCCGCTTTATACGATCGAAGATGCTGAAAAGGCTCTTCAGAGTTTCGATGGCTATCCCTATCGCACACCTGTTGAAGTCGGACAAAACGCAACCTGCACATTTTATGAAGCAGGGCATATCCTCGGATCTGCCCTCTCTGTAATAAAAATAAAAGAAAATGGACGTCAGTTTACGTTATGTTATACCGGCGATATAGGAAGATACGACAAGCCCATAATAAAAAATCCTAATGCCCTCTTCCCCGAAGAAGACAGAAACATAGATCTTCTCATCATTGAAAGCACCTATGGGAATCGAGAACATGAACCCATATCAGATTTAAAGCCTCAGCTTAAAAAAGTTATAAACGATACTGTAAAACGAGGCGGGGTATTAATTATTCCGGCCTTTGCATTCGGCAGGACACAGGAACTGTTATACATTCTTCATGAACTGTATGATAAAGGAGAAACGCCAAAACTTCCGGTGTATGTGGACAGTCCGCTTGCATCAAAGATAACACAAGTTTTCGGAGAACACCCGGAAGTTTACAGCCGTGAGACAATAGATACATTTCTTTCTAAAGGGGAAAATCCCTTTTCGTTCGAACAGGTAAATTTCATCTCTTCAGTAGATGAATCAATGACACTTATGAGAGATAACACCCCGCATATTGTAATTTCTGCATCGGGAATGTGTGAAGCCGGAAGAGTTCTCCATCACCTCCGGTACAAGGCGCATAACCCTAACAATACAATTCTCATAGTCGGTTTTATGGCCGAAAACACGCTTGGACGCCGTATTCAGGATTATGGAATTGCATATGAAGAATCCGGTAGAAAAGGCGAGGCGCCTGTTATTAAGATCCTTAACAAGGAATATCCCCTTAAAGCTCGTGTTGTAAAACTTGGCGGTTTCAGCGCTCACGGCGATAAAAATGAAATGCTGCGTTTTTTAAAAGAATCGAATCTAAAAATTAAAAGAATCGCTGTTGTCCATGGTGAAGAAGAACAGACACTCTCTTTTACCGGTTTTCTTGCGCAGGCAGGATATTCCGCCTTTGCTCCCAGGCCGGGTGATACAATCGAAATAGAATAATATGGAATCATCTCCAAATTTATATGAGAATACAGGAGTCAGAATACAGAAGAAAAACAATACTATGGTTATTCTGGCTCCTGACTACCGGCTCCTGTGTTCTCATGCTTAGTTGCGCCAGCGCCAGGTATAGGGGTTAAAAGATATTCCAGCCGTAAAGCGTCTTTAATGAAAGGAGAACTGATGAGTGATATAAGAATGACGGGGGAAATCCGGACGGATTACGACTGTGAAACTACCGGTCTGCCCGCCGAAAGATGGGGAGAGGCTGTTTTTAAAATCGGAGATGAAGAGATTGTTTTCGAAGTCAGCGTTGAAAAAAGCATTATTATTGCAATAATGCTCGGTGAGGATACTCAATGGAAAGGAACTCTTGAAGGCCTTAAAAAACTTCTGAAGGGTTAAATCATCAGCTTTAGCTTGCTCAGGTTAATCCTGTCCCAGTCTCTTCCGCCACCGGTCTTCGGGGTTTCAATGATCTTGGGGATAGCGGTAAGCCGCCTGTCGTTCATGATAAGTCTGAAAGCATCCATCCCGATTTCTCCTTTTCCGATATGTTCGTGCCTGTCAACATGCGAACCGAGGCATTTTTTCGAGTCATTCAGATGAATAAGAAAGAGCCTGTCGAGACCTGTTATTTTATCAAACTCGTCTATTGTTTTATAATATGAAATTCTATTTCTTATGTCATAGCCTGCGGCAAAGATATGGCTGGTGTCAAGGCAAACCCCTATATTCTCCTTCCGGTTTATCTTCTCAATCATTTCATGAAGCTGTTCGAATGTATGCCCTGTTCCTGTTCCCTGCCCTGCCGTAGTTTCCAGCAAAAGCCGCGTGCGTATCTCAGGAACTCTTTTGAATATGCCGTTTATGCTTTTTGAAATCCGGTCAATTCCTTTTTTTTCACCATCTCCCATTAAAGAGCCCGGATGAAGCACAACAAAATCTATATCAAGCGCCGATGACCTGATGAGTTCCTGTTCAAGCGCCCTGCAGGATAATGAATGCTTTTCGGAATCAGGCGCGGCAAGATTTATGAGATAGGAAGTGTGGGATGCTATACATTTAATACCTGCTTTTTGCCTGGTTTTTTTGAACAATTCGATCTCGTCATCCGAAACAGTCCGTTCTTTCCAGGATCGGGAGTTTTTGGTAAACATCTGAAGCGCGGAACAGCCATATTTTTTGGCCTCAAGCAAAGCCTCATGAAGCCCGCCTGAAATTGAAAAGTGTGCGCCGAGAAGACATGTAGATTTTTTCATTTTCACTGTTCACCATTAACTTTTCACTATTCACTATCCACTTTTCACAGTTCACTGTCAAGAATTCACTGCCCGATTTTTTATGTTGACCGCCTTTTCATAATCAATTAATAATCATTTATCGAACGGCATTCGACTATATCATACTGGAGGATCACATGTATAATGATTTGAAAGGAAAAACAGCTCTTATTACAGGTTCGGGGAAAAAAACCGGCATTGGATACGCTATCGCAAAGAAACTGGCCGAATCAGGATGTAACATAATAATTGCCGACCTCGGCAAACCAAGCTCTCATGGTGACCCTGTCAAAACCGGAACGTGGGAAGAGATGTCGGAAATTGTCAAAAGCCTTGAAGATGAATTCTCCGTCAAGGCTCTGCCTGTATATCTTGATGCAACAGACAAAGAATCGATTCAAGTTATGGCTGACGCTGTTAAAGGGCGCTTCAGCAATGTCGATATTTTGTGCAATAATGCCGGGGCTTCATTCGGCGTCCCTAATGCCGTTCATACTTATGATGAAGAAGCATGGATGAGAACAATAGATGTAAATCTTCACAGTGTTTTCAGAGTCACAAGAGCCATTTTGCCTATAATGTTCGGAAGACAGGCAAGTATAATCAACACCGCCTCAAGAGCCGGAAAAGTCCCGCCCATTTTTAACGGGGCATACGCGGTTGCAAAAGCAGGAGTAAT
>JBFYVZ010000056.1:0-2697 GCA_041298995.1 Desulfobacteraceae bacterium
GTTATATTATAATCAAGATAACGGGAAAAGAGATTTTTCTTGACATCCAGCATAAGGCTCTGTTAAGTGAATGAGTATTCATTCATGCTTGTTTTAACATTATTTCAGGAGGTAATTATGAGTAGAAAAATAAGAACTGCCGCTGTTATCGGCTCCGGTGTCATGGGCGGAGGGATAGCCGCTATCCTTGCCAGCGCCGGCGTTAAGACGTTATTGCTGGATATTGTTCCATTCAATTTGACGGATGAACAGAAAAATGATTCCAAAGCAAAAAACAAGATCGTAAAGGGAGGTTTTGACACCCTTCTTATGGCAAGCCCTGCTCTTCTTATGCAGAAAAAAGACGCGGATCTCATTTCTATAGGTAATCTTGAGGATGATTTTGAAAAGATTGCATCATGCGACTGGATTGTCGAGGTTGTAGTTGAAAATCTCAAGGTCAAGCAGGATCTTTTTAAAAGAATAGAAAAGATAAGAAAACCGGGCACGATAGTTTCTTCGAACACCTCCGGAATTCCCTTGAAATCAATGTCGGAAGGCTTAAGCAATGAGTTCAAACAGCATTTCCTGGGGACCCATTTTTTCAATCCTGTCCGGTATATGCATCTCCTTGAAATCATTTCAGGCGAAGAAACCCTTCCTGAAATTCTGGAATTTATGAGTGATTTTGGAGAAAGAATTCTTGGAAAGGGTATTGTCAGGGCAAAAGATACTCCCAATTTTGTCGGAAACAGAATAGGGGTTCAGGGGATGGTGAAGGCTATGCAGCTCATGGTTGAAGACGGCCTTACGATTCCCGAAGTCGACGCCCTTTTCGGGCCTCCAATGGGAAGGCCGAAAACAGCCATGTTCAAAACTTCGGATCTTGTCGGGCTTGATACGATGGGGCACGTCGCGAAAAACACCTACGATCTTGTGGTTAATGACGAGGTGAGAGACAGCTTCATTATCCCTGAATTTGTGAACAAAATGATTGAGAAGAAGCTTCTCGGTAAGAAGACAAAGGCGGGATTCTATAAAACCGATCTGACTCCGGAATGGAAGAAGGTCCGGAAGGTGATAAATCCTTCTACTCTTGAATATGAAGAATATGAAAAGCCCGCTTTCCCATGCCTTGATGAAGCCAAAAAGGCAAAAACTCTTCCCGACAAGATTAAGGCTGTTGTTTACGGTGATGACAAAGGTGCAAAGTTTGTTTGGAAAGCTGTTGCAAACGGCCTTGTCTACGCGGCTAACAGGATTCCGGAAATATCCGATACCATAATCGATATAGACAACTCCATGAAGTGGGGCTACAACTTCGAAATGGGGCCTTTTGAGACCTGGGACGCCATAGGCGTTCAGAAGTCGGTGGAGAGGATGGAAAAGGAAGGCTTCAAGGTTCCTGCAAAAGTCAAAGAGATGCTTGCCGCAGGAAACGCCTCTTTTTACAAAACCGAAAAGGGCAAGATCTATTACTACGATTTTAATACAAAAGGCTACAAAGAATATGTCGTCAGCAGAAGCATAATATCTCTTGCCGCCCTAAAGGGAGACAACAAGCTTGTAAAGAGCTGCAAGTCGGCATCTCTTATAGATATCGGCGATGGGGTTTATTGCTGTGAATTCCATACAAAGATGAACGCGTTGAATGTAGAGCTTATTGAATTCATGCATGAAGCTCTTGATTATGTCGATCAGAACGGAGCGGGCCTTATAATAGGCAACCAGGCCGGCGGAATGCCCGGAGCCTTTTCAGCCGGAGCAGATCTTGTGCAGGTGAGTATGGCGGCCAAAGAGAAGAGATATTCCGAGATCGAAACGATGATAGAAAGGCTTCATATGGCGGTCCAGAGAGAGAAATATTCTCCCTTCCCGGTTGTGGCCGCTCCCTATGGCCTGGCTCTTGGCGGTGGTTGTGAGGTATGCCTTGGCGCAGACAGGATAGTTGCCCATGCCGAGCTTTACATGGGCCTGGTTGAAATAGGCGTAGGGCTTCTTCCCGCAGGCGGCGGATGCATGAATCTATGGAAAAAACTTATATCTTCTGTGCCCGATGCGGTTGCTGATGTTGATCTTGCAAAGTTCTTCGTTCCGGCATTTATGGCGATAGCAATGGCCAAGGTATCAACATCTGCTGCCGAGGCAAGAGCTAACGGTTTTCTGGGTCCAAAAGACAGGATAGTTTTCAACAGAGATTATCTTATCGGTGAAGCAAAGAAAGAAGTCTTAAAGATGCTGGATGAAGGATATGCGCCGCCGGTCAAGAGAAAGCTTAAGGTTTTCGGAGAAGCTGCACAGGGTATGATCAATGCTGAAATATTCAATATGCAGAGTGCCAAGTTTGTCAGCGAATATGACGCATTCCTTGCAAAAAGAATCGCATATGTCATAAGCGGAGGCGACGTCAGAACGAACAGTGAAATTGACGAAGAGGTCATTTTAAAGCTTGAAAGAACGGCTTTTGTCGATTTTCTCAAAGAGGAAAAGACTCTCGCAAGAATTGACCACATGCTTTCGACCGGCAAGCCCCTAAGAAACTAATATTAGATCAGACATTTAAAATGATGATCTCGGAAAAAGTAATAACTCGTGCAGCAAAGTAAAAAGCTCATTATGCAAGGCGCGCGAATCTTGAGGAATGAAGCGTACATGTTAGTACGCTGCAATGACGAAAGATGAAGCGCAACACAGCAGAATGACTTTTTACAAAGCCGT
>JBFYVZ010000062.1:0-7722 GCA_041298995.1 Desulfobacteraceae bacterium
ATCACAAGAACTCGGGCTAATACCCTCAAACAGCTTGTGATTTTTAACGCTCAGTTCCTTAAAAATCTATCTCCCAAAAATCTCAAATCCGTTCGCATATGACTTTTTACGAGTCCATCAATCCTTCACTTGCATTAATAATGCAAAGGTGTATAATTCCCTAAATTAAATCAAACTTTTCAATTATTTTCTACAACGGAACGAGGGAAAAAATGACGGATGAACAAGAGCTTCCGGAACTGGAAGTTCCACAGCGTGCTGAAAAACCGAACTTCCTGACAAGCGTCAGTTTTGAGGAATTCAATTTGCCTTCCGAGATACTCATGGGAATAAAGGATGCGGGCTTTACTTTTTGCACACCGATACAGGCCAGTGTATTGCCCTTATCTCTTACTGGAAAAGATGTTGCCGGCCAGGCACAAACAGGAACAGGAAAAACCGCGGCTTTCCTGGTTACTGTAATTTCCCGCATTCTGGAGTTTAAAGACAGGGTGGCGGGTTTCCCGTCGGCTATTATTGTCGCTCCGACAAGAGAACTGGCCCAGCAAATTGATGAAGAGGCCAATATTCTTTGCCGCTACACAGGGTTAACTCATGTGCAGATAGTTGGAGGAGTCGATTATCAGAAACAGGCAGATATACTTCGCAAGGGAGTTGATATAGTTATATGCACCCCCGGAAGAATTATCGATTATTTCAAGCAGGGGATTTTCAAAACAGCAGAAATAAAGATCGTGGTGATTGATGAAGCCGACCGCCTTCTTGACCTCGGTTTCTCAAAGGATATGCGATATATCCTGCAGAAGCTTCCTCATTATCAGAAAAGGCAATCCATGCTTTTTTCAGCAACACTTTCATACAGTGTTCTGGAATTGACATATGAATACATGAATCTGCCGGAATTCATTTCTGTTGCGCCCGAAGAAGTGGTTGTTGATGGGATAAACCAGAGCCTGTTTCATGTAGGTAAAGAGTCCAAGTTTTCCCTTTTGCTTGGTCTGTTTAAGAGAGAAAACTGGTCAAGATCTCTTATTTTTGTAAATACAAAATCGGGAGTCGAATGGGTGACAGAAAAGCTGAAGAGAAACGGGTATCCTGCCGAGGGAATAACAGGAGATCTGCCTCAACGCCAGCGTTTCAGCCTGATGGAGCGTTTTAAAAACGGGAGCATAAAGATTCTGGTGGCAACAGATGTTGCTTCCCGGGGCATTCATGTTGAAGATATAACCCATGTAATTAATTATGATCTGCCTCAGGACGCCGAGAACTATATTCACAGGATCGGGCGCACCGCTAGAGCCGGTAAGGACGGAATTGCCATTTCTCTCGCGTGCGAGGATTTTGTATTGTACCTCGAGAGCATTGAAGCCAAGCTGGGCCACAAAATTCCGGTAGTCTGGCCGGAAGACGACTGGTTCGTTGAAGATACCAGCAAGCCTGTTTTTACCGGAAGGAGATATGGAAAAGATACAAAAGAGAAATTTAACCGTGAGCGGGGGAAACAAAAAAGCTTTCCGGCAAGGACCCCTGCCAGGCAGCCTGTAAGAGAGCTTGAGAAAAAACCCAAAAAAGATCATTTCCCCGGTAGTTTTTTTGGTTTTACCCCTGAAGGCCAAATAGAAGAAAAGGTGGAATTGACTTTGGAGGTTGAAGAAATTGCGGAATTGGCACTGGAGCCAAAAAACGATATGGCACCGGCCGAAGCACAGGGAGAAAAACCGAAGCCGAAAAAGAAGCGCCGGTTTAGAAGAAAAAGCCGTAAAAAACCGGAAGGCGCAGCAGCTCCCAAAGAAGCCTGACACGGTTCCATCCCTCAACATGACGATAGTTCGGATGTTATGCAAAGATTTCGTTACAGGCGTATAGCGATGATAATATACTAAAATAGTGTCCATCCGGAAACCAAATTTGGACACATGTAAATTTCCAATTCGGAAATAGGCAATTTTGGGCAAGCTCGAGGAAATAAAGGAATTGCGCGGAGACATACGCTTTGTACGTCGCACAAGAAATCCCGCAGATTGACACAGAGATCGCACAAAAGGGCCATTTCCGGATGGAAACTAAAATAGTTGCAGAGAACCACCATGGGTTACGTGTTTAACAATAAGGATACCAAAGAATACGACCAGTGGTTTGAAAAACCGGATAACAGGCTTTTTTCAATTCTCGAAAAAAAACTCATGATGGAGATGCTCCAGCCTGCCCGGAGGGAAACAGTTCTCGATATAGGTTGCGGAACAGGGGAAAGCCTTGTTCCGTTTATAGACATGGGACTTTCCGCAACCGGAATTGATCCTTCACAGGATATGCTCGATTCTGCTTTTAATAAGTTGGGAAACCGGGTTGAGCTTCGCCGAGGCTTTGCGGAAGACCTTCCGTTTGAAGATAATTCCTTCAATTATGCATCTTTTTTCACATCTTTGGAATTTGTTAATAACCCTGAAAAAGCCATAGAAGAAGCCTGCAGGGTAGCAAAAGACAAGATATTTATAGGGTTTCTCAACAGCTTGTCGATTAATTTCATAAGCATGCGGGCAAAAGGAATTTTTTCCGAGTCGGTTTACAGACATGCAAGATTTTTTAATGTCTGGGAAATCAAGAATATTATAAAAGGCATGCTGGGAGATGTCCCAATATCTTGGGGAACGGTAAACAGATTTTCTTTTCCCGCACAGATAATCGCCGATAAGCTTGAACAAACCAACATAGCAAAAAAATATCCGTTCGGATCCTTTGCAGGCATAGTTGTCACACTTGTTCCGAGATTCAGAACAAAGCCTCTTACAATCACCTACCCGAAACAGACCAGCAGCGCTGTGGCGGGGTAAGCCGTCATAAGGAGGAATTAACATTGGAAGCCCTTCTTTATGAACATCTTAAGGATAAAAAAGTCAGGTGCAATCTATGCAAACACAATTGTATCATAGACGACGGCAAGCGGGGGATATGCGGTGTGCGTGAAAACCAAGAAGGGGTTCTTAACACACTTGTTTACGGAAAGCTTATAGCAAGACATATTGATCCCATAGAGAAAAAACCTCTTTTTCACTTCCTGCCCGGAAGTCTCTCCTATTCGATTGCAACAGCCGGGTGTAATTTCAAATGCCTTTTCTGCCAGAACGCGGATATTTCCCAGATGCCTTCAAATTACAAGGGCTTAATAACAGGGGAGAGTTTTGCCCCTGAAGATGTTGTTTCCGCTGCGGTAAAAGGAAAATGCAGGAGCATCTCCTATACCTATACTGAACCTACGGTCTTTTTTGAATTTGCAAGAGATACGGCGATTCTTGCCCAAAAAAAAGGTTTAAAGAATATTTTTGTAACAAATGGCTACATGTCGAGAGAAGCACTTGCCATGATTCAGCCCTTTCTTGATGCGGCAAATGTGGATCTGAAGGCATATAATAAAGATTTTTACAGAAAAATGTGCGGGGCAAAGCTTGAAAATGTCAAGGAAACATTGGTGGATATGAAGTCATCCGGCATTTTTTTGGAAGTCACAACTCTTCTTATTCCGGGCTTAAATGATGATAAAAAAGAGCTTCAAGAACTCGCCATGTTTATTGCCGATTCACTTGGCACGGAGACTCCATGGCATATAAGCAGATTCCATCCCACATACAAACTTGAAGACCTGCCATCAACGCCTCTTGAAACACTTGTTTCGGCAAGGGAGATCGGCATTAAATGCGGTTTGAAGTATGTTTATACGGGAAATGTGCCGGGCGAAGCGGGAGAAAGCACCTTCTGTTACAAATGCGGAAAAATACTTATCGAAAGAATCGGATTTTATGTGAAAAAAAATTCGGTTGATAAAGGCATGTGCCCGAATTGCGGAGCGCATATGGACGGGGTGTGGTGAATGCGACGATGGAACGGCTGGGGTGATCTTTCGGTTGATGTCAAACTCCCTGCAAAGGGGCTTGAAATTCTGAAAGGTCTTATCGGGGAAGGATCTTCTGTAGAAGACATCCCTCTTGAAAAGATTCTGGAAAGAGTGCCCGCTTCAAACATGCCATCACATGACCTTGTGTCTGTAGATCAGGAAACAAGGCTTCACCTTGCTCACGGGCAGAGCATGCCCGACTGGATAGATATCAGGTGCGGCACTCTGAGCAAATTTCCGGACGGGGTTGCTTTCCCTTCGACGGTTGAAGAGCTTGATGATCTGATGGAATTTGCCGGAAAGAACGGGATAGTGATTATTCCTTACGGCGGAGGGACAAGTGTTGCCGGGCATCTTAAAATACCGGATACCGGGCGGCCCGTGCTCAGCCTTTCTTTGAGAAGGCTTAACAGGTTGACGGAGATTGATCCGGAAAGCCTGCTTGCAACCTTTGAAGCGGGTGTGCTGGGACCTGAACTTGAGGCAAGACTGAGAGCAAAAGGATTTACTCTCGGTCATTTTCCGCAGTCTTTCGAGTACTCTTCTCTGGGCGGCTGGATCATGACACGTTCGAGCGGCCAGCAGTCCCTTCATTACGGTAAAATTGAGAATCTTTTCGCAGGAGGCGAACTTCATACTCCGAAAGGAGTCATGAATCTGCCCCCTTTCCCGGCATCGGCAGCCGGGCCTGATCTGCGGCATCTCGTTCTCGGTGCGGAAGGAAGGCTGGGTGTTCTGGCAAAGGCTATTGTGAGGATATCTCACCTTCCGGAGCGGGATGATGTTTACGGGTATTTTTTTCCTTCATGGGAATCGGGTGCTGAAGCAGTGAGGGAGATTGCGGTAAGCAGGCTGCCCCTTTCAATGATAAGGTTAAGCAATCCGGTTGAGACCTTTACAAGTCTTGCCCTGGCCGGGCATGAAAAACAGACCGGCCTTCTTGTGAGTTATCTCAATCTGCGCGGCGCAAGAGAGAAAGAGGCATGCATGTGCCTTACAGGTTTTATAGGAAGCGACCGCCTGGTTACGGCAGTTAAAAAAGAGGTGAAAGCGATACTGAATCGTTTCAAAGCCGTTCCTGTGGGAAAAGTAATGGGTGTTGCGTGGAAGAAAAACAGGTTCCGGATGCCTTACCTGCGAAACAGTCTCTGGGAATCGGGTTACGCGGTAGATACGTTTGAGACAGCCCTGACATGGGAAAAGGTTCTGCCTGCCGTAAAATCGATTGAAGAAAGGATAAGATGCGCACTTGCGGAGTATAATGAAAAAGTTCATGTCTTCACCCATCTTTCTCACCTTTATCCGACCGGCTCCAGCATCTACACTACATTTGTTTTTCGCATTCCAAAGACAGCAGAAGAAATATTAAAACGGTGGCAAATTCTTAAAAAAACCGCAAGCCTTGCGGTGATTGAGGCGGGGGGAACGATTAGCCATCATCACGGGATTGGTTTTGATCATAAAGAATACATGGGCGTAGAAAAAGGGCCGGTCGGAATGAGTATTTTAAAGAACATGTTTGACCATGTTGATCCGGACGGGCGCATGAATCCGGGCAAATTGATATAAGGCATGAGGCGAGAGGTCAGTGAACAGTGATCAGTAATCAGTGATCAGTAACCGAAAACCAGAAACCAGGGACCATGAACCAGAGACCAGTTTTATGAACATAGCCGATTTACAGGAAAAGTGGGATCTTGTGGTTGTGGGCGGGGGAATTACCGGAGCCGGCATTCTGCTTGAAGCCTCACGTATGGGGCTTAAAACTCTTCTTGTTGAACGAAATGACTTTGCTTCCGGAACCTCGAGCCGCTCTTCAAAGCTCGTTCATGGCGGACTGCGTTATCTCAAGGAAGGTCGCCTCTATCTGACTTATATTTCCGTGAGAGAGCGGGAAAGGCTCATAAGGGAGGCGCCGGGGCTGGTCGAGTCTCTTGGTTTCATGACGCCGGTTTATAGTGACCGCAGGCCGGGCAGGCTTGCTTTAGAAGTTGGCCTGAGAATTTATGATAATATGTCCCGTCACAGGGATCACATGTTCTACGGGCAGAATGAATTTTCAATGCGCGTTCCCGGTGTAAAACATGAAAATCTTCTGGGCGGCTTTCATTTCCGGGATGCGCAGGTCGATGATGCCAGGCTTGTGCTCCGGGTAATTAACGAAGCGCTCTTATCGGGCGGACATGCTGTAAACTATGCCGGTGTGATTGAAATAAGCCGGAATGCGCGGGGAGATGTGGCCGGAGTTGTCTTAAAGGAGAGCGAAACGGGTGAAACAAAACAGATATTAACCCGTGCGGTAATAAATGCGACAGGATCATGGGCTGAAAAGCTCCATCCCTCCCCCGACCAGAGTCTTCATCTGCGTCCTTTAAGAGGAAGTCATCTTGTCTTTCCGGGATGGGCATTTCCTTTTCCCGAAGCCGTTACTTTTTTTCACCCCAAAGACAGAAGGCCCATCTTTATTATCCCGTGGGAAGGTGCGGTAATATACGGCACGACGGATGTTGACCATTCAAAGGATCTCTCTTTGGAGCCTGTTATCAGCGAAGAAGAGATTTCATACCTGATGGACGGCCTTAACGTTTTTTTCCCTTCTCTTGAAATATCTTTAAAAGACGCTTTATCGTCCTATTCCGGAATAAGGCCTGTTTTAAGCAGAAAACATCTTGCGCCCTCAAAGGAGTCCCGTGAGCACGTTGTATGGATTGATAAAGGGCTTGTGACGATAACCGGAGGAAAGCTTACAACATTCAGGAAACTCGCATCTGATGCCCTGAAAGCGGCCAAGCCTTTTCTTCCACAGTCGAAACCGGTTAAAGACGAAGACTTTTTCAAATCAGTTCCGGGGAATTATACTGATGAGAGGATTTCTCCTCTTATTTTGAGGCGTCTTATAGGACGATACGGCAAAGGCGCAAAAGAGATTATCAATGATTCCACACCGGAAGATCTGTCTTATATTCCCGGCACCAGTACCGTATGGGCTGAAATACGTTATGCGGCAAAACATGAAGCAGTAAGGCATCTCGATGACCTGCTCTTAAGAAGGGTCCGCATAGGTCTGATTACTCCGGAGGGAGGAAAAGAGCATATCGGACGGATAAAAAAAATGTGTTCTTCGGTATTGCCGTGGGATGAAGCCAAATGGGACGCCGAGATAAACAAATATCTTGAAAAGTGGCGCCGGTCTCACTCCGTAGCGTTATAAGCGGCGCGGATTGATAATGGCGCTGGCGCCTTTACTTGTCGCCCTTCTTGTTAAATAACTGTATCATCAATCCTAAGTCTCCGGTTACCGTATATTTCTGTTCCATGAACATCTGCTGACCGTCAGCCTTGCGGGTCATAATGTCCATCCACATGTCAAAGGGCGTCTTGATAGTGATGTCGGGATTTTCTTCAGTTCTTTTTTTTGCTTCGACCTTACCCTTCTCGATAATGAAACAGCATGAATCTTCAACCTCTCCTGAAAAAGCGAACTGCACGACAATCTTGCGGTTTCCGGCAGCACTTTTATCAATACCGACCGGAAAGATCCGCATAAAAGTTTCTATAGAATCCGGACGCGGAATCATGCGTTTCTTTTCAAATTCTTTTGGGGTCACTTGCTCGTCGATGCAGGTTTTCCAGAAGAGATTTCCCATCTCGGCAAAAAACTCGAAATCTGCCACAGACTGCCTGATTCTTGCCATGGTTCCGGGCAGAATTTTCATCGATTCCACCAGCTCTCTTCCTGCCTGTTTTGTTGCATCCAGCACGTCACTTGCTTGTTTCTTAAAAAGAGGATGCGTTATTGTTTCTGCGCCGCTCCGGTAGATTTCAGCCGCAAG
>JBFYVZ010000078.1:0-3298 GCA_041298995.1 Desulfobacteraceae bacterium
ATCACAAGAACTCGGGCTAACACCCTCAAACAGCTTGTGATTTTTAACGCTCAGTTCCTTAAAAATCTATCTCCCAAAAATCTCAAATCCGTTCGCATATGACTTTTTACGAGTCCATCAAATTTGAATGAGTTGTCCGGAGAAATAAAATATGAGTTTGCCAATCAGCGAAAAACTGCTTGAAGTGCGTGATTATACCAAAGAGGGATACTCTCCAGTGGTTGACTACGCCGCATGGCGGGTTGCCGTCTTAAACTACAGCAACGATCTTTTGCCGGAAAACATCACATCCATGCAGCGCCACAACGAGACCGACGAAGTATTCGTTTTGCTTCGCGGCCGGTGCATTCTCTTTATCGGTGACGGAGATAAAAAAGTCACGGGTATCTTTGCGGAAAATATGCAGCAGTTTAAGATTTACAACGTAAAAAAATCGGCTTGGCATTCGCACACGTTGAGCAGAGACGCGAGGGTGCTGATCGTCGAGAACAGGGATACAGCCTTTGATAACTCTCCGCTTTATACACTAACCGGTATGCAACGGAAAAGGATCGTTTATATAACTCATAAGCTGTGGCTTGATGAAGTTATATAAAACAGAAAGCAAGAAACAATTTGTTATGGACATGAATATATTTTCCATGATATCGGTATGGTAATATGAACACTTAGAAAATAAGTTGATATGAGGGCCGGGTTTTAAGAACGAGAGCCCGGAAAATCCAGATTACTATCTGTCTGCACCACATGGAGAGAAAGTTAAAATGCCCCAGACGCGAAAAAGCACTGAAATCAGAAAAAAAGAGATCATAGAAGCCGCAAGAAAACTGATATACAAGAGAGGGAGTGAGCATGTTACGGTAAATAATATAGCAAAGGAGGTAAAAATCTCCGAAGCTGCCATCTACCGTCACTTCCGGAACAAGAAGGAGATTCTCTCCTTTCTTGCCAGCCATATAACAGAAAGCCTGATACACGACATCGATTCAGCCGAACAAAGCGCTCTTTTATCACCTGACAATTTTGGCGGGATATTAAGAAACCACCTTTCCAAAATTGAACAGAAGCGGGGGGTTTCCTTTCAGGTTATTGCAGAGATCATCAGTTTCGGAGACAGGAAATTAAACAAACAAGTATATGATGGCATACAGAATTACCTTCAGCGTTTCCGGGGGTTACTGGAAAACGGAATTAAGGCCGGATTGATAAGGAAAGATATTGATCCCGAAGCAACAGCGCTTCTTTTATTTGGAATGATCCAGGGACTTGTCAATACCTGGGCTTTGAGCAATTACAGTTTCGACCTAACTGAACGATATGATGGGCTGTGGAAAGTTTTCCGCCAGATGGTTATCCGGAATTGATGCTGTATAAGAAAGGCCGAGAGGCTTAAGCTCATCCGAATTTTTTTATAGTTGCCATTACAACCGTATAAAGGATGGCAATCATTGTCGCGCTGACAAGAAACCAGCGTGCGTATTTCCCTATTCTGCTCTGTGAACCAGACTCCCCGGTTGTTTGTTCTTCAGACATGAATATAATCCTTTCGTGGTTTGATAAAATAAGACTCGGCAATGTTAGTTAATGTTAACTTATAATAATGCATCATTGTTCTGCTTGTCAAGTTTTTATTCATGCGTTGTCAGAAGCAAGCAAACTGTCCGGGTTTGTAGCACACGATCTGTGCGGTTTGATATGGTCACCGATGGAGGGGACAAATTAGACGGACAGAGATGCTACAGGAGAACCGGCTGAACAAAAACAGCGAGTGTTAATCCCAAATAAAGCGCGTTTGATTATTTAATCTTTATCCATAACAATCTGGCGAAATCGGACTCGGTATTTTTCCATTCTGATGGCATTAAGGAGGTGAGATATACAACATCACCGGGGTTTAAGGAGTGAATGATCTTATTTATCTTCATATGCAATTTACCGGAAAGTAAATATCCGAACTCTTCACCTTTATGGATAAAGAAATGAGCGGGAATTTTTTTGTGCGGTGGGATCTCAATAATAAATGATTCAGCTTTAGGTTCAAAATCAGCAGGTGTCAGCATTACGCCTTTGATACTCCCTTTTGGAAGCCCAGGGAATTGAATATCAGTATTTTCCGAAGCAGGAAATACAAATTTGCCTGCAATGCCGACCGTTTCTTTGAACAGAGAACTTATATCTATGGAAAGAACTTCTGCCATCTTAATCAGAGCCGGGAGAGACGGAAATATCAGGTTGCTTTCCACCTGTGATATATTGCTTGGGGTTACTCCTACAAATCTTGCAAATTTAGTCTGAGAAAGTCCATGCTTGGTTCTGAGTTCTTTTAAACGCGTTCCTATGTCGATTCCGCTTTTAGTTTGCTTGTCAAAATGAAAGGTTATTCCAAGATCTTTAACGCGATAATTATAAGACTTGTTTAACATATCAAGATTGCGCTTTTCCGCTTTTATTACAGTAAGAGCTGTTTTACCCCTTTTTACCGATAGATCTATTGCTACCTGTGCTATCTGGTTGATCTGAGCTCTTAAACGCTGTGAATGAGCGCGTTTTTCTATAATCCAGTAGGCGATTGTATTCAATTCATAAAGGCGGGGACATGCGTGTGAATAAAAACTTATTATATGCTCTTCTCCATTCCATAATTCCTGCATACCTGTTATACTTTCGAAGACAAGCCTGACATCTCCTTCCAATGCCTCGTGTATTCCATAGAGGGCATCTGAAACAGTATCTGGTTTGCGGGGATCTTTTACAGGAATTATTCTGCATGTAAGTTCTGTTTTTTTGGTGTTATAAAAATCAAGAAAAACTTTCGAACCCGCTCCTTTTCCATATGTAAAGCAGTCAAGAATGGTGAGTAAAGGGTAGTCTCCCAGGGTGCCAAGCTTTTCAAGCAGATTTCTAGGAGATCTGTCAAAGCTTACATATATAATAGATTTATTTTTTGCCTGGGATTCCTTAATAAAGTTTAAACAAAAGACTCCGGCAAGACTTCCGGCATCATCATGCCATACCACATTGTCGCCGATATAAAGTCCATCAAGCAATCTGTCCAATTGACTGACACCTGAACCTACTTTAAGTTTTTCGTGAACCATATACTTATACCTCGAGTTATAGTTTAAAGTTGTGTCTATGGATTAGGGGGGTTATCCTCCGGAAGATTAGCCCAACTTTCGCAGTAACGGCATGATTTTCATCAAAAATGCAACTAACGGATTGACGAAACCGCGTCAATCCTTGATCGGGAAGCGCAATATGATTGAAAAGCCAATGTAGTGCAGAAAAGCCTCTTGCG
>JBFYVZ010000153.1:0-4979 GCA_041298995.1 Desulfobacteraceae bacterium
TCGCCAGAGATTCATGCATAAAATGAAATATTACGTCGATAAGTATGAGAACGGGATTAAGTGCGTCGGGTGCGGTCGCTGTATCCGGTCATGTCCGGTTAATATTGATATACGCAGGGTCTGTGACATGATGAACAGTTATGATCCTAAAGCCTGCGCTTGTCCGGTAAAGTGATAAAGGGGGGTATTAAAGTGCAAAATCCATATATGCCTTATCCTGTGCGTATAGATGAAATAATAACGGAAACGGAAGACAGGAATCTTAAAACATTCAAGTTTGTTTTTTTAAACCCCGGGGATGAAGATAAATTTTCGTACAGGGCCGGGCAGTTCGCGGAGCTTTCGGTGACCGGCAAGGGAGAAATTCCGATTGGGATTGCCTCCTCTCCTACCGAAAAGGGCTTTGTAAAGTTTACGGTAAACAAAGTCGGGCTTGTGTCTTCATATCTTCATTCAATGAAGGTAGGAGATATCATGGGCATCAGAGGTCCCCTCGGGAATTCATATCCGTGGGATACTCTGGAGGGAAAAAATATTGTTATAATAGGAGGCGGTTTTGCCTTTACGACATTACGTTCCTCGATAATTTTCATGCTGGATCCGGCAAACCGAAAGAAATTCAAAAATATTAATGTCATATACGGCGCCCGTACACCCGGCATGCTTCTTTACAGGGACGAGCTTGCTGCGTGGGAAAAGCGCGATGACATAAATATGCATATCACGGTTGACGCGGCAAATGACTCCGGCTGGAAATATAATGTCGGTTTTGTGCCTGCAATAACTGAAAAGAAGGCTCCCAGCGCTGATGCTGAAACATATGCAATAATTTGTGGGCCTCCTATAATGATTAAGTTCACCCAGCCTGTTCTTGATAAGCTTGGATATGGGCATGACCAAATAATAATGTCTCTTGAAAACAGGATGAAATGCGGAATAGGGATGTGCGGAAGGTGCAATATCGGGAAGGAATTCGTCTGCAAGGACGGCCCTGTTTTCACTCTTGCACAGCTTAATGCTACACCAAGGGAATATTGACGGCTTCGTAAAAAGGTCCGGATAGTTTAAGTCATATTTTATGTTGACATTGAAGACCTAATAATATTAATGGAACCCTTGACATTTACCAAAAGCAAAACAGGCTGTAAGCCGAGAAAATAATAAAACGAAAAGGAGGAAATTCAATGGCGGAAGTACAATTTGGTGGAAAAACGTTTGTTGTGGATGAGGACGGATTTATTGATTCCTATACCAACTGGAGCCAGGATTGGGTTCAGTATGTGAAAAAGGAAGAGGGAATAGATGAATTAACCCCGGAACATCAGCAGGTTATCACGGTACTCCGTGAATATTATGAGAAAAACGGAATTGCCCCGATGGTTCGTGTTCTTTCTAAAGTTACCGGTTTTAAACTGAAGCATATTTATGAGCTTTTCCCCTCAGGTCCTGGTAAGGGAGCATGTAAAATGGCCGGTCTTCCTAAACCGACAGGATGCGTCTAACAGATAAAAAGTGACGAATAATCCATTAATTCAAAAGGCTCTGCAGAAAAAGCAGGGCCTTTTGTTTTTTCTTAGGAAGTTTCTATGATTCTTACGGTAAAAACCGGTCAAAAAACAGAACTGATTGACATAACATCAAAAATACAGGAAGCTGTTTCTGCTTCGTGTACCGGGAAGGGCATGGAAAACGGCCTGTGCATGATTTATGTTCCTCATACAACAGCGGCAGTTACAATAAACGAAAGCGCAGATCCGGATGTAAAAGCTGATATCATTATGATATTAAATGAAATAGTTCCCTGGAAAGCCGGTTATCGACACATGGAAGGAAATTCTCCGGCGCATGTCAAGGCCTCTCTCGTAGGTGCTTCTGAGCTTGTTGCAGTTGAAAATAAAAAACTTCTGCTCGGAACTTGGCAGGGTATCTTTTTCTGCGAATTTGACGGACCGAGAATCAGGAAAGTGCATGTTAAGATGATGCCGGGATGAATCGAATCGAAAGAACGTACATAGAATATCGAACATCGAATATCGAAGTAGAATGTACTAAACAGGAAATACGAAACAGGAAACCGCAGACCTGGAAGTTGAAAAAAAATGAAGATAAACAATAAAAATTATTCGCTTGATGAGACGAACAAGGCAATATTGAACCTCATTCAATCTAATTTTCCAATATCATCAAGACCATATCTTGTAATTGCAGACAAGCTTGGCCTTGATGAAGATGATGTTATCAGAAGGCTTAAAAAACTTAAAAAAAATGGGATAATCCGCCGGATAGGGGGAAACTTTGTGCCTGAAAAGCTGGGTTTTGTGAGCACCCTTTGCGCTGCGGTTGTGCCAGAAGAAAAGATGGAATCCTTCTCAAAAACAATAAACCGCTATCCAGGTGTAACCCATAATTATTTGAGGGACGGAAGTTTCAATGTCTGGTTTACATTTATTGCGCCTTCCATGAAGGAGATTAATACAAACCTTAAGCATATATCGAAAGAAACCGGTGTAAATGAGATTATCAATCTTCCTGCGACAAAAGTTTTCAAGATCAAGGCTCACTTTGACTTATGAAAGATATCCGGATAGCTGCAGTTATTTTCCATTCCGAATCGTATGAACCTGCACGCAATATAAAATCCATGGGTAAATGGGTAAGGTCTGCAAGAGAAACAGGTGTTGAAATAATCTGTTTTCCGGAATTGAATGTTACAGGATATGGGATTGACAAAAGAATTGCAGGGGCATCAGAAAGGATACCCGGGGATATTACCGGAAAACTTGCCGATATATCTTCAGAAAACAATATAGTCGTACTTGCCGGTATGGCAGAAATCGACAAGGCAGGCCGTATATACGCCAGCCATCTTATTATAAAACCCGACGGATACACAGGCATTTACAGGAAGCTGCATATTGCTCCTCCCGAAACAGGGGTGTTTACACCCGGAAATGAAGTTCCCCTGTTTGAAGCAGGCGGCATTAAATTTGGAATTCAGCTTTGCTATGATGCACACTTCCCCGAACTTTCGACGAAAATGGCACTTATGGGAGCGGATGTTATATTCATGCCGCACGCTTCTCCAAGAGGGACACCCGAAGAAAAACAGAGATCATGGATGCGACACCTTCCTGCAAGAGCTTTCGACAACGGTCTTTTTGTAGTTGCATGCAACCAGTGCGGAGAAAATTCCGCCGGTTTGCAATTTCCTGGCACAGGAATGGTAATCGGCCCTTCGGGTGAAGTTATTGCAAAGAACACAAGCGGGAAAGAAGGAATGATTGTTGCGGAGCTCAGGGCGGAAGATTTGGAAAAGGTGCGCAATAATAAGATGCGTTATTTTCTGCCGAACAGAAGGCCTGAAATATATTAAGGCGAAAGGCGTTCCGCCACACTGATTGGCGGACCTTCGGGAGGCGTGAAGGCGTGGAAGAGCAGGCTGAAGCCCGAAGGCTGAAGTCTGAAGTTACTAACAGTCTTCAGTCTAAAAACCTTCAGGCTATTTTAGAAACAGGAAACTTAATATGATGAATCGTGAAGAAAAAAAGATAATGGGGCTCACAATAGCATCGCATCCTCTCGTGCATTTGTTTGAAGGAGTGCTGCCGCCCCTGATACCTTTATTAATAGTTGAGTTTGGAACTGACTATCTCCATCTTGGAATAATAGTTTCAGTTTTTTCATATGCCTTTGGAATAGGTTCCCTTCCCGCCGGATTTTTAGCCGATAAACTGGGACCGCGCCGCCTTGTCACATTTTTTCTTCTCGGGTCAGGCATTCTTTCAGCTCTTGTATTTTTTATTCCATCACTTTTGGCCTACGGAATTATAATGGGGTTTATCGGATTTTTCTGCAGCATGTACCATCCGGCTTCAAATACGCTCATAAGTCAGTCTGTCCGGGAAAAGGGAAAGGCCTTTGGCATTCATGGCATAGCAGGCAGCCTTGGAGTTGCTTCTGTTCCTGTCCTTTCCGCGTGGTTTGGCTCCAACATGGGATGGAGAGCCCCTCATGTAATTTTCGGTTTAATGGGTATTGCCGCCGCTCTTTTTTCCTTTTCGGTACCTGCAAAATCTGCATTTACAACAGAAACTCCTGATGGAAAAAATAAACCGGAGAAGGGTATATCTTATCTTAACTTAATTGTTTTTTATTGTTCGGCGGCAGCTCTCGGACTCACATACAAGGGTATTATGACTTTTCTTCCATCCTATATGGGAGAAAAAGTACATTTTGAATTTATTACATTAAGCAAAGTAACTCTTGGTGGAACAGTGGCAACCATAGCGCTTGTTTCAGGCGCCCTGGGTCAATATATAGGCGGACGTCTGACTGATCGTTTCAGGCCTGAGATTATATATTCATGCGCCATTATTGTCGGAACTTTTTTTGTTTTTATCATGGCAAAGAGCTCAGGTTTTATTTTGATTGCTTCATCTGTTTTTTATGCGTTTTTTTATTTTTCAACCCAGCCGATGCAGAATTTTCTTCTTTCCAATTACCTGCCCAAAAAACGCCATGGAATAGGTTACGGCATTCACTTTTTTGTGACTTTCGGAATAGGGTCCACAGCAGCCGCGGTTTCCGGATATCTCGCGGATAATTATGGTCTTGAATCCGTCTTTTATGCGATGGGCGCCTGTTTTATTGTATCTTCCATTCTCTCACTGATTCTTGTGGTAAGGGCGAAGAGGCTTGAGATGTGAGGCGAGAGGCATAAGTCGAATAGGGTAAGAGCAGGCTGAAGGCTGAAGTTACTAAAAGTCTTCAGTCTAAAAACCTTCAGCCTGTAAAACAAACCGAAAACACCGCCTGAGGCGGATATACGAACCATGAGACCATGAACTTTAAAGAATGTAAAAGATGCGGGACATGCTGCAGGAAGGGAGGTCCTTCATTTCATTTTGAAGACAAGGGTATTATAGAAGACGGTCATATACCGGCCAGGCACCTGTACACAATCAGAAAAGGAGAGCCGG
>JBFYVZ010000167.1:0-7465 GCA_041298995.1 Desulfobacteraceae bacterium
AAGTTAAGGCGTTCGTAAAAGAGGAGCTTTTTGATCGCCCGGTGGAACTGGAAGATCCCAACACTTTACGCAACCTGTCGGAACTGGCCGCCACCAAAACATTGATTGAGACTTTCAAAAAGGCCATAAACGCGCTGACCATCAAGGACAAAGGCGATGCCGAAATCAGGGATACGATTAAATTGCGCCAGACAAGGCCTTTTGTTGCCAAGGATCAAGGTTATCTTGTCCCGAAGAAAAGTGTCTTTAACCGTATCATTGGTGACAGCCAACTGGAACTCCGGTTTGCCGCATTCCTGGAGAATTGCAGCGATGTGGTGTCTTTCGCAAAGAACTACATGGCCGTGCACTTTAAATTGGATTATGTGAATGCCGATGGCGACATTTCCAGCTATTACCCGGATTTTATGGTCAAGCTCTCTGGCAATCACATTGTTATTGCCGAAACCAAGGGACGGGAAGATAAGGATGTGCCGTTCAAGATGGCTCGTCTGCGACAGTGGTGTGAAGACATTAACAGGGTGCAGTCAGCGGTGACATATGACTTTGTTTACGTGGACGAAGAGAGCTTTGAGAAATACAAACCAACTTCATTCAAACATCTGCTGGATGGTTTCAGGGAATACAAAGAAAAAATATAACTTCACCCCAGTTTTTTCCTGAAGCGGATTACTGTGGTAAAAAAAAGCAGTATCCGGAACTCTCCATACTTCTGAAATTTCTTTGCTACCAAAACACGTTTGAAATATCTAAGAGATCGGCAAAGGCTGTTTGACGAGATCCGGGGTACTTTGGGTTCATCAAAATATAAATACAGCTACAACTCATTTGAATTATTGATATAATATTTTAATCAAGAAGCCCGATTTAGGTTTTTAATGATAGACGAACACGGAAAATTTATCGGGGGGAACTTTTGGGACCATCAAAATATAAGCTCAACAGGTTAAAAAGGCATTATTATTTCTGGTAAGCAAATCTGACTGTTGTTTTGGTGACTACTACGAAATTGCCGGTCAACCGGTCTGAATAAAGTTCCAGCAGTCGACGAACAGCCTCTATCTTACTGGCATTTCGTTCATCTTCAAGCCGCAATAAAACTAAACCGTTATGCCGGAACCGCTCGCGGTAAACCTTTTCTCCAAAGTCTTTGTCATTTGTAATCAGTATCCGATTTTCGGAGAATGCTTTCCGGACGATCATGTCATCGTCCATTCCGCGTCCTTCCTCATATACTGAGAAGACTTCATGGTTATGCTCTCGTAACCACCGGGCGACACCCGGGCCCGTGCGTTCATCCACTATAAATCTCATCTATGCAGTCTCAACAGATAGCGGCATAAACGCTGTGTTTTCCAGGGATTGAGCGGCAAACAGCAGGCATGCCTGTATATCTTCCTGGGCCAGCCCGTCATATTCCTGCAGAATCTCTGCTACAGTTGTGCCATGAGCCAGCAATCCGAGAATGTATTCAACCGTAAGCCTCGTCCCTTTAATAACTGGCTTGCCTACCATAACTTTAGGATTAAAAGTTATACGATCAAGTAACTTTTGTTCTTTCATAAACGATTACCTCCTGAAATTATGATATAAGACTTGCAGCCGGCTGTCAAACCAATCAAAGGCTGTTTGATGAGGTCCGTGGTCAGCTAAGGGGAGTACCCGGTTTAACTTTTTTATCGAAAGTCGCGACTGTGCAGCCGTTTTCATCTGTTGCTGCCAGCAGCATCCCGTTTGATATAATTCCCATTATCTTTGCGGGCTTAAGATTGGCGACCACCACTATCTGTTTTCCGACAAGCTCCTGCGGAGAATAGCTTGCTGCAATGCCGGCCACTATTGTTCTGTTTTCCCCCAGATCTATCGTAAGTTTGAGTATCTTTTTTGCTCCCGGAACCGATTCCGCCGCCGTTATGGCAGCCACTCTCAAATCAATCCTGGCAAACTGTTCTATGGTTATTTCGGGTTTGATTTCAGGCGTTGAAACACCTGCTTTTTTCTCAGGCATTGAAGATTCATCCTTTTTTCTGTCTATCCTGGGGAAAAGAGAGATTGATTTGGGAAGGCTTGAACCGGCTTTGATGCTGTTCCATGTTTTAAGGCGCTTCATATCATAAAATGAATTATCGGGATTTTGTCCCAGATGATACTGCATCGTTTTCGCAGTATCAGGCATAACCGGATAAATAAGGCCGGATACGACCCTTAATCCTTCAAGAAGATCATATAGGACGAATTCAAGCTCTTTCCTGCTGGTTTTCTTTTTTGCAAGAACCCAGGGAGCAGTCACATCAACATACTTATTCATAAGGCTGATAAATTCCCAGACCGAAATCAAGGCTTTGTGAAAGGAGAAATTTTCCATCTCTTTTTCATACTCTTCAACAGCTTCTGATGCCTGAAGTTTCAGGCCACCCCTTAGCTTGTCTTCGGTTTGTGGATCAATTTCAGGAATAACCCCACCTAAATATTTATGAGCCATTGTTATTACTCTTGAAAACAGATTTCCAAGATCATTTGCAAGGTCTGAATTAACACGAGCGACAAGGGCTTCTTCATTGAAACTGGAGTCAAGGCCAAAAACCATTTCCCGCATAAGGAAATACCTGAAAGCGTCCAACCCATAAATGTTTTTCAGTGAAAGAGGCTCTACAACATTACCGAGACTCTTTGACATTTTGCTTTCATCTATATTCCAGTAACCGTGAACATTAAGATTTTTGTAAACCGGTATTCCCGCGGCCTTGAGCATTATAGGCCAGTATATCCCATGGGGTTTTAATATGTCCTTTGCAATAACATGCTGCGCAGAGGGCCAGAATTTTCTGTACAGCTCGCCATCCGGATATCCGAGGGCCGAGACGTAGTTAAGGAGAGCATCAAACCATACATAAGTTACATATTTATCATCAAACGGAAGAGGAATTCCCCATTCGAGGCGAGTTCGGGGGCGGGATATACACAAATCGTCAAGAGGCTCTTTTAAAAAAGATAATACTTCATTTTTATAACGTTCAGGCCTTATGAATTCGGGATTTTGCCTTATGTGATCAATAAGCCAGTCCTGGTAACGGCTCATTCTGAAAAAATAATTTGATTCACGAATGGCTTCGGGTTCAGTTTCGTGATCCGGGCATTTACCGTTTACCAGTTCCCGTTCGGTATAAAAACGTTCGCAGCCGAAACAGTAAAGCCCTTCATATTCGGAAAAATAGATATCCCCGGAATCATGTATTTTCCGCAAAATTTTCTGCACAACGGCTATGTGTAAAGGGTCGGTTGTTCTTATGAAAGAGCTATACTCAATATTTAATTCAGGCCACAGGTCTTTAAATAGTCTGCTTATTTTATCGGCATAAATTCGCGGGCTCAAGCCTTCATTTTTTGCCGCGCGCTCGACTTTGTCGCCGTGTTCATCCGTGCCGGTAAGAAAAAAGAAATCTTTATTCTGCATCCTGTTGTAACGGCAAATTACATCGGCTGCAATAGTGGTGTATGCATGCCCAAGATGAGGTTTTGCATTCACATAATAAATCGGAGTTGTAATATAAAAGATGCTGCTCATTCCGTTCCTTATATTTGAATCATTGCCAGGCTCTCAGTGCGTCTCATTATCCGCTGAATTATTATTAAATATTACCTTTTCATAATATTCCTCTTCAGGAATTTTTTCAATATCTGAAATTTCAGTAGAATCCTCCCTTATGGATTTATCCCTGCATGGAATTTCCTGGTATATTCCATGTTCATACGTAAGACAGCACATGAGCCTCCCGCATTGTCCGGAGATTTTGGTCGGGTTTAAAGAAAGGCTTTGATCTTTTGCCATTCTGATAGAAACAGGCCAGAACTTGTCCATGAACAAAGAGCAGCAGATCTCACGGCCGCATCTTCCGAGCCCTCCGCACATCTTGGCCTGGTTTCGTATTCCAACCTGTCTCATTTCAATCCTGACAGAGAGTTCCTTTACAAGCATTTTAACAAGCTGTCTGAAATCGATACGCCCTTCAGCAGTAAAATAGAATGTGAGTTTTCCGGCATCAAAGGAGCTTTCCACTGAAAAAAGGTTCATTTTAAGGTCGAGCTCTTTTAAGCATTTAAGGCAAAAGGCCTGCGCATTTTTTTCGATTTGCGCATTTTTTTCTTTTTGCTGGTAATCCTTTTCATTCGCAAGGCGAATCACTCTTTTAAGCGGTTTGTCTGGCAGCTTATCGCAGAGGAGAGGCACAACAGCGACAGTGCCGAAGCTCAATCCCTGCTCGGTCTCAACGATCACATGATTCCCAATAGTCAGCACAAACGCGCCGATGTCAAAATCATAAACTTTCCCTGCCGGTTTGAATCTGATGCCTACAATTTTCATATATGATGTGAAGCCCGGCACGCCGGACTATTTTCTCCTTAATAAGTAAAGAAGGACTATTTAAAAAAAGCCCGTCAGATTTGCACAAGCTTTAAAACAAACGTCTCGGCAGTCAGTCTCAAATTTCCATTTGCCCGTATGGCTTGCCGGGCCATTCTGATCTCTTCGAATTTTGATATAAGGCTTTGTACCGAGTGCTTTTTATAAGAGGTTCGCATTTTGTCTGAAAGATCAATAAAGATAATTTTGCCGGGGGAGTGTCTGAAAACAGCCATATCCCTGTACCAGATGCCGATTGCCTCTAAAGAGTCCAGGAAATCATCCTTGTCTTTTGAAAGTCTTTCCGCAAAGGCGAGACATCTTCCAATATCATTTATAGATAAAGATTCTAATTCACTTATAAGCCAATCCCTTTTATTCAACAGTTTGCTGCTGCTGATATTGAATGCTACGGATAGGCTCCCGTTGGACATACCTGCAAAAATATCAGCGTCAACCGGATCAACCCCTTTTCTTTCAGACAGTATTTGAGCAATTTTTTTCCGGGAAACAGGGTTAAACTTTATGTTCTGGCAGCGTGAAGAAACAGTTGAAATAAGATCTGTTTTTTCGGCGGCGGTAAGAATCAGAATTGTTCTGTCAGGAGGTTCTTCAAGTATTTTCAGAAGAGCGTTGCCTGCCGCCACATTCATGGCCTGAGCATCCGATATAATAACTACCCTTACCTTAGCCTCATAGGGTTTCAGGGAGAGAATTTCACACAGGTCACGAATCTGGGATATCCTGATACTGTACCCGGAAGGCCTGATCTGGATAACATCGGGGTGGCTGTTCGACAGAATTTTTCTGCAAGATCTGCAAATACCGCAAGGCCCTGATATTCCATGATTATACGGCAAGCCTGCTTTCCCGGAATTTACAGTGGGTTGTTCCAGGCCTTCCCCCAGACAATTGCATGCCATGGCAAATATTCTTGCCGCAGTCTGTTTCCCAACGCCTTCAATACCTGTGAAAAGGAGCGCGTGCGGAATGGTTCCCTTCCTGAGAAAGGCAGTTAATATCCGGACCGGTCTTTTTTGATCAGTTATAGATTCGAAACCAGGCACAAATTAACGATCTACCCTTTCTTTAAGCTCTTTCCCCGATTTGAAAAAGGGGAGCTTTTTGGGCCGGATGGTAACCTTTTCGCCGGTCTTGGGATTTCTGCCGGTATAGCTCTTGTAATTTTTTACAAAAAAACTGCATAGACCGCGAATTTCAATTCTGTCTTCAAGAGCCATAGAGTCCGCCATGGAGTCAAAAAAGATCTGAACAACCTTGGCTGCTTCCGCTTTTGATATGTCCGCTTCATTTTTGAGGGTCGAAATTAACTCCAGTTTATTCATATTTCCTCCTTGAAAATAAATTGCCTTAATCTTTACATCTATCTTTTAAATAAAAGTTTATAGTAAGTCAAGCAGTTATGATAATTATCGTGTCAGAATCTCAACATCTTCCTCATCCACTTCAACTGAAGCGAACTGGGAAAGGGCATCAATGCTGACTATTACGCGTCCGATTCCCCTGTATCTCACAAATGTTCCAATGACGCCCTCAAGCGGGCCGGATATTACAATTACCCTGTCTCCTTTCTTAAAATCGGTTCCGGTTAATACTTTGTTATCCCCTGATACCATTATTCTGAGCGATTCTATCGTTTCGCCTGAGACCGGAACCGGTCCGTTCCTGGTTCCGACAAGACGAACTGAGCCCACGGTTTTAACAATTTCTATCTGGTTTGACGGAGCGAGATCCGATTTCACAAAAATATATCCGGGGAAAAGGGGCACGCTGATCATGGCTTTTCTGTCTAGACGCTTGCTTCTTACCAGAACTTTAGGTAAAAAAGCTTCTATCGATTTTTTTATTAATCCCTCATACACAACATTTTCAAACCTGCTTCTGGTGTGAAGTACATACCATGAAGGAATAAATAACTCTGTCATTCAGCGTTCACCGACCCTTTCTCTTCTAATTGCCGATTCCCCCCAGGCCGGTAAAATTTATCACGAAGAAATATTTTTTATCTTCAGTCTCTTCGATATATTTTAGATCGACCGACCAGCACTGGGCAGTATACAGAAAGCCCAACCCCGTTCTTATTTTAATATTATCCTTAAGATTTTCTTCATATTCGGCATTAATAGAAAGTTTTTCAGTTATTTTGATTTTAAGGTAAGAAAGGATAGATTCTATTGAGTCGCGTTCGAACCTGTATTCTGCAGAAATTGAGTCACCCCTTTTATCAGATATTGTTGCTGCAACATTTCTTGTAATAAATTCAGTATCGTACTGGGACCATTTTGCATCTGTAGATAGAGACAGATATTTAATGGGAGTAAATTTCAGCTCGCCATATATCGGGGAAAAAGGCCTTTTCGATTTTTGATTTGCCCATTTTGCGGGATTATTCTCTTTTTCTTCATTTATATCAAAGCTTTGTTCCAGTTTTATTCTTAAAAATTCATTGTAATTAAATGCGGGCTTCTCTTCCGTTTTCCCGACATTTAAGCCGGGATTCCTCAAAGCCGCTTTTGAAGTAAAAGTGTTTATTAATGAATAAGTTACAAGATTGCTTTCAGCAATGCGGTCGAGGCCGTCAAAGTTTGGATATCCGGACTGGTCTTTATCGGGTATAAACTGGTAAATGATTTGAGGTTTAATTGCGTGCTTTATGCTGTCCAGGCTTTCCCGGTTAAATTTAAAAACATTAAATACTTCCGTGGAAAGGTCAAGCCTGACATCATACATTTCTCTGTTGTGGGTCTTGTCTGTTATCTGTGCATCACTTGCAGGATCTATATACCAGGTTGTATGCCTTAATCCTAAAGATGGCTCAAATGAGAAGTAATTCCTGTATCTGTAAGGGAGATAAACCCTCGGATATAAGTCTGCCCGTTGGCCTGATGTTCCGTCTTTCCTGTAAAAATTGGCATATTCCGAGTCAAGATCGGCATAGAAAGGTGTGCCTGAAATTTTTTGCTTTGACGCATTAAACTCGATTAGCGGGAGCATGTGCAGGGTATCGTCTGTGTCTTTCCAGCGCCTGTTAATAACATTATC
>JBFYVZ010000202.1:0-19486 GCA_041298995.1 Desulfobacteraceae bacterium
GTCAAAGCCAAAAAATATTATTATTTCATTTCTTTTTATATTTGTATTTATCGGCTTTTCATCAATGCTGCCTCAAAACAGCCGAATTTTATCTTCCTCCCTTCAGACCGGTCTGCTCGATCCGATTCCGCTTTTTTACAGATCGGTAAATCTTATCTTCATACCGCTTTTAGACGGAACTTTTTTCAGCCTCTCCCCTGCTCCGCGGTTTTACGATGGAACATTTCTGATAGGAACTGTTTTTCTTTCTGCAGTATTATTGAATTTATACATCCCGCGATTTTATTGCAGGTTTATATGCCCTCTTGGAGCATTGTTCGGATTGCTTGGCCGTTTTGCAATCTGGCGGATCGGAAAATCTGAAGAGAAATGCTCAAACTGTCTGTTGTGCGAAAAAGAATGCGAAGGCGCATGCCTGCCTTCCGCGAAAATACGGGTTAGCGAATGCATACTCTGCATGAACTGTCTCCATACATGTCCGCACGATCTCATAGGATATAAAACGGCAGTTTCGGCTTCAGGCGAAATAACTTCTCCCGATCTCTCAAAAAGAAAACTGGCGGCATCTTTACTGTCCGGCATTATTGCCGTTCCCATGATCCGCATAAACGGAAGCACAAATCAGATTCATAATCCCAGGCTTATAAGGCCTCCGGGGGCTCTTGATGAGCCGGGTTTTCTTTCCCGCTGCATAAAATGCGGTCAGTGCATGAAAATCTGCCCGACAAACGTAATTCAGCCGGCGCTTTCAGAGGCTGGCATAGAAGGAATATGGAGCCCTGTTCTTGATTTCCGCATCGGAACGAGCGGCTGCCAGCTCAATTGCATCGCCTGCGGGCACATTTGTCCTACATCGGCCATACGTCCCTTGATTCTTGATGAAAAAACAGGAAAAAACAAGTTTGCTTCAACAGGCCCGATACGGATTGGAACCGCTTTTGTCGATCATGGCCGGTGTCTGCCGTGGGCAATGGATAAACCATGCATAGTATGCCAGGAAAATTGTCCTGTCAGCCCTAAGGCCATCCTGACCAAAGTGTCATTCAGTTTTACAGGTAAGCAGGCGGTCATAAATAATTCCGATTCATCAGGCATAGAAACAGGAAAAGCTCAATTTGTGTCCGATTCCCTTGCAACCGGAGACTACTATTGCAGGGCGCCCGGCGGTGATGAAAAGATGCGGCTTATAATAAGAAATTCGGAAAACTCACTTGAGGTATCGCCGGCGCTTCCATGGAAGCCGCCTCCATCACCCGGAAGTATAGTTGAAATTTATATCCGGTTGCAAAAACCTTTCGTCGATCCGGCAAGGTGCACCGGATGCGGGATTTGTGAACATGAATGCCCTGTGAGCTCAATACGGGCAATCCGGGTTACATCAGATAATGAATCAAGGAATAGAAAGGCGGCGTTAATCATATAAGGATTCAAGGGGTCGAGTGAAAGGATTCAAATGAAAGGAGAGAACAGATGAGAAAAGAAAAAACAGGCTTTTCAAGAAGAGAGTTTTTGAAAACAGCAGGAGCTGCCGGAATAGGTTCCATGTTCTTGCCGGTTGATTCCCTTGCAAAAATATCAGGACAATTCGCTCAAAATACGGATGACGGTCTTGTGCCGAAAAGATCTTTCGGTAACACCGGAGAGAATGTTTCGATTCTGGGACTCGGCGGTATGTTCGATATACCGTCAAACCAGCTTCTTATGAGACAGGCCATAAAATTGGGTGTAACCTACTGGGATACCGCCGATTGCTATGAAGGGGGAAACAGCGAAAAAGGGATAGGAATGTTTTTTGAGAAATTTCCGGAAGAAAGAAAAAAGATTTTTCTTGTTACAAAATCGGACGCAAGCGACCCCGACGGCATGACAAACCTTTTAGCCCGTTCTCTTGAAAGAATGAAAACTTCTTATATCGATCTCTATTTTGTCCACGGCATAAGAAGTATAGATGCAATTGATAATAAAATAAAAAGCTGGGTGGAAAAAGCAAAGGCTAACAATAAGATACGCTTTTTCGGTTTCAGCACACACAGCAACATGGAAGAGTGCCTGACGGGCGCCGCCCGGCTTGGATGGATTGACGGAATAATGATGACCTACAATTTCAGGCTTATGCATACAGACAACATGAAAAGAGCGGTCGAAGCCTGCCGGAAGGCAGGAATCGGTTTAACAGCAATGAAAACCCAGGGCGGCGGACAGGTCAAGACAAGCTCCGATAAGGATCTTCAGATGGCCGGAAGATTTTTAAAAGCGGGTTACACCGACAAGCAGGCAAAACTCAAGGCTGTCTGGGAAAACCCACATATAGCAAGTATTTGTTCGCAGATGCCGAGCATCAATATCCTCATGTCGAATGCCTCCGCCGCCATTGATAAGACCAGGCTTTCATCTGTTGATATAGATCTTTTCAGGCGTTATGCAGGCGAAACAGCAGGAGTTTACTGTATGGGATGCACACGCATTTGCGAATCGGCCGTTGCCGGAGCAGCCCCTGTCGGCGATCTCATGCGCTGTCTCATGTATTCCAGGAATTACAATGAACCCGGATGGGCAAGAGAGCTTATTAATAAAATACCTGCTACGGAAAAAGAAAGGATCCTGAATCTTGATTTTTCCCTTGCCGAACAGAAATGCCCGCAGAAAATCGAAATAGGAAAGCTGGTAAAGGAAGCCTGCTTTGAATTATCATAAATATTTTTGGTTTATGGTCTCTGGTTTTTCCTTTTAAGAGACAATATTATCTATTACTATCAATCTCTTTAATTAGTGTCCATCCGGAAATCAAATTTGGACACATGTGAGTTTCCAATTCGGAAATAGGCAGTTTTGGGCAAGCTCAAGGAAATCAAGGGATTGCGCGGAGACATACGCTTTGTATGTCGCACAAGAAATCCCGCAGATTGACACCGAGATCGCCCAAAAGGGCCATTTCCGAATGGAAACTAATTATTTTTATTGAAAACTGAAGTCTTTAAGTATATCAAGAAACTTCAATTTTTATTACATGAGAGGAGCTTTTTTTCTTGATTATGTATTTCAGGACATGTAAAAGAGCCGCTTCTTATAATTTGGTTCAATTAAATAAAATAAAAGGGGGGGACAAAACATGTATGTGCCAAGATATATGTTTTTTACCAAAGGGGTTGGAGTAAACAAGGAAAAACTGTCTTCCTTTGAAAACGCTCTCCGTGAAGCACGCATAGCGCATCTTAATTTAGTGACGGTTTCATCCATCTTTCCGCCACACTGCAAAATAATTGATATCGAAGCCGGACTTGCCAAGCTTGAACCGGGTGAAATAACCCATTGCGTCATGGCCCGTGAACAGATAAATGAGCCGGGACGAAGAATTATCGCAAGCATAGGCCTTGCCCTGCCCGCCGAACCCGGGCGTTACGGGTATCTTTCGGAACATCACGGTTTCGGCCAGACTGAACTTGAAGCAGGTGAATATGCTGAAGATCTTGCCGCATCAATGCTTGCAAATACACTCGGCATCGAATTTGACCCGAACAAGGATTATGATGAACGGCGCGAAGTTTACAAAATGAGTGAAAAAATAGTTGAATCCCAGCATACAAGCCAGGGGGCTCTCGGAGCAGAAGGAAGCCTTTGGACTACAGTCATCGCTGCCGCCATCTTTGTAAAATAATGCGAGTCAGATGAAATTGAAAAAATCCATACGATTTGGCGATGCCGAAACCCCGGCGGTCAGGCTTGATGATGCGGGGATAGTTGTCTTGCCGATTTGCTATGAAAACGCCCCTTCTTACGGCACGGGAAGTAAAGAAGGCCCTCTTTTCATTCTGAATGCTTCCACCCAGCTTGAGAACATTGATGAGGAAACATTAACCGACTGGGGGAAGGCCGGCATACACACACTTGCGCCTCTTGTTCCATCAGGTGATCCTGAGAAAGCTGTCAACGAAATGAAAAGGGCTGCTGCGGCTGTCCTTGAAAAAAACAAGTTCCTTTTATCCCTCGGAGGAGACCACGCCATTTCAATAGGGCCCATAATGGCAGCGGCCAAAATTTATCCTGATTTAGGAGTGCTCCAGATTGATGCCCATCTTGATCTAAGGGACACATGGAACGGAAGCAGATATAATCATGCTTGTGTCATGCGCAGGGTTGTCGAAGATTTAAATCTTCCTGTTGTGCAGGTCGGGATAAGGTCTTTCTCTCCCGAAGAGGCTGAATATGTTAATAGAAAAAAATTAAAGCCTTTTTATGCCCACAATATTGACCCTTCGGATGATTACTGGCGAAGAAAAGTTGTTCATTCCCTTCCGGAAAAAGTATATATTACAATCGACCTCGACGGTCTTGATCCGTCAGTCCTTCCTGGAACCGGGACTCCCGAACCAGGGGGGCTTTCATACAGGCAGCTTATCAAGCTGATAAAAGCTGTGGGAAAAGAAAAAAAGGTGATCGCTGCTGACATTAATGAGCTTGCAAAGATAGAGGGTTCTCAGGTTTCCGAATATACCGCCGCAAAGATTGCCACGAAGATCTTTGTTCACTGTTTATAGGTAATCAACCCATTTAAGACTGTAATTCCCATCATCATCCGTCAATTTCAAATTACCCTGGCCGACTTCGTAATTCAAAACAGACAGTATCTCATCGCTGGAATACTTAACCGAGCCGGCCATTTTTTCAGCAAGCAGTCTCAGGGCTTCCGGCTTTGAAGCAACCGTTCTGCCTTCAAGGTAGCCCTTTTCTTCAACAATCCTTCCCATCATCAGATCATAAATAAGAACAACGCGCTCAAGGTTGACAAGCGGCCAGGCTTCTTCTTCCGAAGCATCTCCGTTTTTAATACGCTCCTTGATATATCCGAGCCATCCGTTAAACTTGTTTTCCCACTCGATAACGATATCGTCCAGCATCTTCCGTGTAACCGAAGATGTCTCGACTATCGCCCTGTTTGCATGATAATCCCGCCAGTCATCAGAAAGGAACCTGATGTCAAATTTCTCTTTTTCTTCCCTGACTTCAGTCCCCGGAAAAGGTGCAAGAAGATGAAACCCGTGGCTTACTCCCATATTTTTCAGTTTCTCTCCGAAATCCACGGTCTCTTTCAGGGTTTCGGGAGTTTCACCCGGAAGTCCCAGTATGAAAGAAGCGTGCGGGCTTACCCCGGCTTCATTGCACATTTTTACTGCATTAATAACCTGTTCAAGAGAGATGCCTTTTTTTATCCTTTTCAGCATTTCCGTGTTTCCGGACTCAACGCCAAAGCTGACTGTATGGCATCCTGCTTCTCTCATCCTTGTTAAAACCCTTGCTGAAACTGTGTCGACTCTTGCAAAAGAAGTCCACCTGATCTTCAGGTTCCTTCTGATTATTTCGTCACATACTTCAAGACAGTGATTCTCATTTGATGTAAAAAGGTCGTCCGCAACATTTATCTGCCGGAAGCCGAAGGTTGCAAGATATTCCATCTCATCGACAACGTTTTGCGGATTTCTGTACCTGACTTTGGCGCCCACCATTTTTCTGCCCACGCAGAAGATGCATTTGAAAGGACAGCCGCGGCTGGTTGTCATGCTCACAGGCATTCCAAGCGCCCTGTATCTCCCGAGGGGAAGAAGATGCCTCGAAGGAAGGGGAAGGGAATCAACATCTATACCCGTTTTTCTGAGCCCGTTATCAACTATGCCTGATTTTCCTCTGAAGACGATACCGCCTATTCCCGAAACATCCCTGCTCTCATTTAAAGCTCCTGCAAGTTCGGCAATTGTCTCTTCACCTTCGCCAAGGACAATAAAATCAAGCTCCTGAAACAGCGACATTGTCTCTTTTGCGCAAAAAGTCACATGAGGGCCCCCCATGACCGTAGTTATCGAAGGGTCGATGCTTTTTGCATCCCTGATCACGTTGATCGCATCGTCGAATGTCATCGTGACCGCCGTTGTCCCGACGATATGCGGCGCAAAATTCTTTAAAACCGACTCCAGAAGCTGCCTGCTGTAAGGGAATACAACGAGGTCAAGGATCTTCACCTCTATTCCTTTGCGTTCGAGAGCTGCCGCAATATAGGCAAGCCCGAGAGGAGGAGAAGGTGTTTCTGAAATGGAATAGTATGGATTAATTATCAGAAAACGCATACATAGCCCAAATAGACCTTTATATAACACCCCCTTTTGCCCGATTTCGGTGTCAGGCTCAAATTTCAATCCTCGAAATACTTCGATGTATTCCTGCGGTTAAAATTTTCGCCTTCCTTGAACTTGAACAAAATTTGATGTTCTATAAAGGTCTATAATAAAAGAAAAAAAGGGGGCCCGAAAAATCCGGGCCCCTCGAGAGTCAGTCAATATTAATTGTTAGAAAAGACCGCTGACTTTGCCTGTATTTACATCAACATCTATTCTTCTGAAAGCCGGGTTGGAGCTTGTTCCGGGCATCAAGCTTATGGTTCCGGCACACGGGCACAGGAACTTGGCGCCTGAATATATCAGAACGTCGCGGATCGGAAGGGTCCAGCCTTTTGGAACGCCTTTTAATACCGGGTCATGCGTCAGGCTCAAATGAGTCTTAACCATCATGGTCGAAAAATCGGCATACTTGGGATCGCTCTCAAGCATTTTTGCCTTTGCTTCCGCTTCAGCAGTCCATGATACGCCGGCAGCCCCGTAAACTTCTTTTGCTATAAGCGCAACCCTGTCGCGGAGCTTCATTTCAAGCGGATAGAGGAACTTAAAGTCATTCTTTTCATTGCAGGCGTCAACAACCGCATCAGCCAGTTCGAGAGCGCCGTCCCCACCTTTTTCCCAGTGCTTCGATTCGGCACAGCGGGCGCCGGCGGCTTCAGCCGCCTTGCGGACGACAGCACATTCCGCGTCCGTATCAGTGTAGAAACGGTTGATGCAGACCACCGGGTTGATGCCGGCTTTGCGGATGACGCCTATCATATGGACCATATTCTCGACGCCTTTTTCCACCAGAACCAGGTTCTCTTTTGTGTATGCATCATCAAGGGCTTTTCCTGCAACCACCTTGGGGCCGCCGCCATGCATCTTGAGCGCGCGGATAGTTGAGGTCAGTACGGACACGTGAGGCTTGAGTCCGCTGTTACGGCATTTTACATTCCAGAATTTCTCAAAACCGATATCTGCCGCAAAACCGCTCTCTGTTACCTGATAATCAAACATCTTAAGACCCATGCGGTCTGAAATGATCGATGACTGCCCGACAGCAATGTTTGCGAATGGTCCGGCATGTATCATACATGGCTGATACTCGGCAGTGCTTAACAGCGTCGGGTTAATTGTATTGCGCATAAAGGCGGCCATAGCGTTGCCGACTTCAAGATCGCCCGTCGTGACAGGTTTTCCGCTCTTGTCGAAAGCAACTGTAATTTCGTTGAGCCGTTTTTTAAGATCTGCAAGGTCTCTTACTATTGAAAGGATTGCCATACACTCCGAACCTACGGCAATTCCGAACTTTGACTGCATGGCAAAGCCGTCTGTCCGTCCGCCCAAGCCGATAATTATATTTCTTAATGACTGGGCGCAGAAATCCATGATCCATCCCATTTCAACGCGTGTAGGATCAATATCCAGGCGGCGCATCTTGGTGAGTCTCGCGAGCTGCTCGTCATTGTAATTTCTTTCATGCTGCATGCGGGATGTCATAGCAACCATCGCAAGGTTGTGGGCGTTCATGATGTCATTGATATCGCCTGTTAACCCCAGGGAAAACTCGGTCATGGGAATAATAAGAGCATTTCCGCCGCCTGCCGCAGTTCCCTTTACATTCATTGTAGGCCCGCCGGAAGGCTGTCTCAATGCGCCACCGACGTTTTTGCCCCGTTTTCCGAGACCTTCCATGAGACCGACCGAGGTCGTGCTTTTTCCTTCACCAAGAGGTGTCGGGGTAATGGCAGTAACCTCAATATACTTGCCGTCTGGTTTCTTCTCAAGGCGGTTCATAATTTTAAGAAAATCGAGCTTCGCGAGCCTGCCCATTGGAAGGACTTCATCGGGCATAAGGCCCAGTTTTTCTCTCCACTCCTCCGGTGACGGCATGTTTACTTCCGCTGCTTCGGAAATCTGCCAGTCAGCCATTTTTACCGCATCATAAGCCATCTGTCGAATCCTCCTTAGTTGTTGATTGTTGACATATACAGAAAAAACATAGCCTGTTGTTTCCTGTTATCGCTGCCTGTTTCCATTTCAAATCAGATAAAACGGGATATAGCTTTAAATTATAATTAGTTAAATCATACAATTGAGCTCAAAACAATGCTCACTTATCATGGACTTTAAGCGTTAGCAAGAATTATGTGTTTAAAAAGGCTTATTAAGTACGCTGGAGGACACCGAGTGTCTTCGTCATCGGAAGCTCTTTGAAAAGATTCGATTCGAGGGCGTAATTATACACGCGATAAGGAGCCTGCCCTCCTTTTGCGGGATCGGAAAAAATGTCATGAATTAGAAGGCAGCCGCCGGGAACCAAATGTTTAGCCCAGCAATTGTAGTCCGTCAGCGCCGTTTCATATGAATGCCCTCCGTCGATAAAAACGAGGTGAAGAGGCGAACCCCACATTCGCGCTGCGACATCGGATCTTGACACTATCGGAACAACAGTCTCTTCAAGGCCCGCTTTTTCGAGAGTTTTCCTGAAATTTTCCAGGGTATTCATACGCCATGAAGCGTAATCAAAAAGTTCGGGATCAAAATATTCCTCTCCGGGCTGCTGCTCTTCCGAGCCTCTGTGATGGTCTATGGAAAACAGAATCCCGTTTTTCTCCCTGCATGCCGTTCCGAGATAGATTGCCGATTTTCCGCAATAGCTTCCTATTTCAAGGCATGGTCCCATCCCGACCGAAAGAGCCGTATCATAAAGGCGCATTCCCTCTTCAGGATCAAGAAAACCCTTAACGCTTTCCATCAATGCCCGGTCAAATTTCAATTTTCACCTATCGCTTCACTCTCACATCGAACTTCGTATATCGCAGTTCGATATTAGCCTCAAGCCTTCTGCCTTTCTGACCACTGATTACTGTTCACTGTTCACTGATCACTGATTAATGATCACTATTCACTTTATATCATCATATCCCCGGACAAGAACTTCCCTCGGCTTCACCCCGTCCGAAGGCCCGACAACCCCCTCTTTTTCCATTACCTCTATTATGCGTGCAGCCCTGTTATATCCTATACGCAAATGCCTCTGGATCATGGAGATTGACGCCTGCCTGGTTCTGGTAACAAGAGCCAGGGCATCATCATATCTCTCGTCGTGCTCTGCTGAATCGGAATCTGACTGTTCAATCGACCGCGTTTCAGTTATCTTTTCGTCATACTCCGGCTTTTTCTGTTTTTTCAGAAATTCCGTAATCCTTGTTATTTCAGCTTCAGAGATGAATGCGCCGTGTATCCGCTGCATTCTTGCCGTGCCGGGAGGCAGGAAAAGCATATCACCGTTCCCTAGCAGATTCTCAGCCCCGTTGGCATCCAGTATGGTCCGCGAATCGGTTTTGGAAGAGACCTGAAAGGAGAGACGGGTCGGGAAGTTGGCCTTTATAATACCTGTCAATACATCTACGGAAGGCCTTTGTGTTGCAAGGATCAGATGTATACCGGCAGCACGCGCCATTTGGGCAAGGCGGGTCAGAGAAACCTCCACATCCCGTGAAGCTACCATCATCATATCCGCAAGCTCGTCGATGATAATAACTATAAGGGGCAGTTTTTCGAGAACCTCGCCCTTTTCATTTTTTGCCCCTTTTGCAGCCTTCTGCTGATACTGGTTTATATTTCTTGCCTTGTTTTCCGAGAGAATCATGTACCTTCTCTCCATTTCATGCACGGCCCAGAATAGAGCGTTTGTGGCTTTTTTTGCGTCCGTAACCACCGGTGAAATAAGATGCGGAATGCCATCGTACATTGCCAGCTCGATCCTTTTAGGATCGACCATAAGAAGCTTCACTTCATCCGGCGTAGCCTTGTAGAGAAGGCTGCAAATCATCGTGTTTAACGCGACGCTTTTCCCGGAACCGGTTGCTCCCGCAATCAGCAGGTGCGGCATTTTATCAAGTTCAGCCACAACAGGATTTCCCACGATATCCTTGCCGAGGCAAATGGTAAGCTTTGATTTTGCCTTTTCAAAAGCCGCCGATACGACGACCTCCTTGAATCCGACTATTTCCCTGTCCGTGTTTGGGATTTCAATGCCGATTACCGCCTTTCCCGGAATAGGGGCTTCCATCCTTATACTTATCGCGCGGAGAGCAAGCGACAGATCATCCGTAAGATTAACGATCTTGTTTATCTTTACCCCCGGAGCAGGTTCATATTCAAAAGTCGTGATAACCGGTCCCGGTATAACTGCCGCGACCCTCCCGTTAACGCCAAAATCTTCAAGTTTCTTCTCTAGAAGCTTTGACTGCATTTTTAGGTTTTCACTATCGAAACTGGCCGGCTTTGCATGCGGTTCATCAAGAAAATTTACGGACGGCAACCGGAAATCTGTTTCTGTACGCATGAACTCAAATACTTCCTGCTTTGGAACGGGCGCTTCCCTGACAGGTTTTGTTATTGCAGCCTTTATCTCCACTTCCGGCTCTTTCAGATCCTTTTTTTCTGCAATAATCCTGGAACGTTTTGCGGCTTTTTCCCTCCGTTCTTTCAACATGATGAAATTTGTTGTTACACGCTCAAAAGCGAATAAACTAATCCCCCAGAAACGTCTCAGGATACTCATCACGGATAAGCCTGTTGATAGGACAAACCCTACAACCCATGACAGAGCAAGGATAATAACGGAGCCTGTTATATTAGAGTATTTAACGAGAAAGGATTTGAGTGAAATTCCTATAATCCCGCCGGGGGAAAATTCGTGTCCGAATACGGCAAAATCTTTTTCGTGAAACGCGAGCAGGCCTGCCGATGTCATTATAAGGAGTAATCCGCCGGCAAGAGTAACGATTATTATCCGGACGGTATAATTACCGAAAAATCTTATGCTGACAAACAGAATGGCCGCAGGGATAATAAACGATGCCATTCCAAAGAGAGCAACAAAAATTCCGGCTATATTGGATCCGACAACACCAAAAAGGTTGTTAACCTCACCGGCCGCTTTGGCGTTATTAATGGAAGGATCGTCAGGGCTGTAAGACAAAAGACTGATTAATGTGAAAACAACAAGAAAAAACAGTAATATACCTATTAGTTCCTTGCGCATACTAATTGTCCCGCCTTTCACATTATTCGTACTTCGAATTTCGAATATCGCAAATCGAATCTTTATTCTCACACGGAGTCACAAAGACTCAAAGGTTTTATTCATCATCCTTTGGGGCTTCGTGTCTTTGTGTGATCATTTCAAATGTCGTATATCGGGCTTCGTTGATCGATTCACGATTCACGATCTGCGATTCACGCCTAACGCAGAGCTTTCTATATCTCAAGAATAAACGGCAGAATAACCGGTCTCCGTTTTATTGCAAAATTAAAATATTTTCTTAAAGCGGTTTGCACCATGGATCTTATTTTATTGATTCTGTCCGGCACATCGGGAGTTATCTCCTCAACTATTTCTAGAATAACGCATTTCGCGTCTTCAAGGAGATGCCCGGTCTCTGTCTCAAACACAAACCCGCGGGACACTATCTCCGGCCCGTACACAACAACTCCGGTCTCTTCATCAAAAGCCATATTAACAACTACAAGCCCTTCTTCGGAAAGCGCCCTTCTTTCTTTGAGCACACTTCTTCCGACATCCCCGATTCCCTTTCCGTCAATAAGAATTCGCCCGGTCGCAACCTCGTTCCTTATCCTTCCTCCCTTCTCGTCAAATTCTATTATCTGACCGTTTTCTGCAAGAAGTATCTTTTCTTTTTTTATTCCGACATCTTCGGCCAGCCGGGAATGGAGCACCAGATGCCTGTATTCACCATGTATCGGAATAAAATACTCGGGTTTGGTCAGGTTCATCATAAGCTTTAATTCTTCCTTAAAAGCATGGCCTGAAACATGTATGTTTGATATTTTTTCATATATTACATCAGCACCGCGTTTATAAAGTTTATTAATGATATTGGTTATAGCTCTTTCATTGCCGGGAATAAACTTGGAAGAGAGGATAACGGTGTCATTTTTTTTCACGCTTATCTGCTTATGCGAACCCGTGGACATCCTTGCAAGGGCGGACAAGGGTTCCCCCTGGCTGCCGGTGGTAATCATTATTATCTCGTCATCTGAAAACTCTTTTATCTGGCCTATATCAATCTCTATCCCATCAGGAATTTTCAGATAGCCCAGCTTTTTTGCAATACCTACGCTGATTTCAATGCTTCTTCCATTGAAAATAATTTTTTTCTCCCTCGCTTTCGCGATATTAACAATCTGCTGAATTCTTGCGATATTGGAAGCAAAAAGGGCGATGATTACCCTGCCCCTGCACCCGATTGTTATTCTTGCAAGGGTTTCGCCGATCTCCTTTGCTGATATAGTATAGCCCTCTTTTTCAATGTTTGTCGAATCGGAAAGAAGGCACAGGACTCCCTCATCTCCGCAACGTGCAAAGGTATGGATATCGGTCATCATTCCGTCCATGGCTGTGTGGCTGATTTTAAAATCACCCGTATGAATAATCAGCCCCAAAGGGGTTCTGATGGCAAGCCCCACTCCATCAACAACGCTGTGGCCAACCCTTATAAACTCAATCTCAAAGGGTCCCAGTTTTAATTTTTCGCCAGGCGATATTTCATAAAGTGAGGCCGGTGTCAGAAGCCCGTACTCTTCAAGTTTATGGCGGACAAGTCCCAGAGTAAAAGGAGTTCCGAAAACGGGAATGTTTATATCCTTTAATAAAAAAGGAAGCGCCCCGATATGATCTTCATGGGCATGAGTCAAAACTATTCCGGCTATTCTGGATTTATTCTGCTTCAGGTAAATCATGTCGGGAATTACAAAATCGACTCCCATCATATAATCTTCAGGAAACATGAGCCCGGCATCGACAATAAATATTGAATCGGCATATTCGAAAGCCATCATATTCAGACCAATTTCTCCGAGTCCGCCAAGAGGAATAATTTTCAACATGATTGATTACCCTTGTTCTCACCAATAGATTCGCACATGATATTTCTGATCTTTTCCATAAGTTCATCCTTGGTCTCTTTTGTAAAACCCGATGTCTCTACAGGCTTCAGAACTTCCAGGGTAACCTTGCCGGGTTTAATGAGAAGCCTACTTTTTGGCATGATTGAATATGTACCCAGGATAATAACCGGCAGAATAGGGACACCCGACTCGATCGCAAGAACAAATCCGCCTTTTTTGAATGAACCTATATTGCCGTCCCTGCTTCTGGTTCCTTCCGGAAAAATCATTACGGAAACGCCGTCTCTTATCACTCCGGCAGCCTTTTTAAGACTTTCAAAAGCAGCTTGCTGGTTTGAACGGTCGATACAAATATACCCGGCCCTTTTCATAGCATACCCGAAAAGCGGTATACGAAAAAGCTCTATTTTTGCAAGCCATCTGAACTGAACCGGAAGATACCCTAAAAGAATAGGAATGTCATAGTTGCTCTGGTGATTGGACATATAAATGTACGATTTATCCGGATCTATGTTTGAAAGACCCTTAACCGTCACTTCTATGGGGCTTGCGGCCATTACAGATCGTGCCCATATACCGGCAACCTTGTGCGGTAAATCTCCTTTACGGCTGATAAAAGAAGCAAAGATTGTCAGCAGGCCAAAAAAGATTATTGTCAGAACAATCCATGCAATAATAGCTGCGGTCATTAACATCTCATTTCCCGAAATTTTTTAAAGGTATCTTTGACGGCTTCGTAAAAAAACAGGATCTCACACCAAGCCGCAAAGATCACAAAGATAACTTATTAATATTAAATAATCTTTCCCTGGTGCTCTTAGTGACTTTGTGAGAAAATAGAGTTTTTACGAGTCCATCAAATCGAAATTTCAAGCTGCTTGAGCATATCATCAATATACTGAATAAGCCAGTTACGCTGTTTTTCAGTAGCATACCCGATGCAAGTGCATTTGATCCTGTTTTTCGTACGCACAAGAAGCTCGCAGGAAATACGCTCCGGTCTAAAGTCAATAACAAAAAAAAGCGGCAGGCATTCGTTATGGGATGCCTGTTCATTGGTTAACATCTCTTTTTCAATCGGCAGCCAGTAGATACCGTCAATTTCTGAAATCCCCAGGTTTTCATCAAGGTACAATTTAACCTTTTCATAATCATTGTATCGCAGTTCATCAATAATATATTGCTTCATATTAAATTGCCTGGCAGTCTTGGTTTTCCGATTTTTTCTTTTAGCTTCGACTATATTAAACAAGTATATCTTAATACCAGTTTTTAACTAGAATTTGCAACGAGAATCATGGAATTATAAGAAATGAACAATGTTGATGGTCCCGTAAAAAGTCAAAATTCGGACGGCAAAGTAAAAAGTTCAAGTTCAAGGCGTCGCGAATCTTGAGGAATGAGGCGTACATAAAAGTACGCCGCAATGATGAAAGATGAAGCGCAACGAAGAAATCGGACTTTTTACGAAGCCGTCAATGTTAACCGGGAAGAAATCAGGAGACTGGAGACGGAAACGGCAGCAGATTATTATTTTCATCAAACTTAAAGGACTCCCATTGTGAAACCCTTTCAATATTCGGGTTTGATTCAATCTCGTGTTCAAGCGCCTTCGAAACCTGGATATGTTCAAGGTTTTTCGTGCTTTTGATTCTTACTATCCTCGCATTTTCCATCGAATCGAGGCCGAGTGTTTTAGCGCAGACATCAAGGCATTTGCGGTCTGTTTCGAAATGAACCGGAATAGCCGCTTTTTCAGGTGATATTGCGGCGATTGCATTAGCGTATGTCTTCTCCATATCAAGACCTTTCACAAGGCGGGTTGTTGTTATATCGGCAATACCTATTCCATTTCCGTTTCCATCCGAACCGGGAGATAAATCTCTCACGAAAATTCGCTTCGCATGTGGAGAGGCATAAAAATTTCCTACGATATCCCTGTGACGCCCTGTAATGTTTGAATCCATTCCTATCCCGCTTATATCTTTACCGAAAAAATCGACGATCAGAAGATCGAGAGAATCAAACGGAATGCTTCCCATCATTTTTCCGGCATCTTTGAGAAGCTCTTTTTCACGGCCGATAAGAGTGGAAGATAAAACCGCCTCGATTTTTGAAAGGTTTCCATGCCCGTCTTCTATCAGTGCAAGCCCGAAAAGGAGCCTGATTTTTTTGAGTACTATGCCTGCCGCCTCTTCAATAATACCAAATCCATGTCGAACGGCGTGGTTGTGAAAAGCAGTTGCGCCTTTCTCCTTACCCAGTCCTATTGTAAGCATTTTACAGAGTCCGCTTTCTATTTCCGCTCTGAATTTAGTATGGGGCTTTATCCTGTTTATTACCACAACATGATCGGCCAGAAGGGCTCTTTTTGAAATATGGATATCCAATCCGCACGGCAGATTTCCGATACTTTCAGTTTCCATATCCGGAAGAATCGGAACTCCGGTTTCAGCTTCGGTAATTCCGAGATTCTCAAGCACTTTTATCTGCCCTTCGGCTGTAGCCCCTCCATGACTCCCCATGGCGGGAATTATAAAAGGCTTTAATCCCATCTTTTCAATATCTCTCACGCAATGATAAACAATGGAATTTATCTTATCTATTCCCCTGCTGCCGACAGCAACGGCAACGGTTTCTCCATGTTTAAAATCGCGGGAGAAAAGAGATGAAAGTGAAGCAGCAACAGAATCAGGAATATTTTTTACGGGGGAACAGGCGAGTGTCTGTCTTACAAATGCTGAATAAGGATATTTTACGGGTTTTGCCGGAGCCATAGGCTTCTTTGATCGGTTGGAAACAATCCGGGATGAAAAATCGACATAAAGCCCCCTGGCTGTAAAATACGGCAAATCAACCAGGGGACCTTAAAATTATGTCTCTTCAACAGTAATTGCGTTAGGTTCACAAACTTCGATACAGCTCTCACAGCCAAGGCATTCTTCAGCATTCACAGGAACAGATTTCTCACCCTGCAATTCGAAAACTTCAACGGGGCAAACATCAACACACTCTCCGCATCCCTGGCACTTTTCTTCATCAACAACAGGATTAAAAGCCATTTTTGTTATCTCCTTTCATTATAATATTGAACAATGAGTAGTCTACTCAGCCATTTTTTTGTTCGTCGGGCAAAGTCCTTATCGCAATTGATAATTCGAGTCAAGCCTTCTTATTGTTTTTTTTAAATTAAAAACAGGGTTGAGCTATCGGATTTATTCAAAGATATATCATGATGTTGAATGTGACTGTTCGGAAAGACAAATAAAGATGCTCTTATTTATAAAATCACAACGGGATATATTAATAATTCTAAATATTTTTAAAGACATTCCCCTATCAGGCTCTTTTGCGGCGGGCAAATCGTATATTTTTTTATCTATCTGAAAATCATCATCTTTTAAAAGCCCCTCAACCTGGCCGATAAACAGATTCCGCCATTTATTCATGATATCCGCCTGAGCACAAACCGGAACAGAAGCAAGTTCAACAACCTCCTTTATATCCCCTGATTTTTCGATAATAAAATCAAATGCATCCCTGCTGCCTGTGATGAAGAGCCGGGGATTCTCCTTGTCATTTGACATGAGATATGTCCATGCTTCAATCCGCTCTTTTATCTTGTATTTTCCGGAATCATCGGCAGCCTGAAGGGAACTTCCGGTCTTTTTAATGAAAAACTCTTCATCTTCATGTGTCAATCCTTCAAGAAGCTTCTTTTCCATCTCGTAAACAGAAATAAGATCCCTGTTTATTCCATCCTGCATAATGTCATAATCCTGCGCAAGGCAGAGAAACAGTCTTGCGTTGAAGAGAATATCGGGTTTCTCTTTCGAATAATTATCATCCCGGATCCTCTTAATCTGCGAAGCAAGCTGTGTTGAGAATGTGTCATCGAAAAAAGGGACTCTCTCGCCGATCGCCTTCAAAAATGCAGCATCACTCTTCTGATGAAGCTCTCCCCACTCTTTATACTCTTTGATGAGAGCTTCGAGTTTTGCCTCATCCCCGGAAACGGGAACTTTTATATCGAGCAGACCTTCATCTGCAAGCCTTTGCATGTTTTCCGGAATATCATGCGCGGACGGCTGATAAACCGTTATCTGCCCGAAACAGGCATACAAATCCCGTGCAACTGTATCATTAATATATGTAAACGGAAAATAAACAGGTTTCATCATACCTCTCTTTTATGCTGATTTATCGCAAGTTGGAACAAAAGCACTTTAGAATTTCTTCATTAAATCATTTTCTATTGCTTTGCAACCTTCCCTCCCAAATTTCACCATGAACGAAAAGGCTTGTCTTTAAACCGGAATCAATAATTTAATTTTGCAATTTAACCAGTTGTGATATATAAATCGAGGCTGTTCCGCCCTTTTGATGTAATTTCCGTAATATTTATATAATAAGACTTTTGAAGGATGGTCATAATTGAATTATACTTGCAATTTTGGCCATCGGTATGATTGGACTGTTTGCAGGAAGAAAGCGGCTTCAACAGTATCTTGACGAGCGCAACCAGGCCGAGGAAGAACTCCGTAACTCAAGCAACGCCCTTGAGGCGGTAAACAAGACATTGAACCTCGCCAATCAAGAGCTGGCTGATCACCACGACCACCTGGAAGGACTGGTGCATGAAAGAACCCTCGCGCTTGCCGAAGCGCGTGATCAGCTTATTGAACCTGTTCTGCAGGGCAGGCTGGATGAATTTGTGAAGGCCCTGCCCGTAATGGACAGAGCCCCTGCTAAATTGTTATTTCTTCTTAGCTGCCTTTGCCGCTGGCTTTTTCGTTGCTGCTTTTTTCACAGTTACCTTTGCCGCTGCTTTTACCACTGGCTTTTTAGCTGCTACTTTTTTCACAGCTACCTTTGCCGCTGCTTTTGCCACTGGCTTTTTAGCTGCTACTTTTTTCACAGCCACCTTTTTTACAGACTTTGTAGGCATTCTATCACCCTCCTTTCCCCTAGATAGATTTAAAAATCTCCCGAGGGAAGACGTTTCTGCTTGACACAGGGTCTTTCCGTATACTAAGCATCAGGCATCTTCCAAAACCACTGCACGGGTGATTTTTATCCGATATAGCCCCGATCTCACAAATTGGGGCTTTCTTTTGTGCTCGTATCACAAGATATAGTATATTGCAAGAAATATTTACACTACTAATAGTATGCCTGTTATACACAACCCTGTTGCTGTCTGAACTGGTAATAAACTTCAAGCATGTGTATATTTCAAGAGTATCCCACAATGTGCAAGGGTGCGTCGCAGAGTCTTATATTGTCAATATGCTTGAAATGCGGCAATTTTATCGCATCCCAGATAGAGTCATATTCGGTGTATGTCAGGAAATGAAGACTCGTGAGATAGCGCCTATCACAACAAAAATCACGATTGCTGCGATTATTACGGCAACCGTGTAACCCATGGATTTTTCTTTTGGAGATTTCATGAGAACAGGTAACCCGAGATAAAGGAGATAAAGACCATATAACCCCAAAATACCGAAGATTCCAAGACTGGGGATGAGAGCAAAAATACCGACCAGCCAACCTGGAGTATAAGAATATGTGGCCAGTTTTAAGGCTTGGCCGATATTTTTCTCCCCTGAAAAGGTAGGGGCGAGTGCATCGATAATAAAGGCGAGGGCATATACACTGACCAGGGTGAGACCATACTGAACGACCGCAGACGTGATACCTGTTGTTATTGGTACCCTTAATGTTCCTCCCGTAGGCAGACTGACTCCCACAAGGGACATGCCTATAAAAGAAGTGACCGGTCCGATCGCTGCCAATAAAATAATATAGTTTTTATATAACTCAGAAATAGTTGTCGTTTCCCCGGCAATGGTCTGCCATTCCTCTTTTGGGCTAAGCAAAATTCCTTTGATACGTTCAGTGATATTCATGTTTCTCCCTCCTTAAGTATTTGCAGACAAGCTCTTTTTTTAGAGATAACAGAAACACTCCCTTCAAAAAGATGAGATAGTAGGTTTGTTTGATTTACATCAACCGGTCGTATTTAGAGCCGAGCCGGTAGGAAATGACGACGATTCTTTGTGTTTCATAATTTACGCTGATCACAAGCGAATAACCGCGGAGCGAAGTTGATTTAAAAAGAGACATGCCGGCTTCTTTTCTTCCGTGTACAGGTTTGGAACCGAGTCGCGGGCTCGCTGGCCACTTTTCTTTTTTATTAAGCTCGGCATGGAGCTGATCTGCCTCAGTTTCGGTAAGCAGTAGTCGTACCACATACACCAGCTTGTTCTCCTCAACTTCGCCGTCGATGCGCGGTTGCTGTTTCCCGATATCTTCAACAAGCTTGGCGTCTTTAAAAAGCCGTTTCAAAACCGGCCGAATCAGTTTATCGAGATCTTGGGGTACGCCGCCGCCCG
>JBFYVZ010000212.1:0-2979 GCA_041298995.1 Desulfobacteraceae bacterium
GTCTTCACCTTTTGACGCGCCATTGCATCGGGTCAGGAAATCTAATGCCGGGCCATCAATTTCGTATAGCTCGTCTCTTTTGATATGATACACAAATGAATTTTCCAGGTTTTTGAGCGCGGCTTCCGGACGTAAACGAAGATATGATTTACGCCAGTCATTGATCTTCATGCCATTATCTCCAGGGCGGATTCATCTATCATACTGCTTTCCATCAAACAGGCCAGCAGAATAAAACCGCCGCATGGTTCAGTATCATCGGGAGGCGCTGATGACCAAAAATCACAATCTTCGGCTTGAAATGGGCATCTGCGGCAGACATATTTTTCAAGTTTCGCTTTTTGCTTTTCCCATATTTGAACATTTTTTGTAAAATTCAGGATTTTTTCAGGATTGACCCTCTTATGATGAACCAGAAATTCAGCAATCTGCGCACCCCGGCAGGCCATCTCTTCCTTGTGTCCTTCTTTAAAAAATGTGCAGTAGGGGCGACAGATATAATCTTTGAAATCTTTTTTAGCCATAAGGAAGCGGTCGTTTCAGACAGGATAATATAAGAGACTTTTGAAGAACATCCAATTTTGGCCAAGTACAAGGAAGGCGATAATTTCAACCACAGGAATACATTGAGTATTTCGAGGATTGAAGTTTGAGCCTGACACAGTAATCGAGCAAAAGTGGGTGTTATGCAAAGGTCTCGTATAAAAAGCCTGTGCATGATATTTTATACACAGGCTTTCTTTTTTTAAAAAAACATCCGGTTAGCAGGAACGTTTGCATTTACAAAGACCGGTCGGAACTTTTTTGACTTTTTTAATTTTCAACTTGCACCTTCCTTTCTTCATGAAAGAATTAATAAGGTTGTCAATTGACAAAACATCCGGTTTGATGTTTCGTTCTGTTTTTCTTATATCACACCTCCCGGCGCTTATCAAGATATTTATTAAATGAATTACCCCTCAGCAGAGCTGCGAGGTATCTGGAATAAAGAATACAGTAGTCAGAAGTCAGAATTTTTTTTGAAGATATCTTAATCCCTCTTCTGGATTCTTACCCCGAAGCAGAGCTTCGAGAAATTCTTTTGATTAAAAAACCTTGACATTTTACCTGCTTCCTTCCTATATCGCCTTATGCTGACCGAACTGGAAAAAAAGATCGTCGCTTCAATACAGGAAGATATACCTGTTTTGAAAAGACCTTACGCTAAAATAGCTAAACAGCTCGATATCACTGAAGAGATCCTTCTTGAGACTCTTAAAAAGCTATGTGAAAAAGGCGTAATAAGGCGGTTCGGTGCGACTCTGCGACACCAGAACTCGGGATTCGAATCTAATGCAATGGCGGCGTGGAAGGTCGAAGAGGAGCGTGTCGAGGAGGTCGGCAAAAAGCTTGCGTCCTTCCGGCAGGTTTCACATTGTTACAGGCGCAATCCTACCGGAAAATGGCCGTATAACCTCTATACGATGGTGCATGCCAGAAACGAAGAATCATGCAGGGAAACAGTTCGCATGATGTCGGAAGCGACTTCCGTTGATACCTATGCCGTTTTATTCAGCCGGAAAGAACTTAAAAAAACATCCATGAAATATTTCTCAACAGACTTTTAACCCTTTTCACGTGATTTCAGACATCCCAAATATACTGCTCGTCAATCCTTGGATACACGATTTTGCCGCCTATGATTACTGGGCAAAACCTATAGGTCTGTTTTATCTTGCTTCTATTTTAAGAGAGCACGGATGCAAAGTTACATATATCGACTGCCTTAACAGATTTCATTCCGATATTAAAAAGCATATTCCATCCAAACAAGATGGAAGAGGCTCATATTTAAAGACTTTTATTCCGAAACCGGAAGGCCTTGAAGATATTCCGAGAAATTATTCACGATATGGAATATCGGAAGAATTGCTCAGGAAAGATCTTTTGAATGTTCCAAAACCCGATCTCATTCTCGTTACCTCCCACATGACGTACTGGTATCCCGGTCTCATTGAAACAATAAGAGTTCTCAAGAAGACCTTTCCTCCGGTTCCGGTTCTTCTCGGAGGGATATATGCGACTCTTTGCTATGATCACGCGGTTAAACATTCAGGCGCGGACAGGGTTTTTGCCGGAGCGGGAGAAAAATCCATCCTTGAACTCATAAAAGAATATACCGGATTTTCCGCCGACATGAAATTTGATCCCGATGAGCTTGATTCTTACCCCTATCCTGCATTCGATCTGGAAAATAAAATCGCCTTCATTCCGATACTCACTTCAAGAGGATGCCCTTTCTCCTGTTCATACTGCGCGTCTCATTTTCTCAATCCTGAACGGATGATCAGAACTCCGGAATCAGTCATTAATGAAATCATGCACTGGCACGAAAAATATAAAGTTGAAGATTTTGCCGTCTATGACGACGCCTTTCTGACGGATGCAAAAAACCATGCGATTCCGATTCTTGAAGGGATAATCGGAACCGGGATCAATGTCAGATTTCACACTCCTAACGCAATTCACATAAGAGAAATTAAGAAACAGACAGCGGATCTCATGTTTAAGGCCGGCTTCCGGACAGTGAGACTCGGGCTTGAAACAACTTTATTCGAAAACAGGAGCAGCCTCGACAGGAAAGTCTCAGAGACTGAATTCAGGCAGTCAATTTCCTTTCTGAAAGAAGCGGGATTCTCCGGAAAGCAGGTTGGAGCATATCTGCTTGTCGGCCTTCCCGGCCAGGAAACATCATCAATCATAGAATCGATCAAAACGGTTAAAGATATCGGCATAACGCCCGTTCCGACATATTACTCCCCTATTCCTCATACAGGGCTTTGGAAACAAGCTGTTCATTGTTCCCGTTATGAGATTGAATCCGATCCGATTTTTACGAATAATGCCATATTACCATGCCGCAGGGAGGGTTTTTCATGGGAAATTATTTCCAGTTTGAAAAAACTCGCCGAATTTTAAACATTCCCCTTTGCATTTTAT
>JBFYVZ010000213.1:0-3154 GCA_041298995.1 Desulfobacteraceae bacterium
AGGCAGCGAATCCACAAATTCGATCTCCCTCGGATATTCATGTGCCGCAAGGCGCACCTTGACAAAGTTTTTTATCTCATCTTCAAGTTCGGGCCAGGCTTTAATTCCAGGCTTTAAAACAATAAATGCCTTCACAATCTCGGTGCGAACCTTGTCCGGGCTGCCGACAACAGCAACCATAGTCACAGCAGGATGTTTTAAAATGCAGTCTTCAATCTCGGCAGGCCCTATCCGGTACCCTGAACTCGTGATGAGGTCATCTTTACGTCCGACAAACCAGAAGTATCCATCATCATCTTTTTTTGCGAGGTCGCCTGTCAGACACCAGTCTCCTATGAACTTGTTCCTGGTAGCTTCTGGATTCCTCCAGTATCCGAGAAACATCACCGGATCTGGACGTTTTATTCCGATCTCTCCCACGATGCCGTGCGCAACCGGCGTTCCCGACTCATCCACGACATCTACCGTGTGTCCCGGAATCGCTCTTCCCATAGATCCAGGCCTGATATCCATTATGCTTGCACAGTTTCCAACAACAAGATTTACTTCCGTCTGTCCGTAAAACTCGTTTATGTCAAGGCCCATGACACTTTTTCCCCATTCAAGAAGCCATTCCCCTAATGTTTCTCCGCCGCTTCCGATAGAACGCATGCAATAATCATGACGGAGTCGCGGATCTTTAACCTGGCGCATCATCTTTAAAGCCGTCGGGGGCATGAACGCATTTCTTATGCCGTGTTTTGCAATAAGGTGAAAAGCCTCTTCGGGATCAAACTTTTTTGCCCGCCTGGCCACTACCGGAATACCGTGGTGCCAGCTCGGAAAAAGAACATCGATCAGTCCACCGATCCACGCCCAATCCGCCGGAGTCCAGAAAAGATCGTCCTCTTCCGGGAAAAAGTTATGCGGAAACTCAACTCCCGGGAGATGCCCGAGAAGTACACGGTGGGCATGCAGCGCTCCCTTTGGAGGCCCGGTAGTTCCGGATGTATAGATAATGAGGGCAGGATCATCCGCCTTTGTTATTACAGGAGTAAAGTCACAACTTCCCTTTTCAATAAGGTCCCAGAAATCGAGTATCTTACCGGAGGCCTTGCCGCCTGTAACTATCACAACCTTTAGAAGAGGAAGTTTTCCCCAAATCTCCATCACTTTAGGAAGGTTTTCCTCATCCGTGACAAGGCACGTAGCCTCACTGTTTGACAGCCGGTACTCGAGCGCATCGGATCCGAAGAGAGTGAAAAGAGGCACAGCAACAGCTCCGATTTTATATGCGGCAATATGGGTTAAAGCCGTTTCAGGGGACTGGGACAAAAGGATGCCTATACGGTCTCCTTTTGCAATACCCGCATGAACAAGGCCGTTTGCAAGGCGGTTTGAAAGCCTTTTTAACTCCCAGAAAGTGTATTTTTCTACCCGGCCTGCTTCATCTTCGTATATCAGGGCAAGACGATACCGCTGACCTGCCCACTTGTCGCAAATATCCACGCCGATATTATAATTTGCCGGTATCTCCCATTTAAAAGACCGGCAGATCTCTTCGTAGCTTTTCCCTTTATGCAGCATATTATCTCCCCTTCCCTCGAAGCCTTTCTCATCTGAGAGCTTCTCTCAATGTTTCCACGAACCTGAAAAACAGCTTATTCCTTTTTCGCAATCTTCGTTTTGCAAGATTGTCGAACATTTTCTCTCTCAGACCTCTTGATATTTCCAGTTGCACTCCCCCACCGGACAGGCATCGATTGCAAATATTTTCAGGATTCCGGCCATGCAGCCCTTCTTTTTCAGATATTTCGGAATTGAAACCGGCTTTTTCCAGCATATAACATATTTTCTTCTTCATGTTCTGATTTCTGCCACCGACAAAAACCTTGTCGTATTTACCACGAAACCCGTGAATTGAAACAACTGTTTCCGCCTTTTCCGCAATTGTTATTCCCTCCGGCTCATCAAATTTAGTGCTCGAAATATGTAAAACCGCATTTCCTTTCTTTTTTATTCCTTTAAAGGCGTAAAAACTATGCTCTGCACCTGCCAGAACATCAGCAATATCAACGGTTCCTGGTTCTATGCCTCCACCATGAAGCGCGATTACAGCAATACGGGAATTGCCTGCCCGTGAAAGTATTACATAATCTTCTCCTAGTATTTCATTCCGTTTCAGGTCATCGTAATTTGCGTATCTGTCCACTTTTTTCAATATGCCTCAGTTCTGATAATCCATAGACCAGGATACGGAGAGCCTTTCTTTTTATGTTACATCGACTACGTCAGATATCCTCTTTATTGTATCGTTTATGAAGCCGCTGTTCTCAATTATTAGTTCTATGGCGTTATTCGGGCATGCCTCGACACACCGGCCGCATCCCCTGCATTCCTGTTCATTTATCACTGCCTGTTTGTTTTCAATATGAATCGCATTCACGAAGCAGACATTCTTCGTGCATGTGCCGCATCCCTGGCATTTATCGCTAACACGGACCGATATTCCCGGCATTCTGGAGACTTTGCCGCCGATTTCAGGAGTGATTGCCGGCAGTATTTTCCACAAGCAGCAGCACGGGCAGCAGTTGCATATCGTCAAAAGCCTCCGGCCTGGACCGACGCCAAGCCACACGGCGTCAAGCTTATTGCGGCCTATAAGATGAACCAGCCCGGCTTCCCGGCAGCGTGCCGCGTGCTCAAGCGCCTCTCCGGATGCAACGCGCCGCCCGAATTTCGGATTGATATCCATTGCGGCCTCTCCCAGGAATATACAGCCAAGATCAACGGGATAATCGCGGCACCGGGAGGATTCCCTGCAGATGCAGGAATTCATAATCCAATGGTAATTTGCCTCCCGGATAAAATGATCAACAACAAGAGAAGGGATCATAAGACTTTCAGGCCGGTCAATGGATGCATTTACAGGTATTGCCTTGTCTTTAGGCAAATACAGGATATCGTCACCGTCAAACAGGGCGTAGTCAACAATTCGGCCTATGACCGGATAATGTGTAAGCCTTGAGAAGAAAAACCGTCCGGAGAAGGTTTTGTTGATAAGGGTTTTGATCCAGTATGGACTGGCCATAAAACAATCCGTTTCCTTGTTTAAATCAAAAGAATTCCTCGAAGCTCTGCTTCAGGGTAAGAATCCAGAATTCAGAATCCAGAA
>JBFYVZ010000229.1:0-2638 GCA_041298995.1 Desulfobacteraceae bacterium
ATTGCCCGCTTTTTCCATATCTTCAGAGATGAAAAGCAGTAAGTTCGGGAAGCAGAATATCGAAAAACTATGTAACTATTTCTTCCGGCTCTTTCATAAATTATAGTTACCGATTTCAGCCCGCCATAGATATTGGCGGATCTGAGAATACAACTTGTATTTAGAAATATTTTCATTTTTTTTAGCTCTGTCGCATAGCAGAATGATATAATGAATGAGATATGGAATAGAATAACCAAGTTAATTGAACATAAAAATGTTATAATCTCAGAACATGGTTATGATGAGCTTGCAGCCGATAATATAGAAGTTATGGATGTCATTGCGGGAATAGGTGATGCTTACGTCATCGAGGAATATCCTGAATTTTCGAAAGGATCATGTGTTCTGGTTTTACAACATGACAAAGTAGGTTCAGCTATACATGCTGTTTGGGGGATTCCAAAAGGCCTATCATCACCGGCTGTGCTAATAACGGCATACAGGCCAGATCCTGTGAAGTGGACAGATGATTTTAGGAGGAGAAAGTTATGAAACAAAAATATCGCACTAAATTGGTGCATGAAGGAAAATATGTTGCAGAGGTTGACGTGGTGCTACACGAAACGGATGAAGGTTGGTCGCCATATCTGTCACTTGAGGATGCATGTAAACTGGATAAAGTACGTGATTCTCTCCGAAAAGGTGATATTGAAATGGCAATGAGGCTATCCCGCGTTTTTTCATTGACACCTGTAACTATGCCGCAAAAGCACAATGAATTATTACATCCCGGTGCATAAGCAAGGGGAGGCATCCGGGAACGGACATGCGGGACGTCCAATAAGTAAATAACTGCTGTCAGCAAACAGAATTGCCCGCTTTTTCCGTATCTTCAGAGATGAAAAGCGGAAGGCGCGAGAAGCAGAATATCGGGCCCGTTACACGGGTATATCGGACATCGAATATCGAAAAGAGATATGGGGGAATAAAGAGATTACTTATGCCTGAGATTTGCAGATTTTTCGGAATTGTCATTAGAATGTTCTTTGATGAACACGATCCTCCACACTTTCATGCCGAGTATTAGGGGAATAAGGGTGTTTTTGATTTTAACGGCAACATCATGAAAGGAAATCTGAATTCAAAAACAGCGACAAGACTTGTACGTGAGTGGATAGATATCCGTCTTAAAGAACTTGAAGATAATTGGGAATTTGCAAGAGCAGGTAAAGAAGTGAGGAAAATTGCTCCGTTGGACTGAGGTTAACCATGTGGAACATGAATGACGTTGTAAAAATAGAATATAAAGGAGAATTTGTTTACCGTATTGTCTTTGACAACGGCAGGAGTGGTGACATAGACTTCTCAGAATATGTTGGAAGAGGCCCTGTTTTTGAGCCGTTGCAAGACAAGACATTTTTCCAAAAGGCAACGATAGAAGGCGGAACAATTTCCTGGCCGAATGGCGCAGACGTAGCCCCGGAGACACTATACGAAAAAATCTGATTTCAGGGGACCATGAGATTCATAGGGACGTCCATGCAATTATGCGTTTCCCTCATTTTTATAAAGCCGAAGATCGATTAAATGCCGGAGATCGAATATCGAACGACGATGTAACTATCTTTTTCGGCTCTCTCATAAATTATAGTTACCGATTTCAGCCCGCCATAGATATTGGCGGATCTGAGACCTTGAGCCGTTTTCGGTGGCGAAATACAATCGACTGCTAACACCGGAGCGTATTCTGTTCACGAACTCCCATGGTGGTCATATCGTTAACAGCCTTCCAAGTGTGTCGTTAAAAGCGTTCCGGAATAACAATAGAAAAAGCGTGCGCTACAATCACCCCCAGAACTGTAATTACGAACATTCTCCTATTTCGGTTAGATTGTAATAGCATAGTTGTTTCAGTATTCCGTGCTTCTGACGGATTTGAAAAACCACTTGACTAATTCTTAATTGTAAATACAATGTAAATATGTCAGAACTTCGATTTGAGTGGGATACCGCAAAAGCTGCAGAGAACCTCAGGAATCACGGCGTATCGTTTGAGGAAGCGCAAACCGTTTTCTATGATGATTTTGCCAGGGAATTCTACGATGATAAACATTCGGAATGGGAGGAAAGATTTCTTCTGCTCGGTTTAAGTTTCAAGTTTCGGCTCTTGATGGTCTGTCACTGCTATCGTGAAAATGAGTCGGTGATCCGCATTATTTCGGCCCGCAAGGCTACGGCAAACGAAGCAAGGTTTTACAGGAGAAAGTGATATGAAAAAGGAATACGATTTATCAAAGATGAAGTCCAGGCCGAATCCTTATGCTAGGAAGCTCAAGAAACAGGTTACCCTAAGGATGAGCCCGGACGTCGTTGAGTACTTCAAGAAGATGGCTGAAGAGACCAACATCCCTTACCAGAGCCTTATCAACCTTTACCTGAGGGATTGCTCCGCCTCCAAGCGCAAGCTCGATATGCAGTGGATATCGGACGGACTTGGGGACGTTCATCAATATATAAGTTGAGTATATTTGCCTGGGACGGACTTGGGGACGTTCATCAATATATAAGTTGAGTATATTTGCCTGTAGGGGGGAAGTATTAGGGACATCCATTTAAACTTACTCATCTTTTATTAGGCGAAAGGCGTGAGAAGCAG
>JBFYVZ010000235.1:0-6417 GCA_041298995.1 Desulfobacteraceae bacterium
CACAAGAAATCCCGCGGATTGACGCCGAGATCGCACAAAAGGGCCATTTCCGTGGAAACTAAATGACACTCTATCATAATTTCAAAATATTTCAATCCGAATTAATTCAATATTAATAGGATTTGAAAGGAGAATTTGTGTCGGGCTTAGTAATAATAGTAAAAATTGTTGCTGTATTTGCAGCCGCAACATTGCTTGGAAACATGTTTCTTGATGAAGTCAAAAAAAGCAATATCAGGAAAGAACCCTGGTACAAACCATACTTATCCTTGCCCGGTATTATTATCATTGCATCCACATTCTTTCTGCCGATCCTGATATGGATCATAAAGTGAAACCCAATAGCTTGCGAAAAGCGGGCCGGTCAGATAAACAGAGTTCTATTTAATTATGATCTTTTTCCGAAAATGGCGCCAATTGAGCACTTAATCATGAAGGGAAGCTCAACGGCAAATTCCAAAATGAATCCCATCAGAATCAACAGATAAATAAAAGGAAGTTTTATAAGATTAAACTTCAGTATTTCATATATTTCTTTAAATTTCACGGATGACAACCTTTTGACGGATCATAATTCTGACGGCTTTGTATAAAAGTCATATTATATGTTTTTATCTTTTTTCCTGCCTTTAAATCAACATGTTTTTCGCCAAAAGCCGGCCCGAACTGCTCAATCGTTTTCTTTTCGGCTGAATATTCCCGAATATCCTTGACTATTGCGGTTATATCCAAATATATTATCAAATATTATGAATCAGTTATTCATAATATTTGCATGACTTAACATATCGATATCACGAGACCTTTGAAGAACATTTAAGATGGAGCATGTGACATGGGCCTTTCATCTGAACTTGAAAAAATCAATTTTGCGTCTGATCCCAATCAGGATATTTTCTCCGGAGATAAAAATCTTAACAGGCTTTTAAAGTCTGTTCTTAAAGCAGTAAAAAGTTATGCCGAAAATCAGTTAAAGCGCATAGAACAAAACATACAGATAGGACTTGCTCTTTCGACCGAAAAAAACATCGACAAACTTCTTGAGATGATAGTTCTTGAAGCGAGAGCTATGTCAAACGCCGATGCCGGAACCCTGTACATTAAAGACAAGGAAAACAAATATCTTAACTTCAAGATAATGCAAAACGACACCATGAATGTCAGGATGGGCGGAACAAGCGGTGTTGATATTAAACTACCCGCCGTTCCTATGTACATAGATGAAAAACCGAATCATTTCAATGTATCATCCCATGTTGCAATATCAGGAGAGATTGTAAATATTCCGGATGTATATGAAGCCGATGGTTTTGATTTCACCGGTCCAAAAAAATATGACGCAAAAACGGGTTACCGCTCAAAATCAATGATAGTCATACCGTTGACGAACCACGAAAATGACATAATCGGAGTTCTTCAGCTTCTTAATGCCAAAAATCCCGAAACAGGAGAAGTCATCGGATTCTCCAATGAATATGTTGATGACATAGCTTCCCTTGCTTCCCAGGCTGCCGTGGCATTGACAAACACGCAGCTCATCCAGGATTTAAAAGATCTCTTGTATGCCTTCATCAAAAGCATTGCCATGGCAATCGACGAAAAATCCTCTTACACCGGCGGTCATATCAAAAGAGTGGTCGACTTATCCATGATGATAGCGGAAAAAATCAATGAAACAAAGAGCCCGCCCTTTGAAGATATCGCCTTTGATAACTACGAGATGGAAGAGTTACATATTGCGGCATGGATGCATGATATCGGCAAAATCACAACTCCTGAATATGTGGTTGACAAGAGGACAAAGCTTCAGACGATCTTCGACCGCATAATTCTTGTTGAAACAAGATTTGATCTCATTAAAAAATTGATTGAAAATAAATATCTCAACAGAAAATTGGAGCTGTTCCAAAAAGGCGCGGACAAAAAGGAGATTGAGAGTCTCGATTCAGAGCTTGAAACAGAGCTCCAAAATCTTGAAAGCGACCTCGAATTTATAAAATCCTCAAATCTTCCCGGTGAATTTATGTCGGACGACAAAATCAGCAAGATAAAGGATATAGCTTCAAAAACCTATCTTCTTTCCGATGTAGAGCATCCGTATCTTACAGAAGAAGAAAGGGAGAATCTTACTATAAGAAAAGGTTCCGTTACGGAAAAGGAACGCAAAATAATTGAAAACCACTCCGCTGTGGCATATAAGATGCTGAGCCAGCTTCCATTTCCGAAGAAGCTTCGCAATGTCCCTCTTTATGCTTCGGAGCATCATGAAAAGCTGGATGGATCAGGGTATCCCGATGGGCTTATGTCAGAGAATCTTCCGTTGCAGTCACGGATTATAGCTGTCGCAGATATTTTTGAAGCATTGACTGCAAGAGACAGGCCCTACAGAAAACCGATGAATATTTCTCAGGCGCTCAAGATAATGGATTTTATGAAAAAAGATAATCACATCGATCCCGATATATACGATCTTTTCGTTGAAAGCAGACTGTGCGAAAAATACATGGAAAGGGAAGATATAAAAAATGGGAACTGATAATATACTCTTTCTGGAAAATCTGGAATGGTTCGATGAAACAGGTAAGGAACTTGTTCACCGCATTCCTGAAAAAGGCTCCGGAGAGATTAAATACGGCGCACAAATGACTGTAAGGCAAAGCCAGGCCGGTGTTTTTTTCTACAAGGGAAAAGCGATAGATGCCTTTGGTCCCGGGCGGCATACCCTGAAGACCGCCAATATCCCGGTGCTCACAAAGATAGCCAGCATTCCTTGGGGCATGACCAGCCCGCTTCGGGCCGAAGTCTATTTCGTCAATCTTAAAATTTTTATAGATCTTAAATGGGGCACAAGGGATCCTGTCGCATTCAAAGACTCTCAACTTGGTCTCATAAGGCTCAGGGCTTTTGGAATGTTTAATATGCAGGTTGTGCAGCCGGTTCTTTTTATAAACAGGATTGTCGGCACACAGGGAATATTCACTACGTCGGAAATTGAAGAGTACCTTAATAAAGTAATAGTATCCAGATTCAACGATTATATGGGAGAAACTCTCGATTCAATACTGAACCTGCCTGCAAAATATGAGGATATAGCTGAAGGTCTGACAAAGAACCTGAAAACCGATTTCAGCCATTTAGGACTCGGACTCACAAACCTGTACATCAACTCAATTACACCGCCTCCCGAGGTGCAGCAGGCTATAGATGACAGGAGCCGCCTTGGAGTTTTTGACGACATGAACAAGCTCATGCAGATGAAAGCCGCCATGGCAATGGAAAAGGCTTCGGAATCGGACGGCGCTTCAACGGGCATGGGCGCGGGACTGGGGGTTATGCTTCCGGCAATGTTCGCGAGATATTTCAGCGCGGATGAAAAACATGCCCTTGAAGATGGCGCAAAAGAAGCAACCGGCTGCCATGAATGCGGCAATTCCATTCCGGCCGATTCAAAATTCTGCCCGTATTGCGGACATCAGCAGCTTGTCTTCAGCCAATGCAGAAAATGCGGGAAAAACCTTACTCCGAATGCGAATTTCTGCCCGCGCTGCGGTCATGCCGCGGAAGAAAAGGAAAAGTCAAATATCTGTAAAAAATGCGGCGGCAGTAACCTGTCGGAATCAATATTCTGCAATATGTGCGGTGAAAAGCTTTAATTTCCATATAGAGCATAAATGTCCCAGGTGCGGCGCACCTGCGATACTTGAAGAGACAGACCGCCTTTTCACATGCCCTTTTTGCCGTGTAAAGTCATTTCTCCTGGAACATGATTATTTCCGGTACATGTTCCCGTACCCTGATAATCCCAAAGGCCCTCCTGTATGTTTTCCGTACTGGCGATTCAAAGGGATTCTCTATTCATGCGGTCCTGCAGGGACTGAACACAAATTCATAGACTTAAGCCGCCAGGCATTGGTATCGGAATATTTCCCGGCATCACTCGGGATACGAAGCCAGGCTTTAAAGCTGAAATTCGCGCTCCCTGAAACCGAAGGAACCTTTATCAGGCCGGTTCTCTCGCAGCCGGATATCATTCATGGCATAAGGAAACTTTTTTCATCACAAATGGATGGCAATAAAGAGATTCAGTCATTCATCGGAGAAACGACAAGCATTATATATGCTCCATTTCATGTTATAAACGACAAGCTGTACGATTCCATACTTGACATGCCTGTATTATCCCGGCTTCCCGATGATTTCGATATAAGCGGTTATCCTGCGGAAAAACCCGATTGGCCGATAACTTTCGTCCCGGCGCTATGTCCTGCCTGCGGATGGGATCTGGCCGGGGAAAGGGATTCCCTGGCGCTGTTATGCAGAAACTGCGACTCGGCATGGCATCACCGGAACAAGCGTCTGGAAAAAATCGATATGGGATATATTCCGGGGGGAAGTGATAATCATCTGTTCCTCCCCTTCTGGATGATAAGAGCCGGTTTTTCCGGGATCGATTCTCAATCATACGCGGATTTTATAAAATCAACCGGCCTTCCGGCAGTTGATAAGGAATCACGAAATGAAGTAACATTTACATTCTGGATTCCTGCATTCAAGATTCGCGCACACCATTTTCTTCGTATTGCAAAACAGATGACATTTGTTCAACCGCTTGATGAGGTTACCGAGAAAGTGCCTGACGGGAAAATGCATCCTGTAACATTGCCTGTCACTGAGGCAATTGAAAGCATTAAAATAGTCATGGCCGGCCTTATAAAATCGAAAAAAGATATCTTCCCTTCACTTATCGATGCCGTTATAATTCCTGATAGCTCCTGTCTTGTTTACGTCCCTTTCAGAACCGGACATCATGATCTCATCAATGAGAAATATAGTGTTGCCTTGAATAATAATATTCTTTCAACAGCAGGCAACCTGTAAATATAATATCTGGCTCCTGGTTAATATTTTAGAAAAGAAAGGAGAATCCTGTCTCTTGCTTCAATGATGATGTTCTTCGGCTGAATGGCCGCCTGCGATAACATAAACCGCTTCGCTCGATCCGTTATTTTCAAGAAAGATGGCAGCATTGCCGACTACATGAAAGGCATCTCCTTCTTCCAGTCGGCCGCTGAATGCGCCGGATAATTCCAAGTTTTCCTTCACTGCAAGAACGATCTCTTCATGCCCCGCGCCCGGTTTGATCAGCCGCCCCTTTTCCCCGGGTTTCAGAATTCCGTATATCATGTAACAGGCATGACTTCCCGTATCTTCCAGTCCGAGTATATATTCTCCGCCTTCCGAGGACAACGCACGCTTTCTCACTTCAACCTTTTTCATGATTATGTCTCCTCCGGTTAAATGAAACTTAATCAGCCTATTCCATAAAAACAGCACATAGCCGGATCGGGCGCCAGAAGATGCGGCGCGCGGAACCGACATCCGCCCCTGCACTCTTCCACGGCAGAACAATCTCCGCACTCCAGCTTATCAATCGGAATATGCTCCATCCTCAGCCAGCAGTCTTTAAGACTTATGCGCGCATCACCAAGTGTTTTATTGCTGTAAAATCCGCATTTAGCAGCTCTGGCATCAGGCATCACGGCCATGAGATGCCTGCCGCAGGCATAACCTTCCGACACCCCGTGGTATCCCCCGCCATAGGCATATTCCAGGAAAGGCGCCGCTGTTTTATATGGCACGATTAAACTCTGATGATTCGCAAGCGAACCCGTAACGGCGGGCACATCTATCCCCCATTCAACCGCATCTGTTTCAAGCATAAATTCTCTCATACGGTCAAACTCGTCGAGATTATCCCGGTGAATCATCGTCGAGAATGATACGGGAATGCCCGCTTCCCTGGCTGCGAAGACCCCGCGCATCGTGAGTTCAAATGTCCCGGCCCCCCTGAGACTTTCATGCCCTTTTACCCATCCGTCAAGACTGAATTGGATCTCGTCCACATTCAGCCATCCGGTGTTGTCCGGATTAATAAGGGTTCCATTTGAAAACAGGATTCGGCGGAGCTTGAAATCCGATGTTTGCTCAATATAAGCTTGCAGATCCCTGTAAAGAAGTGGCTCTCCCCCGGAAATCAGGAGCCTGAGTCCCCCGAGTTCCGAAAACTCCCGCGTGATACTCACGGCATCAGACAACGGCATTTCACCTGACGGGGATAAGCCCAGATAACAGTGAGCGCATTTAAGATTGCACCTGTGGAGAAGATGAAGTTCCAGATATCTTAATGATGGGTGAACACGCCTGCTGACGTAAACCTCCACTGGATCAGGCTGTGAAAGAGTTTCCAGTATACCTTCCTCAAGGCAATACTCAACGAATTCAGCGTCAGCAATCAAGTCTTCACCTTTTGACGCGCCATTGCATCGGGTCAGGAAATCTAATGCCGGGCCATCAATTTCGTATAGCTCGTCTCTTTTGATATGATACACAAATGAATTTTCCAGGTTTTTGAGCGCG
>JBFYVZ010000237.1:0-3287 GCA_041298995.1 Desulfobacteraceae bacterium
CCCCGTAATTTTCATCAGTGCTCTGTCCGAAACACTCGACAAGGTGAAAGCTTTCGGCAGCGGCGGCGTCGACTACGTGACCAAGCCGTTCCAGTTCGAAGAGGTTGAGGCCCGTGTGGAAACCCACCTGAAGCTGCGCCGATACCAGGCTCACCTTGAAGAGCTCGTGAAAGAGCAGGTCAAGGAAATTTCAGATTCGCAGATATCGACGATCTTCGCCCTGTCCAAGCTGGCGGAGTCCCGGGACAAGGAAACAGGCAAGCATCTCGAACGGGTGCAGATCTACTGCAGGATGCTCGCTGAAAAACTCGGTCGGGAGGAGCCATACAAGAGCGTCATCGATGACGCATTCATCCACAACATATTCAACGCAAGCCCCCTGCATGACATCGGCAAGGTTGCCAGCCCTGATTATGTTCTCTTAAAGAACGGCAAGCTCAGTTCCGAAGAATTTGACATAATGAAAAAGCATCCGGAAGTGGGCGCGATCACAATGGAGGCTGTCCGCGATAAGTACAAAAAAAATGCCTTCATCAACATGGGAATCTCCATCGCGCGAAGCCACCATGAACGCTGGGATGGAACGGGTTATCCCGACAGGCTGAAGGGAGAGGAGATCCCCCTGGCTGCCCGCATCATGGCGATCGCTGACGTGTACGATGCCCTTCGTTCCAATCGTTGCTACAAGGGACCTTTTTCGCGCGACCAAGGCCTCGAGATTATCGAAAGCGGAAACGGCACCCAGTTCGATCCCGTTTTAGTGAAGGCTTTTTTGGAGCTGGAAGAGGAATTTGACAGGGTCGGACAAGAGATGGGGTATGTATAGAATGAAATCATTGAGGCGTGGCAGAGATATTTCAGCAAGCGTTGAAAACATAACGCCTTTCGGCATATGGCTTTATGTTAACAAAAAGGAATATTTTCTGAGCTATAAAGATTATCCGTATTTTAAAGATCATACGCTGAATTCCGTACAAAACGTCCAGTTGCTTCACGATTATCATTTGTATTGGCCTGAACTGGACGTTGACCTTGAAATCGACAATCTTGAAAATCCGCAAAAATACCCTCTTAAATTTCAATCAAAGAAGCGCTCTTCGTGCAGGCGGGCTGTTACCTGAAAAAATTTCCCGCTTGGCTGCAATCAGAAGGAAGTAAAAAATCGGAGGTGCGTTGGGGACATAAAATAAGCAAATAACTTGACAGATATATCATCGTGAAACAGGAAGAAATCATAACTGTAATAAAAGTGAAACTCGCAAGGTGGAAGCAGTAGATATCTCAATAATATCTTTTATTAAGAAACAAATTTGTAACCTTGGAATCAGGCTCACGTTCTTTTTAAATTATAAAAACTTATTTAGATCGATCTCCCCGATATAATTATCTTTTCCCTTTCTAGCGCCGAAAAGCAAAGCTCCATTGTCATAGAGTTTAAAAAGCGGGGGTGAAAGATCTTCATGGCTGTAACTTCGGATAACATCAAATCCCGATGAAATTTTCTTCCCATTAAAATAAAGATAATCCTGTTTTTCTTCTTCAAGAATAAATCCTGTTTTACCTTTATAGGAAAATAAATATCTGCTTTCCTTGAAACCGTACTCTTTATTGATATTTCGACCCTCATAAAAAATATTCATATGGGCATATTCATTGGTTTGTTCATTAAAACAAGGTCCATCCAAATAATCGAAAGTGAGTTTGCCTTCAATTAAACGCATATAAATTAGCGGATAATCAAAAGTTCCCTGGCAAACAACTCCTGAAAAGATTACCTTTCCATCTTTCATTAAATTAATGGGTTTTGTTTCATCAATGTATCCTTCTTTGGAGGATTGGGTAAGTATATAAATACCCCTTTCTGATACATATTTATAAAAAATATTTTTTTCTTCAGGGCCGGGAATAAAAGAAATTTGTTCTTCAACCTGTTCATTACAAGAAGAGTCAGTTTCGGGAATACACCTGTCAAGCGGATCAAATATTTCTTCTTTGATTAAAGTTCCTTTTTCTGCAAGCAATTGATGGTTTTCTCGAAGAAGATTTTCTAACTTTTGTATATCATGCGGATTTATTTCAAGATTTGTACCAAGTCGAAAAAGTTTTTCATTGAAGGTTGTTATTTCTTGAAATGAGCTTTCTCCGGTTTCTTTCAAGTAGTAGGGCAGGAGGGAGGTTCCTTCCGACAACTGCTCGGTTACGACGTATTCAAAGTTGCTGGCCTCCTGTGGCCAAAAGATCAAGGAGTTTTTCGGTGTTGTCACAGTCCGGCCATTGGTGGAGACTATTTTCTTGCCGTTCGGCAAGAAGAGGACAATTTCCTCATTGATTAGCTCAAAACGCCAGTCCCCGTCATGTACATATGACAGAATCGCCGCTTTGGATGGGAAGCACTTGGGACACTTGACTTTCTGGATTTTGCGGGCACACAGCACATTATTCTCTTCGAACATGCCCTTTGAAATATCCTCAACGACCTCGGGATCGAATTCCGATTTCTGCTCTGCGATTAACTCTTTCAACGTGTCCCAGTCTTTAGTCACGCTATAATCCTTCTCGTCGGCTCCTCGTTGCGAAGTGATATTGCGATACTCCCGCCTGACTTCTCCACTATCGAAATCGAACAAGAATCTGTGCTGCGAGACCGTTATACAGCCCGTCAGAAGAATGGCGAAGCTGATGTTAATAACTACGCGGAGAATCGCTTTCATGTCGTCACCCAATCTCCTTCCGGCATAATCTCAAGTTTGAACTGGCGTTTAATCCCCCTGTTTTAGATTGATCCGGCTGCATCCACAAACCACTTATCACCTTCTTTTATCAAGTAAATAGTGTTGGTTGTCTCGCCGGTGCTCATGGTGCGTTTGTAATCCAAAGCGATACTTTTCGCCATGTTGGATTTGACTCGCACAAAAGCCCACTTGGCATTGAACTTATCAATTCCTTTACGGGCGCTATCCCACCACCTTGTTATTTTGCAATTAGTGTTATTTTTATCGTATTCCGCAATAAGTGCCGCTGCAACTTTGTCTTTATAAGCTTCAAAATCCTTATCGGCAATGGCTTTGAAAAAAGCATCCGCCACGTCCTGTGCTGCTTTAGCGTTGTCGGAATAAACATCCGCGTTTGCAATGCCGCCTATAAAGGCCATTATTAAACCCAGACAAAGAATAATTCTCATATCATAATCCTCCTCTCTTCTTTATAAGATTAACGAAAGCAAACGATAAATCAGTGTCCATCCGGAAACCAAATTTGGACACATGTGAGTTTCCAATTCGGAAACA
>JBFYVZ010000249.1:0-17641 GCA_041298995.1 Desulfobacteraceae bacterium
CTCAGGGAAAAATATTGCTGATACCCGGCCCCGGTAAGCGGGCCTTTTTCAATATCCCCTTTAAGGGGTGGAAGAACGCAGGAAATAATTTTCAGCTTACTGATGACTACAATATATAAAACGGAGGTTTGAAAAAATGTTGACTAAAGCTTACATCCCTTACAAGGGCTACTACAGCACACCTTTTTCCAGATGGCAGGGAAGCTTCGCAAATGAGCATGCCATTATTTTTGCCGCAAACACATCCAAAAGATGGTTCGCGCAGAAAAAATGGGACCCCGCAATGTTCGATTATCTCTTCCTTGGAATAACTATAGGCCAGCCACAGTGGTTTTATGGAAGCCCGTGGGCGGCAGCGCTGATCGGTGCCGCTGGAATACCTGGAGTTTTGCTGAGCCAGGCATGCACGACATCAACCACATGCATCTTCCAGGCGGCGGTCGGAATTGAAACAGGATTCTATAAAAATGCGTACTGCCTCATGACCGACAGGTGCTCGAACGGCCCGCATACTGTCTGGCCCAACCCGAACGGACCCGGAGGCGAGGTGCTTTCAGAAAACTGGTTGATGGATAATTTCGGCAGGGATCCATGGGCAAAAGGCGCGATGATCCAGACTGCGGAAAATGTTGCTAAAGAAGCAGGAATCACAAGGGAGGAATGTGACGCCGTAGCCCTGAGACGCTATGAGCAGTATATGGACTCTTTGGCAAACGACAAGGCTTTTAAGAAACGTTACATGTTTCCGGCGGAAGTAAATGTTTCAAAGAAGAAGACCATCCTGGTTGAAGACGATGAAGGAATTACTCCATGCACTAAAGAAGGTCTTGCGACACTAAAAACAGTTCTTCCCGACGGAACACACACTTTTGGAGCGCAGACCCATCCGGCAGACGGAAACTGCGCGGTTGTTGTGACAACAAGAGAAAAGGCAAAAGAACTGAGCGGCGACCCGAAAATGGAAGTCAGGATAGTATCCTACGGGTACGCAAGGGCTAAAAAAGGTTTTATGGCCATGGCGGTCGTTCCGGCCGTAAAAATGGCTCTTGATAATGCCGGTATCACAATAAAAGATGTCAAAGCGATAAAGACACACAATCCTTTCGCGGCAAATGATATTTATCTTTCAAAACAGATGAACATAGATGTCAACAGATTCAACAACTATGGAAGCTCCCTCATTTACGGGCATCCCCAGGCGCCTACTGCCGGACGGTGCATTATTGAAGGAATAGAAGAAGTAGCAATGCTGGGAGGCGGTTATCTGCTGTGGGGAGGATGCGCGGCAGGCGACACAGGGGCGGGCCTTGTTTTAAAAATAGGATAGAATAAAATGATTCAATGGGTCAAGGGTTGGCTGTCGGATATGTTTCCCGGGCAGGACCCCTGACCCTTTCTTTCTATTCCTTGAGCACAGGCCATGGTTCCGCATGCCATATGTCGCGGTTATATTCCATAATTGTTCTGTCTGATGAAAACTTGCCCATTCTCGCAACATTCAGTATCGTTTTTTTGGTCCATGCATCCTGGTCCCTGTACAACGCATCAACATCCCTGTTAGCGTTATAATATGATTCGAAATCGGCGAGTATGAAATACCTGTCATCATTGAGCAGTAAATCGACAAGTCCGTGGAAGATATTTGGCTCCTCAGGGCTGAAAAATCCTTCACGGATAAGGTCTATCGCCCTTGCAAGGAGAGGATCTTTTAAGTAATATTCACGCGGGCTATAAGAATGCTTCCTTGCCGAGACTTCCTCAGCAGTCAGTCCGAAAATAAAGATGTTTTCCCTGCCAACCTCTTCCATTATTTCTATATTTGCCCCGTCCAGAGTTCCGATAGTCATGGCTCCGTTTAAGGCAAATTTCATATTGGAAGTCCCCGAAGCCTCAAAGCCGGCCGTTGATATCTGCTCGGAGAGATCCGCAGCAGGAAATATTTTTTCTGCAAGAGAAACCCGGTAATTGGGAATGAATACAACTTTGATTGTCTTATTCGTTGATGTGTCGCGGTTCAGCATTTCGGCGACATGGCAAATGAGGCGGATAATGGTTTTGGCTGTAAAATATCCCGGCGCCGCTTTCCCTCCGAAAAGAAAAGTACGCGAGTGCATTGAAAAATCAGGCTCATTCTTGAGCTTCAACCAGCAATAAACAATATGAAGGATGTTGAGCAGTTGTCTCTTGTATTCATGTATTCTTTTCACCTGTATGTCAAAAACTGAATCCGGATCAATTTGGATGCCGGTGCTATCTTTTATTATCTTCACAAGCCGCTCTTTATTTGCAAGCTTTACAGCTTTCCATTCTTTTACAAAACCGGAATCCTTTATAAAAGGTTCTATTTTGCGGAGCTGATCCAGATCTTTGGCCCATTCATTTCCTATGCGCGAAGTAATAAGTTCGGAAAGCCTTGGATTTCCAGCGAGCAGCCACCTGCGCGGAGTTATTCCATTTGTTTTATTGTTAAACTTGCCGGGATACATCTCGTCAAAATCTTTCAGCTCTTTTTCCTTAAGCAGCCTGCTGTGAAGCGAAGCCACCCCATTTACGGAATGCGACCCGACTATGGCAAGATGCGCCATACGGATTCTCTTTTCCGTGTCTTCTTCAATAATCGACATGTCGCGCATCTTGTTTTCATCGCCCAAGTAACGGACGGAAACATCGCGCAAAAATCTGCGGTTTATCTCATATATAATCTGGAGGTGGCGCGGAAGAAGAGCTCCAAACATGGGAACAGACCATTTTTCGAGGGCTTCCGAAAGAAGTGTATGGTTTGTATATGCACATGTCCTTGATGTGATATCCCACGCTTTTTCCCAGTCAAGTCTCTGCTCATCAAGCAGCAGGCGCATCAGTTCGGGAATTGCAAGCGCAGGATGAGTGTCGTTCATCTGTATCGCAACCTTGTCGGGAAACTCGTCAAAAGTGTCATGGTTTACAAGATAGCGTCTAACTATATCCTGAATCGAGCAGGAAACAAAAAAATATTCCTGTTTGAGCCTAAGTTCCCTTCCCTCAAACAGCTCGTCGTTCGGGTAAAGAACTTTTGAGATATTCTCGGAAATATTCTTCTCCTCAACAGCCTTGAGATAATCTCCGTGCTGGAAATATTTAAGGTCAAATTCCTTTGAGGCTCTTGCAGACCACAGCCTTAAAGTATTGACGGTATTGTTGTCATAGCCGTCTATCGGAATATCATAGGCGATTCCTATCACATCATTGGTGTCAGCCCACTCTGTTTTTAATTTTCCGTCAGGAAGGATTATCTGCTTGATTCTCCCGTAAAAATGAACGGTAAAGCTGTATTCGGGCCGGGCAATCTCCCAGGGATTTGCATACTTGAGCCAGTTTTCAGGAAGCTCGACCTGGCCCAGATTCCGTATAGCCTGGTCGAATATACCGAATTCATACCTTATTCCATAGCCGTATGCCGGTATTTCAAGGGTTGCCATGGAATCGAGAAAGCATGATGCAAGCCTTCCAAGCCCGCCGTTTCCAAGCCCCATATCAGGCTCGTTTTCGGCGAGATCATCAAGCTCTATATTCAGTTCCTCCATAGCTCTCTTTGTTTCGTGGTAAATTCCAAGATTAATAATGTTATTGATCAAAAGACGTCCCATAAGATATTCCGCCGAAAGATAGTAAACCCTTTTAACATCATGGTTGTAATAGAGCTGCTGTGTGCGGATCCAGCGCTCAATAAGCCGATCCCGGGTTGCAAGTGCGAGAGAAAGATAGAGGTCGCGTTCAGTTGCCGTGTACTGATCCTTCGAAAGGGAGTATTCAAGATGGTTGGCAAAAGAAATTTGTATGCTCTTCCAGTCTGTTCCCTTGTTGAAAGTGCCCCAGTCTCTGAACAGGTTGCTCTTTTTCATAGGCTTATTCTTTTTTGAATATGACATGGAATATTACCTCCGATTTTATCGTTATCTCTTTATATTTTTAAGATTCCCTGGAAAAATATATCAAGTCTGTTAAAAAACATGCAAATTGTAAATTATTATGTACCATATTCTTATTTAAGTTTAAAGAGCCAATTGCAAAACTCTCGAAAATCCCCTCTCCCCTTGCGGGAGAGGGACTTTTGCAATTCGCTCTAAAGAAATATGTTTTATTAATCAAGAAAAGGACATACAAAAGAACACAGTACGGCACGGCCCGCATAAAAGCAGATTATGAAAGAATCTCTTTCTATCATTATTGATGGTCCCGTAAAAAATCCCAAAATGGCCATTTTCACAAAATCGGTTCCAATTATTTCAATAAGTTACAAAGCCGTATTTCGGGTTTTTCGACTTTTTACGAATTCATCATTATTGATTGACACAATATACATGCGTTTCTATAATATAATCATAATATAAATCATTGCATATAGTTCAAATCATTAAAACTATTGAAAAGAAGCTGCCATCAGTATCGGGCAAATATGGAGGGATAAATTAATGAGCAAGGTACTTATTATCGGAGCAGGCGGAGTAGGAGGGGTAGTTGTCCATAAATGCGCCCAGGTTCCTGAAGTTTTTTCGGAAATAGTTCTTGCGAGCAGAACTATCGATAAATGCGAAAAAATTGGAAGCCAACTTTCCAGGCCAATTCAAACAGCCAGGGTTGACGCAGACAACACCGGTGAACTTGTCGAGTTCATACGCAAAGTATCTCCCGACCTTATTATAAATACCGCTCTTCCCTATCAGGACCTTTCCATAATGGATGCCTGTCTCGAAACATGTGTTGATTACCTTGATACCGCAAACTATGAACCGCCCGATGAAGCCAGATTCTGTTACAAATGGCAGTGGGATTACCATGAAAGGTTTAAAGAGAAGGGTATTATGGCGCTTCTGGGATGCGGGTTCGATCCCGGTGTAACAAATGTTTTTTGCGCCCACGCAGCGAAAAACCATTTTGACGAAATACATTATTTGGACATAATGGATTGCAATGCCGGCGATCATGGACGCCCATTTGCGACCAACTTTAATCCTGAAATCAACATAAGGGAAGTTACAGCACGAGGAAAATATTATGAAAGCGGGAAGTGGCTGGAAACCGACCCTCTTTCAGTTCATAAGACTTTTGATTTTCCGGAAATAGGCCCGAAGGAAATGTATCTTCTGTACCACGAAGAACTGGAATCGCTTGTCAAAAACTTTCCTTCCCTGAAGCGAATGAGATTCTGGATGACTTTTTCACAGGAATACCTGACTCACCTCAGGGTACTTGAAAACGTAGGAATGACAAGGATCGATCCCGTCAATTTCGAAGGGCATGAAATAATTCCGCTGAAATTTTTAAAAGCTCTTCTTCCCGAACCTTCATCACTTGGTGAAAAGTACAGGGGTAAAACCTGCATAGGCTGCATGATTGAAGGAATTAAGGACGGAAAATCGAAAAAATATTATATTTACAACATCTGCGACCATGCCGAATGCTACAGGGAAATAAAGGCGCAGGCCGTATCATACACAACCGGAGTTCCGGCAATGATCGGGGCCATGATGATGCTTACCGGAAAATGGAAAGGGAAAGGCGTATTTAACGTGGAAGAATTCGATCCGGCGCCCTTCATGGAAAAACTGGGGAAGTATGGTCTGCCCTGGACTGAGAAAATTTATTGAGGAATAAAATGGCACAGGCAAAATTAAATGAGGCGCCGACCCCCTGTTATATAATCGAGGAAGATGCTCTGCTACGAAATCTGAAAATACTCGATTCGGTCCAGAAAAAGACAGGATGCAAAATTATCATGGCGCTTAAAGGATTTGCCATGTTCAGCATTTTCCCCCTGATCAGACAATATCTTTGCGGTGTAGCCGCAAGCTCACTCGATGAAGCAAGACTTGGGTATGAAGAGTTCGGAGGAGAAGTTCATGTCTGCGCTCCGGCATACATCGAATCAGAATTTGAAGAACTTATAGATTATTCGGATCACATAATATTTAATTCTTTTTCACAGTGGAAGCTTTATGAACCGATCATAAGAAGAAACAAAAAAAAGAGGGCGTTCGGGATACGGATCAACCCGGAGCATTCCGAAGTCAAAGTCCCTATTTATGATCCGTGCGGCCCTTTCTCCAGACTCGGAACAACAAGGGAAAATTTTGAAGAAAATGAGATTGACGGAATTACCGGACTTCATTTTCACAACCTTTGCGAGCTCAATTCGGATTCCCTCGCAAGAACCCTCAAGGCTGTTGAAAATAAGTTCGGATCATTTTTACATAGAATTCGATGGATAAATTTCGGGGGGGGGCATCATATAACAAGAAAGAATTATGATGTAGATCTCCTTTGCAGCCTGATTACAGATATTAAAACGCGTTATTCTCTTGAAGTTTACCTGGAACCCGGAGAAGCTGTAGCCCTGAATGCCGGTGTACTGGAAACCTCGGTTTTAGATATTATTCACAACAAAATGAATATTGCCATACTCGACACATCAGCAGCAGCCCACATGCCCGATGTGCTCGAAATGCCATACAGGCCGGCAATCCGGGGCGCCGGCCTTCCCGGAGAATACGGGCACACCTACAGGCTCGGCGGCATGACATGCCTTGCGGGCGACATCATAGGAGATTACTCCTTCCCTGAACCGCTAAAGACAGGCTCAAGACTTGTTTTCGAAGACATGGCACACTACACGATGGTTAAAAACAACACATTCAACGGTGTCCGCCTTCCTTCAATTGCCATAAGGAAGAGTTCCGGTGAAGTGGTTATTGTCCGCAAATTCGGATATGAGGACTATAAAAACAGACTTTCATAGCGGGTAATTCGCCCGCTGTTTCGGTTCAAATTCCTTTTCCGAGAATCCTTTCATCGTGCTTAAGCCTCTCCCTGATCCCCTTGCCGACATGATAATCGCGGCTGAACTCCGACCAGAATTCCTTATCTTTTTTCTTCCAGTCCGGACCAAAACGCTGATCAAAATACTCGCCCAGAAGTTCAAAAAGAAGCTTCCATGGCGGTTCCCCTTTTTCATGGGCTGAAAGGATTTTATCGAGAAGTTCGTCAAGCTCCGACAGTTTTTCTTTCGGAAGATAGGCTATAGCCCCTTTATCAATTGAAGACATGAGAGTTTCCGGGTTGATAGCGTGCGCCGTCAGCATTACAGCAGGAATTCCGCGTTCAACGGCTTCTTCAAGGAGTTTTAATCCATTGACACCCATAATATCGAGAACTGCAAGGTCATATCTGTTTTCTTTTATTTTCCGGGAAGCACTTTTATAGTCGCGCGCAGTGTCAACGCTTGCCTCTTCAAGAATGTCTGCTATTGTCTCCAGTATATCTTCTTCATCATCCACGGCCAGAATGCGCTTCCCCTTGAGAAACAATTTTGATCCCGTCATCTGTATCCTCCCAATCATTTTGCCTTATAAAATATGTTTTAGTTGAAAAGCCTTCTCTCTCACGAAGCCGTCAAATTTGTTTTCATCGAAACTGGAAAAATCAGCCTGAATTTCGCTCCTTTTTCTCTTCTGCTCTCAATCTCAATATCGCCGCCAAGACATCTTGCCATAACAAGAGCTCCGGCCAAACCTATTCCATGGCCTTTCCTTGAAAAACCGGAATTATTTTCTACTTTGACATACCGTTTAAAAACATTCTGATGATCTTCCGGCTCTATCCCAGGCCCGTCATCAGAAACATTAAGGATAAGAAAATCATCTTGTTTATTCAGTTTTATTTCTATCTGTCCGGCCCTGTAGTAAAGGGCATTTTTGAAGAGATTTCCCGCTATCTGCCTGAATTTTGTCTCATCCTGTTCAATCTCCTCCCCCATAATCCCTGGAGCTATATCAAGGAAAACTCCCTGTTCTGAGAGCCATTTTATAAGCTCATCATTGTATTCAAAGTATTTAAACTTTTTTTGTTGCTCGTATGAGAAACCGCTCAGAATTGTTTCCATCGAGTCAATCAGAACATCATATAATGCTTCAGCCGGTTTGAAACGGCAGCAACTGAAACAACCCGCCTTGGACCTCCCTGTTTCAAGTATGTCATGCAGCATACCTCCGGCCTTTTTCGCGCTCCTTAATATTCTCTGGAGAGCTTTTTCCTGGCGTGCGGTCAGAGCACCGCATTTATCCCTGTTTTCAAGCAACAATCGTGCGCCAGCATCAATGACGGCAATAGGATCTTTCAGTTCGTGAATTAAAAACTCGATCTGGATTTCACGGTAAAGATGATCCTGATTTTCTGTTTCGCTCTTTTCATTTTCCTTAAACTTGCCGTGTTTTATCATATTCAATCTCATCTCTGATTAACTTTTTCATTGATCATAAAAGAATCCGTCTCAGGGAATTTAACGACCACGGTTGTTCCGCCGGAATTAAGGCAATCATTCACCGTCCTGCAGTGATCGCAATTCTTTATATCCCCCGGACAAAGGTCACCGTCACCCGGAATAAAAGTGCACCGTGAAGATTTCATATCGATTTTAAAGTTGTATCTTTCTGAGAAAATTCTCATTCTTAGAAGGTCAAAACCTTTCCCTCCTGCATTGAAATCATATGGCTTGCGCGTAGAGTACTGCATTGTTTCACGGGTGGTTATGTAACTCTCAAATATCAATCGCCGGTTTTCTTCAGTTATCCCGACCCCGAAATCCTTAACTTCAAGCTCCGGCCCGGTTTCACCGTTTTTAACAGAAACCTCAATTATTCCTCCGTCAGGCGTGTTCCCGACAGCATTCCGCAACAGACCTTCAATTACCTTCTTTAATACATCGCGCGGAATCCATATAGAAGGAGTTGTCTCTGTCTTGACTTCAACATTACACCCGCGGTGTGCAAAATTTGAACGAAGAGCCTGAATCGTACTTTCAGCGAATACATCAAGCGAAATCTTTTCGGAAACGGATTCGCGTGGCCCAAAAAGATCTTCAATGCGGTTCCTGATACTCAGGATGATGTCCTCTTTTCCGGCATCAAGGGAAGCCAGAACCTCAATCTCATCACTACAGGCATCAAGAAGAGCTGAAATCAGGTAATAGGTTGTATAATCTTTTTTCTGAAGAATATCCTCCACTTCATACTGCATTTCGAGTATCCGCTTTAAATTCCTCTCCGCCCGGTCCATTATTGTTTTCCAGTCTTTGCTGTTCATCCCGGAAAGCTTTTTTGTCAGAAGAGAAAGAGAGGCTGAAAGAACCGAAACGGGCGTTTTAAGCTCATGGGAAAGATGGTGAATTACCCTGTCCTTGGCCTTGTTCAGGCTTTTTACTTCCTCATAGGATCGTTTTAATTCTTCGTTTATCCTGGCATTCTCGATCGGAGAAGCTACAGTGCTCGCGATAGCGCTCAAAAGCTCCAGATCTTCTTCATCAAACTTCCCTTCTTTTTTGTTCACTGCGCAAAGGACTCCTATAATTCTGTCGGGAGTGCGGATTGGAACATCAATCATGTTTTTTGTCTGATAACCGGACAGTTTATCTACATGCCCGAAATAATACGGACTATTGGGATAATCAGGCACAATCAGTGGCTTACCGGTTCTGTAAACATGCCCTGCAACTCCTTTGTCGGCAGGAAATCTTATCTCCTTGATTCTCTTATGAGTTTCATCATCTTCGTAAACTGCTTCCCGAAAGAAAAATTCATTTTTCTTCTCATCGAAGAGTATGACGGACGCTCCAGTTAAACCTATTATATCGCGTACTTCCTTAATAATAAACTCAAGCCGCTCATTAAGAGACTGGTATCGTGGAAGAGCTTTAGCGACCCGGTAAAGGGTTTCGTTCCTCCGGGCTATGCACTTTTCTCTCGTAACATCCCTTAATATAATTATCTGCCCGGCAAGCTTCTTCTCTTCATCAAAATACACTGCGCCATCAAGAACAACGTCAAGAACCTTGCCATCCTTCGTAAGCCTCTTCGTTTCAAAGCCATGAATCACCTTCTCTATCGACAGGCGCTTAATTCCCTGTCTGGTCTCCTCCTTGAGATGCTCGGGAACAAAAGGAATGTGCTTTCCTTCGAGCTCTTCCAGATTCCATCCGAAAATTTTCATGAAAGCAGGGTTTAAATAGGATATCCTGCCCCGGACATCAACGACGAAGACGGGATCGGGCAAAAATTCAAGAAGGGCCCTGTAGCGTCTCTCAACACTGTGGTGAGCATTATCAGAAGAACTGCCTAGTGGTTTTGTTTGAATTGCAGGTTGTTTTCGGGCCATATTATTCGGTTTTCAAGAACGCCGTAGAATTTATGGAAATAAATCAGGTCCCAATTAGGAAATAGGCAATTCTGGGCAAGCTCAAGGAAATCGAGGGATTGCGCGGAGGCGTAAGCGTTGTCCGCCGCACAAGAAATCCCGCAGATTGACACCGAGATCGCACAAAAGGGCCATTTCCGGATGGAAACTAATCATGTTTCAAGCATTCCAAATGCTTTTGCATCAATGAGCTTTATTCCGTTTTTCAGCATAATTTCGATAGCCTTATCATTATCACTGAATCGAAAAATCATGACAGCCCTGCCTGATGAAAATCCGATGAATGCATACATATAAGATACGTGCACCTTGGCTTTCTGCAAAGGTTTCAGCAGTTTTCCAAGCTGACCCGGTTTATCTTCAATCTCAGCGGCAACAACCTCATCAACTTTGGCAGGCATTTGCTTTTCCATCAGGATACGTCTGGTTTTAGCCAGATCCGAGACAAGTAGCCGCAAAATTCCAAACTCACCGGTATCGACAAGGTTAAGAGCTCTCAAATTTATTCCTGCATCTCCAAGAGCCTGGGTTATCTCGTACAAACGGCCGGGTGCATTTTCAATAAGGACAGCAACCTGTTTTAATTTCATTTAAACCTCCTTATATTTCAACTGTATTATAACCATAAATAAGAGCCACGAGCAAAGTCAAGATAAAAGGGATTACAGACTTCTTTCGAAGCAGTCAATCATTTGTGTCCATATTAAATCGCAACAATTTAAACTTCATTTGTACATTTTCAGATATATTGGCGCCTATTCTTGCCATGAAAAGGTTCTCCGGACAAAGCAGAACATTCGGGTCATTGGTTGGAAATATCCTGAATCCAAAATTTGAAAAAAGGTTTATCAGCATATTTCTGTATTCTATGACAGACGTACCAGTTCCTGCAACATCCCATGTCCAGGAATATCCAACCATGTAAATAATACGATGTTCCTTCAGCGGATGTTCAAAAAGAAGCTCAAAAAGCTTTTTGGATATGCCCATTGATCTCCATTTTGTTGCCACCTCGACTACGGAGACCTCCATCATCACACGGTTTTCAATTTTTACCCATCTTTCTTCGGGTGAAGGGTACTGCAGAATAGTAATACCAATAATTTTCTTCTCATCAGTATATGCAATTGTGACATTTGTATCCTGCTGCAGCGACGCACTGATAAGACTCGCTTTTTTCGACAAGATCGGGTTATAGTTGCTCGATTCCACGAACGTATCTTTTAAAGACAAGGAGGCTATATCGTCAGGGCTGCAAAATGATTTGAAAGTTATATTGCATTCTCCGGCCGGCCAGATTAGAATTTTTTGATTTGGATGTGTCATCGGTTGTAGTCAGAAATCGCTCAATTCCTTATGAAGCTGCTTAACCATGATCTTGTAGTTGTGGTAGTTTCCCTTTTCGTCCTTAACATAATCTCTGAGAACGGCTTCTTCTATAAAATCAAGCTTTTTAAATGCTTCGATTGCTAAATCATCGATCCCTACCACAAAATCAGCCCTGATTTTCTCAATTCCCATCTCCATTCCACGCCTCAACAGATCAAACGCCATCCATGTCCCGAGCTGTATCTGCCTGAAATCGGGCGCCACCGTTATTCCCAAACGTCCTACATGTCTTCTTCCACCAAAATGCCTTTGCAGCATTGTTCCGTGAGCAACAATCCGGTCTTCATAAAAGGCTGCGAGAGAAAAAGCCTTCCCTTCCTTCTGATTATTGATCCACTTTTTTATCACATAAATATCAGACGGATCTTCCTTTAAAAACCACCTGTACGAAACCGGTAAATTTTTATAAAACTCCAGAAGCTTATCCTGATCACTTTCTTCAAAGGGTTTCATAAATATTTCTCTGTGATCTTTTAAAATTAACTCTTTGGGATATCTTGTTGACTGGGGCATAGCAGTCCTTTCAAATAATAAGTTTATTCGGTTTATCGGACCGACTCTGTATTTTATGTAAATATATCGGAAAGTATCCGTGTAATCAAGAATGAAAAGATGCGGTTCTATTGTAAAATATCTATTTTACAAAAAGCCCGGCGGGCTTTCCTTCTTTAAGATTGAAAAGTCCTTCTTCGCAAATCCGAAAATATGGAATTGCAGCTCCGGTAAGAGTTATAAGAGTCAACATCGGATCGGAAAATGAAATGCCGAGGTTTGATGCCGCCTTATTTACTTCATCCATCTGTCTCGCAATCACTTCAACCTGAGTATCTGAAATTATGCCGAACAAAGGCAGCGGAAGCTCGGCTAAAATTTTTTCTCTGTCGCATACAACGCATCCGCCCTGCAAGGCTTTAATCCTGTTTACAGCACAAGCCATATCGGCATCATTTGCGCCGGCAACAATGATATCGGAACTATCCCAGGCAGCGCTTGAAGCAATTGCGCCCGATTTCATCCCGAAGCCTTTTAAAAGACCCGTAAATATTTTTCCGGGACTATTGCTTCTGTCTATGGCTGCAACTTTAATTATATCAAGGCGGATATCGGAATTTATTTTCCCGTCAACAACAGGAAGTATTGTTTTGACCTCCTTTGTAACAAGCTCGGTTATCTGGTCAATTACTCTGACTTCTGCCTGCAATCCACCGTTTTCAAATTTTATTTCAAAATCAGAGGGCTGTAATCTGCCGGGGAGCTTTATGCTGTTCCTGCCTGCCTCGGAAAAGTTGTGCTCTCTTGGTGATAAAAGAAGTTTTCCCTTTTCAGCAACGACTTTCCCTTTGCTTATCACATACTCGGCTTTAATCGTTAAAGGATTTGGAATTATCAGCATATCCGCATATTTGCCGGGAGCGATACCCCCGATTATATTATCAAGTGAAAAGTGTTCCGCAACATTTAGAGTCGCCATCTGAACCGAAGAGACAGGATCAAATCCGCAGTCTATGGCTTTCTGTACAACATACTCCATGTAGCCTCTTTCGATAAGATCCTTCGGCGTAACCCCGTCCGTCACCAGAGCGAGCCTTCTCAGGCTGACGCCCGTTTCCCTTATTTTCGAAATCGTTTCAAGATCCCGCCTTATGCTCCCTTCCCTTACCATAACGCAAAGACCGAGTCTTAATCTTTCAATTACTTCCTTTGCATTTATCGGTTCATGGCATGAAGAGATGCCGGAAGCTACGTATGCCGCAAGCTTTTTTTCGCTTGCCCCCGCAGAATGTCCTTCTAGTTTCTTCCCGGCTGCAAGCGTTTCCTCAAATGATGAGAGCAGATAGTCAGGTTCCTGCAAAAGAGCCTGCCAGTAAGTTTCACCCAGTCCCAGAATATCCTTTCTTGCAAGAAGCTTTTTTATCGTTTTCTTTGGAACACCACGGGCTGAACTGCTTATTGACACCATGGCAGGAGCAGTTGCAAATATTTTTATAGGCTGATCACGCAAAGAATCGAGAAAATCCAAAACCCCTTCATATCCCAGAACCGGATATATCTCCATTGATTCAGTTATAATCGTGGTTGTACCTCCGGGTATGACATACTTGAGAAATTCTGAAACTTTATAAAGCCAGGCAAGATGAGCGTGCCCGTCGATAAGCCCGGGAATGATTGTTTTACCGCCTGCATCTATCACAACGGTATTTTTCCCGATTGTATCTTCCGGCTTTCCCCCGACGTAGGCTATCTTTTCACCTTTTACGGAAACCGAACACTTTTCTATAAATTCACCGGTGTAAACGTTAAGGAGAGTCCCGTTATATACAACAAGATCAGCCTTACCAAGGCCTATGGCAACATCCATAAGTTCTTTTGTCTCTGCGATACTCATATCTTTAAGCTCCTTGCTCTATTAAAAAGGCCATCCATCATGCTTTCTGCGTTCCTCAACTCTTCAACCGATTTAAAGCTTGATCCAAACTCTCTGAATATCAAATCATAACGGGAAACGGGGCTGTCAGAATTTATTCCTGAATAATCAACCGGCTTTCTTTCATAGAGATTATCTTTGAAGAAATAATTAGCGGCAGTATCTGCAGATGATCTGAATGGCCAGTCAGCCTTAAAACCGATAAATTCTTTGATAATCCCAATCAAGGCCTGATGCGTTTGAATATCTGTTTCGTCAATTTTGCCTTGAAGGCGACTTTCAATTTCTGAAAAAAAAGCATTTATGAGAACGATTTCAGTAATGATGAGCCCGTAAGCATACCAGTCATCAGCCGCTTCGCGGATAATACGTTTATAGTTTTCAGGAAGCATCGTGTAAGACGGACAAAAATAGATATGGCAGGTCATGCTGCCGTAGTAACTGAGCCCGCTGTAATCTATTCCGTTGTTTCCGTCGGCCAGAGGATGAAGAAGACATCCCGTACGCATTCTCTTTTTCCCAATCAGTCCTGCATACGGGCAGTGGTAAAATTCATCGTAGGGCCGCTTATTGTTTTTGTATAAAACTTCTTCTCCAAAGTTTGTAATGGCGTCTGCTTCCCGCGGAACCTTCGAAAAATCATCGGTTCTGCGGAGGAGCATATCATATAGTTTTTCGCGCGATAAATCCTGGACATTATACAGTCCGCAGCATGCGCCACATGATATGTTTTCATTCACCTGACAAAGATAAACCCCGCCAGGAGCTTTTTTGTCCATTTCCTTTTCGGGATTCATAAAAGATGCCTGAGGTAACGTATGCTCGAAAGAATTAAAGCTGCTCCTATACCGAGGTAAAGAACAGATAAATATTCTTTTGGTATTTGAGAGTGTCTCAGGGCAATGCCCGCTGAAACCATAACGAGTACGACCAGGTAGCTTTTCCAAGGCATAAATGAGAATAAGCAAGGTTTCTCTTCCATTTGCATAATTCGCCCAAGATTTTTATCGACCACCCTCAAAAATCCGAAATGGTGAATAATCAAAGAGAATGATAATCCTGTAACTAATAATAAAGCGCTGTTTCCTTCATATGCCTTAAGCCATTTGAATGCCATAAAACAAAGCATAATACCGGCTGCAACCCACATCGCTCCTGCAAGCAAAAAGAGCATATGCTTTGTCGCCGACGGTTTGAATCTATCTTTATTTGAGTTCATTCTGCGTTTTTGAAGTTTATTGTTTCATCTCAACAAGCTGAGCCACAGCAACCAACAATGAACTACCCCGCAGCGGAGCTGCGAGGTATCTTGAATACAGAATACAGTAGTCAGAAGTCAGAATTTTTTTTGAAGATATTTTAATCCCTCTTCTGGATTCTGAATTCTGGATTCTTACCCCGAAGCAGAGCTTCGAGGAATTCTTTTGATTAAACTGAAAAAGTTTAGCAAGATCTATTCCAAACTTATGAGTGGCAAAAGAAAATTGTTATTATGAATAGTCCGGCAACGCAAGGAGAATTCCTTTATTTTATATTTAAAAAGATGCCCTTCCCCAGGCGGATCTAAAAGCTGAGAAGTTATCGTCATCCACCTGATGTTTGAGTAAATGCGGTGTTGGTATATAAATATTCCATCTTCTCTTTATGCTTCAATTCTTCATTGGCCATTTTCAGTAACATGGCCGCAATTTCGCCATCAAAGTGAAAACCGGCAAGTTTTTTATAAAATTGATATGATCTGGCTTCGCGGTGAGAAGCAATCAAATAAATATCCTGGGCGGTTGTATCTTTGGAAATTTCCGGTTCTTCAAGATACTCGGCTATTTTATAATCTATTACGTCAATCATCCTCAATGAATCTGAGCCATACTTTCCTTCGCGATAACTGACGAGAAATACCTTGTGTTTTTTCTCTTCTCCTGCGATCAATTCAAGGGCATATTTCACGCCTGAATCTTTTACTGTGTCACATATCTTCATATAAAAGCTGTATGCCTCTTCCTCTCTTTTTATCGCCAGCGCTATAATATCTTCGAATCTTTTATCCATATTGGGCCTCCGTTTGTTAAGGAAAGTTGGTTTCCACTGAAACAGGCATAGATCAGTATGGTAATAATTTTATATTTCGCCTCAAAAGTCAATAGACGTCTGTGAACCAGCCGGTAACATATATTAAATTGTCCGGTTTTCCTAACAATTTAACTGACCGATTTAATAATTTGATTTTTCACCCTTATTAGAGAAATCTTGTAATTTATGGCAGGAAGAGGATATATTTTGATATCTCAAAATACCACGTCCGGAAGGAGAATTAATCATGTTGCATGAATCCAGAAGCTATGATGCAGGTGATCTTACCATTTACAAACATCCTGCGGAATTGCTGAAAAATCTTATACGGTTTGATACGACAAATCCTCCAGGCAACGAAGCTGAGTGCATTAACTATATTAAAGACCTGATTAAAGGAGCCGGTTTTGAAACTCACATCTTAGCCAAAGACCATAACCGCCCCAACCTGATTACACGCTTAAAGGGTCGGGGCAGCGCTCCTCCGCTTCTGCTTTACGGACATGTTGATGTTGTTACCACAACCGGCCAGAACTGGACTCACCCGCCTTTTGAGGCAAAAGAAGTTGACGGCTTTATATGGGGCCGTGGCGCTCTGGACATGAAATGCGGAGTGGCCATGATGGTGGCTGCTCTTATTCGCGCCAAGGCGGAGGCCGTAATTCCTCATGGTGATATTTTGCTTGTAATTCTGTCGGATGAGGAAGCAGGCGGCGATTTCGGCGCCAGATATCTTGTTGATAATCATCCTGAACAATTTGAAAGCATCAGGTATGCGATTGGAGAATTTGGCGGCTATTCGATGTACATCGGTGGAAAAAAATTCTACCCTATCCAAATTGCCGAAAAAACAGCCTGCTGGTGTAAAGCTACTATGCGCGGTCCGGGTGGTCATGGAGCGCGGCCAATGAGAGGCGGCTCAATGGCAAAACTGGGAAACTTTTTGAGTCAACTGGATAAAAACCGTCTTCCTGTTCATATCACGCCTGTGACACGCCGAATGATTGAAGCTATCTCATCAAATCTCTCTTTTCCAAAAAACATGATTCTGCGCAAACTGCTTGTCCCCGCCCTGACAGGTACCGTCCTGAAAATACTTGGCGAGAATGCGCAATATTTTGAACCTCTGCTTCACAATACGGTCAACGCCACAATAGTCCGTGGTGGGAATAAAGTTAACGTAATTCCCGGGGAGATTACAGTTGAGCTGGATGGTCGCCTCCTGCCGGGTTTCGGTCCCGAAGATATGATGGCCGAACTGCGTCAAATCATCGGAAACGAAGTAGAGTTTGAAATACTGAGACATGATACCTGTTCTGCCGAATCTGATATGGGGCTGTTCGATACACTATCGGGTATTCTGCATGATGCGGATCCTGAAGGGATATCCGTGCCGTTGATACTTCCCGGCATTACCGATGCCCGCTTTTTTTCGCGGCTGGGCATTCAAACATATGGATTCATGCCGATGGCGCTTCCGGCCGGATTCAATTTTTTCCAGACTATTCATGCTGCCGATGAGCGGATTCCTGT
>JBFYVZ010000253.1:0-6033 GCA_041298995.1 Desulfobacteraceae bacterium
TTGACATGTTCAGCATATTCTTTTATTTTTTCTCTTGTTTCGCGTCCGGACTGAGGTGCAAGCAAAATCGCGATTCCTGCACCGACTATGCCTCCCAAAAGAAATGAAGCGACTAAAGAACCTGTATTGCAATCTTTTTCTTCCATATTATGATCCCCCTTCCTTTTCCTGCTTTAGTAATACACAAGTTGCGGCTTTAATTCCTGCCTTAAGAGCTAATATCTTGACAGACAACCGGTTTTGCATTTCATCTGTTAAATGACTTAGAGTCTTAATTTTAAATGCCAGTTCAGAAACAGTTCCGGATATATCTTTAACACTGGATGTGACAGAGCCTACATCATCACTGACAGTTCTGATGCTTTTTAATGTTTCTTCGGCCTCTTTGAGAACCGGATTGATTTTCAATTCTGTTGCGGCAAGAAATGCAGTTACGGCATCCGCAGCTTTTTTTATCTGAATAAAAGAGTATATCAGAAAGAAAATCGTAGCGAGAAAGGTTATTACTACCAATACAAAAGACATGGTGATTGCATCCAAAAACTGGCCCTCCCTCTGCAAAATGAATAAACAACCTAAATATAAACATATAATATTTTTATTTAAGTTGCAAGTTGAAACTCAAGACAATATTGAAAACAATATCATGTGTTTTTTGGATTTTTGTGGTAATGAATGCCAAGGATGTAACCTGTTGAGTTATTATATTGATTTAAAGATAAGCCAAAACATCGTAAATTAAATTATGCCTCCTGCCTTATATAAAAAAATCGGAATTGCTTCGGCTATTATGATGGCGTCTGTCTTTTTCAGCCGCGTGATAGGCCTTTTCAGGGAAATGGCCATCGCATATGCCGGAGGCGCAGGAGGAGACGTTGACGCTTACCAGATCGCATTTGTTATTCCTGAAATACTGAACCATATTGCTGCAAGCGGTTTTCTCTCAATTACGTTTATTCCTATCTTTTCAAATTATCTTGCAAATAACAACGAAGATGAAGGGTGGCGTGTTTTTTCATTAATTATGACATGTTTTGGAGGAGGACTGCTGTTTTTTATTCTGACAGCAATGATTCTTGCTCCTCAACTAGTTTCCTTAATTGCCCCGGGCTTGAGTGATCCGCAAATTTTTTCTAAAGCTGTCCGGATGACGAGGATAATTCTTCCAGCCCAGTTTTTCTTTTTTTTAGGCGGACTGTTGATGGCTGTCCAGTTTTCAAAGGAGAAATTTACAATACCCGCTCTGGCCCCGCTATTGTATAACATCGGAATTATTTCAGGAGGTATGCTGCTTGGTTCACGCTTTGGTATGGAGGGCTTTTCATGGGGTGTTTTGGGAGGAGCCTTTACCGGCAGTTTTCTCCTCCAGTACTGGGGCGCAAAAAAGGCGGGAATGAAATTTCGAATAAGCTTTAATTTCATGCATCCTGATTTAAGAAAATATGTTTATTTGACATTGCCGCTTATGTTTGGGCTTACAATGACGTTTTCAACCGAGTTTTTTTTGAAATTCTTCGGTAGCTTTTTGCCTCATGGAAGTATCGCAGCTCTTAATTATGGACTCAGGATAATGTTTATTATGGTCGGGTTATTCGGCCAGGCTGTCGGAATGGCCACTTATCCATTTATGGCCCGCCTTGTGGCTGAAAATAAAATTGAAGAAATGAACAAGCTGCTAAATGATACGTTAAGAGCTCTTTCTATTGTTGTCCCGTTTTCCGTTCTTGCCATGGTGCTCAGGCATGAAATAGTTTTAATTATATTCCAGAGAGGAAGATTTGATGCTGCTGCAACAGAATTTACTTCAGGCCTGCTCGTTTTTCTCCTTGCAGGAACATTTGCTTTTGCGGCACAGACGGTTGTGGTGAGGGGATTTTATGCCATGCAGAACACTCTTTTCCCGGCGGGGTTTGGAACTCTTGCGGTTATTTTCAGCATACCTCTTTACTACTATTGCATGAATCTGATGGGCGCAGGCGGGATTGCCCTTGCGATTTCACTTTCAGCATTTTTACAGGTGTTTTTACTCTATGCTCTCTGGAACAAAAAAAGCCGTAATATCAAAAGCCGTGCCGTATATCTTTTTTTTACAAAGATAACTTTATTGAGCGCAGTAATGGGTGTTCTGCTTGAGTGGTTTAAAAGAACGTTTTTGAATGGTTTTGATACGACCACTTTTTCTGGAAGTCTTTTATTGTCAATACTCCTTTCAGCCCTGTTTGCCCTGACATTTGTTTCATCCGGCCATCTTCTTAAGATAAAGGAAATATCTGAACTGACGGAAAGGATTGCGGAACGGATTAAAAGGATTACTTATCGATAGATATTTTGTCTTCCGTAGATATTTTGTCTTCCATATTTTTGCTTCCGCCTTTATTAAGGGGCTGCATTATCCTGATAGGAAGCATGATAGTCCTTTGGAGCATATTTAAAATTCCTGACCCGACCGCGGTAGGGGAAAGAGGTGTAACCTCCGGGTCGTTGATCTTGCCTGTAACTCTGAATGGTATAGATATGATATTGCCGTCCAGTATTTGAGTTACAACCGGAATATATTTAATAATAAGATCGATGGTTTTAAACGGTGAAATCAGAACGACAAGGTCGATGCTGTCTTTGTTAAGATCGATATTGCCGGTGCAGACTATTGCCATAGAAGCGCCGTCGATAACAAAGTTGGTAATAACATATTTGCCATTTTCCAGTTTTCCAGATGCAGTTATTGAGTTATAGGCAAAGCCTTCGCCGACAAGATCGGGGATTTTGCCCCTGAAAATTTCGGTCAGATTCAAAAGGGCAAATATTTTCGACAAAATCCCGAGTTGATATATTCTTCCGTCCTTTGCTTTAAAATCGAATGTTCCGTTAAGCAGCCGGGTGATTTCGGCTCCTTTTCCCTTTGTATATATTTCGCTGTCCAAACTGAAAGAACCGGTTGCCACCTGCCGTTTATTGAAAAAGCAGTTAATGGAAGAATCGAGCTTTTCATCACGTGCAGAGGGAAAAATTCTGAATTGAAATTTATCCGGTGATGTTTCAATTATTCCGGTAAGTGAAATCCCGCATAGATCAGAGTTAACCAGCGAAATGGGAATATGTTCTGCGCCTAAAGTTATATCGGCATGAACAGGACTCAAAGTCAGATTACCGTATTTTAAATACTTTACTTTTGCCTTTATTATTCCTGAAAGAAAGGAATCGTGGGAGCTCTTTTTGGCCTCCTCTGTTTGAAATAATTTGTTATCTGTAAAATCAGTTATAGTTGACCATTCCAGAAAATCGGCTGTGGCATTCAAATCAAGCAGTAATTTTTCCTTTGACAAAACAGCGTTTCCATTAAAGGCTATATTGCTCCTGCCCGATGCTATCCTGCATTCTTCTATTACGATCTTGTTCTCTTTGAGTGTTTTCGGAGATTTTTTCCCGGGAGTTTTAAATATCAGCTTTGTTATAGTGACAGGCTCCCTGTAAAAATCTTTATAATCTATAATGAGATTTTCAATTTTACAGGAAGTATTGACGCTCCATGACTGAGGAGTAAAAAGGGGGCCTGATAATTCAAATTTATTCAGGGTTACAGCACCCTCGGGGAATGAAATATTTTTCAAGGCTGTTCTGGCGCTTTGAAAAGACAAAATAAAAGGGTTTATATCTTTTGCGTTGATATTCGATTTTTCAGATAAAATTTTAAAAGAATTATCTTTGTCATACCTGAATCCGGCCGACAGGTTTGAGATTGAAGATTTGCCCCAGGCGGCATTTTTGAGTTTAAAAAGAATAAGGGAATCATCCAGGAAAAATTTTTCGCCGCTGATAGCAAGAGAATTCGGAAATCTTTCATATATTCCATCAAGAGTAAATTCGGAAACATTCACCTTCACTTGCGTTGATCCGGCACTTTGATTTATGTTCAAAATCCCGTTTGCCTGTCCCCTGCATTCCTTGATCAGGGAGAGCTCATATAAAAAAGACTCATTCTCCACAACCTGTTTTAGAACCGGAGGCAACTGGGAAAGATCAGCATGAATTGTTGTATCCAGATAAAAGATGTCGCTTTTTTCCGAAAAGCCAAGTTTTAAGGTTCCATTTTTTGCTGTGGAATTCCCCAGACGACCTTCCAGATTATTTCCTTCAAGAATTCCCCCGGAAATAGTCACATCCCCTTTTACATTTTCAAGCTCAAGGAGCGGCTCCGGAACATCAATTTTTCCATCAAGGATGTCTCCCCGGATTGATATGTTTTCGATATTCCCAAGTTCTGAAACAGACGGCGCTTTAGATTTAATAGTAATGGAAGGAACTTTCCCATCTTTTATGATATCGAATATTTCTCTGACTGTACCTGAATTTCCTGCAAGTAAAAGAGCCGTTTCTCTTGTTGCATTTATGTCAATATTTTTCCCTTCAAGATCAAATTCTGCCATTGAAAGTGATTTGTTTGAGCTGAATTTTCCTGAAAGACTTAATTCCGGATTATCAAGGTAAAGATTATTAATTGTGATTTTAGTCCCATTTTTGTCCGCGAGGAAAGTACCTGAGAAGTCTCTTCCATTGACAACTAACTTGTCTGTTTCTCTTTGAAATGAAATTAACGGGATTGCTCCTTCGAAGGTAGAATAAAAATTAAGAAATCCTTTCTTTTCTAAGCGGGCCTTTAAATTTATTTGTGAATCGTTAATCTTTAAGTCTGAGTTCGGGGAAAAATAATCAAAAACTATTTTCGGGTTTAAATTCGATAAATCAATACGACCTTCACCGGTTGAAGTACGGGGGGAAAGTTTTCCGTTAAAAGATATTCTTTCGCAAAAGTTGGATCTGCCGGTTAATGCTATTGTAATCATGCCGGGCTTGAGGTTAATATTCGATGTGATATTATAAAACTCAAAATAAAGTTGGTTTCTTTCATAAAAGCCGACTTTCCCGTTCCCGATCTGAAACACGAGATTTGTATCTTTAACCGTCTCGTTTGAAAAAAATATTTTTAATGTTTTCTCTATTTCTTCGAAAGTAACTTTTTCATACAATTTTGAATCTTCTTCCGATCTTTCATTAATGAATACTTTTATGCGTGGAGTATCAAGGTAAAGCTTGTTTATATTTACCTTGCCTTTAAATAAGGACATTATTTCAGGATATGCTTTTAAGGTGCCTGCGGTTATTATAAATTCTCCGGGAACTGACAGGCTTGCATGTTGCATTTCAGCGTGAAAGAGCGGAAAAAACTGAATATCTACAGACTGAAGCTTAATCTGATGGCCGGTTTTTTGGAAGATCTGTTCAACTATTTTGGTTTTTAGATATTCAGAGCCTATAAAGATTGGCAGTAAGAGCGATATAATCAATGCAAGAACAAGAAATATTCCTGCCCCTAAAGATGTCCATAATATAATTCTTTTTACGAATTTCATGTAATATTTATAGCATCAATTGCTATCAGGTCAAGGTAAAAGCTCCTGCCCATTTTTTATAGTTGACTGACAGCTTGCCCATCCTATTCATTTATGTTAGGAGATCATAAAAGCAACTCTTTTTTGAAGAATAGACTTGAAGTGGAGAAACATGGGTTTCGGATTTAACGAAATAGCTGTAGTGGCTTTGATTGCATTTGCAATATTTTTTCTACCCAGGCTGAAGGGGAAAAGACAGGAAATTAGATTTGTAAAATCAACCCCAAAAAGCCTTGTTGTTTCGGGCCGCTTGCGGCTTGCAATATTCGTTTCCATTTTATGGGTTGCCGGGGCGGCATTGTTTTTTCAGCCGTGGAATGAAAATCTGCTTCTTTTTCTTTATATCGGAATAGGGCCGGTTTTTCTTGGGTGGGGATTAATCTGGGTTCTTGCCGGCTATAGGAAGTATAGGAGATAATAGAACCTCACCATCCGCTATTCCAAGCTCCTTCAGCCTGTTTTCAAAAGATGCGCTTTTTTCGTTCAGCTCTTTAGAAAGCGCTTCAAGTTCGTCAAAGAGTTTGTCAATCGATGTCTGGGAGGCGTAGATAGCCTGAGAAAGTTCGACGATCTTTTTGCCGGTTCC
>JBFYVZ010000290.1:0-11655 GCA_041298995.1 Desulfobacteraceae bacterium
CGACCATAGAGAACAGGCAGTCAGTCTTTATTACGCTGTAAGGGATTCTATACGCTACGACCCTTATTCCATGAATCTGTCGGTTGAAGGACTCAGGGCGAGCACAACGCTTTCAACCGGAAGAGGCTGGTGTGTCGCCAAGGCAATCCTTCTTGCAGGATGCTGCCGGTCTTTAGGAATCCCGGCCCGTCTCGGTTTTGCCGACGTACGAAATCATCTGACGACGGCGCGCTTACGTGAGATCATGAAAACCGACATCTTCTTCTGGCATGGTTATACCTCTATATATCTGGGCAGAATCTGGGTTAAAGCGACACCCGCATTTAATATAGAGCTCTGTGAAAGGTTCAGGCTTAAACCTCTCGATTTCGACGGACTTAAAGACTCCATATACCACCCGTTTGATCTTGAGGGGAACAGACACATGGAATATATTAGACATCGCGGAGAATTTGCCGATGTCCCCATAGACCAGATAATTGATACGTTTCGCAGGGAATATACCCCTGATGACTCATCACTGAAGGAAGGCGACTTCGACCGGGAAGTTGATATAGAAACTCAGAACAATTAAACAATAGCGGTATTTCTACAACTGGGAAAGCGGGGGTTTGGATTGCGGCATTTTTGAACAGAGAGTGATATCGGGACGAATCAGCCCATAACCAGATCTATCCAATGCAGGTTATTAAAAGTCCTCGCAGCAGGGTGCCTCAATAGGTTCAAGTTTTTGTTTTTCGTTGACACCCAATGCCTCATCCTTTATATATTGCATCCGACTAAAGTGCTTTTTTACCATACGATATTTGGTGGAGTTGTAATAAAATAGGAATTCAGACGGCAAAAAAAATGTGGCGAAACCGTCAAGCTTGAACAATAACTGAAGATCAAGAAAAAGAAAGGATGTGCTTATGAAAAAACTGTTGGGTTTATGTGTAGCTGTTTTATTTGTCGTTGGTATGGTGGCCCCGGTTTACGCGGCCGATACCAAGCTGGTCCTCGCAACCGGCGGAACCGCCGGAACTTACTACCCCTTTGGCGGTGCCATAGCAAGAATCTGGAACACCAAGATTCCGGGCATGAACGTGACCGCTCAAACCACCGGAGCATCGGCTGAAAATATCCGCTTGATAAACAAAAAAGAGGCTGAACTGGCGCTTGTTCAGAGCGATACCCTCGACGCTGCTTTCAATGCCAAGGCACCGTTCACGGAAGCCATCAAGAGTATGAGCACCATTGCGGTTCTTTATCCTGAAATTATCCAGGTTGTTGTCCGGGCTGATTCCCCCGTCAAATCGATTGCGGATCTGAAGGGCAAGAAAGTGGGTGTCGGCGCACCGGGAAGCGGAACCGAAGCCAATTTCAGGCAGTTGATGGACGTTTACGGTTTGGCCAAGGAGGATGTAAACAGCCAGTATCTCTCTTTTTCCGAAAGCGCTGAAGCATTCAAGGACAGGCATATCGATGCCTTCATCGTGACTGCCGGAATTCCCAATGCCGCCATCATGGATATCGGAACACAGCACGAAATCCGGATCATTAATATTCCTGCCGATATGGCTGCCAAGCTTACAGGAAAATACCCCTTTTTAGCGACAGCCAAAGTGCCGGCCGGCACCTATAAGAACCAGACCCAGGATGTGGCAACAGTTGCGGTTAATGCCGTTATCATAGTCGGCAACCAACTTTCCGTTGATGTTGTTTACAGCATGACCAAAGCCCTGTTTGATAGTCAGGCCGAACTGGCATCCGCCCATGCCAAGGGCAAAGAACTTAGTCTGCAGTACGCGGTTCAGGGTGTATCGATTCCCTTCCATCCGGGGGCATTGAAATACTACAAGGAAAAAGGCGCTATAAAATAGCCCTGGGAGAATACGGGCGCGGTTTTCCGGACGGGGAACCGCGCCTTATTATTTTTTATGAGCCGTCGATTTGCGTGGAGCATTATTATTGCCGGTATCCTCGGCGCCTGTCTGTTGTTTCTGCCGTATATCAGAGTCCTTGAAATCAGCGATTTTAAGACCCGGCAAAGACTTCTGCTCGTCGATATGAAACCGGGGGAAGAATTTACCATCTCCTTCATTCACTCCGTAAATCGCCGGCCTGTTTACGACACAATGCGAGCGGAAAGCGATCATCTCGTTATAGTTCGGTCGCGCTACGATTCATTTGGGGCCGGCATGCCTGAGTCTTCCACAGGAGAGGGAACATTTGCGGTCGGAAAAGACGGCTGGCTGGAATGGACTGTAAACCGGCCGGTACCGGATATAACGCTCCGAGTTGGATGGACGGCCGAACATACATTGCACATAAGAGACCGGAATATCCGCTTAGTGGAACTGGCGGAACCAGGCAGCGCTTTAACTATTAGGGTCACTAAAATCGGCTTAATTTATTTTTTGAAAGGCAGATTCTTTAAATGGATGAATTGAAAGAGAATGTTAGATCAGGAACTCTCTCGACAAAAATGGAGGGAGTCGAAGTTGTTTCAAAGGAAGAGATAGAAGAAATCCTGAAAAAAGTCGACAGGGAGTCAAATATCCGCCCGCTGAAAGGCATTCCGCACTGGATCGTTTACTGCATCGGTGTCGGATGGTCGGTTTTCCAGGTCTATACTGCCGCCTTCGGGCTTTTGCCAGCCCAGCTCCAGCGTTCTATCCACCTGGCATTTGCTTTCGCATTGGCCTATCTCCTGTTTCCTTTTCGCTCATCCAAGACTTCCGGCCAGCTTAAATGGTACAGCTGGGGGTTTGCCGCTTTCGCGACCTTAGTCGGTTCTTACATGGGGCTTAACTATATGCGCATCATGGAGGCCGGCGGGGATTATGCTACCATCGATTATATATTTGCAGGATTCGGAATCCTTCTTACCCTTGAAGCTGCGCGCAGGGTAGTCGGCCTGCCGATCGCCTGCCTTGCTTGCTTCTTTCTCATATACGCCTATTTCGGAAGTTATTTCCCCTCATTCATGGAACATCGCGGATATTCCCTGGAGCGGATAGCATCACATATGTACCTCACCACCGAGGGCATCCTTGGCATTCCATTGGGAGTCTGCTCAACATTTATCTATCTGTTCATTCTGTTCGGTTCCTTCCGGGAGAAGACTGGTCTGGGACAGCTTTTTATCGATATATCCAATGCTATAGCCGGGTGGGCTTCCGGCGGACCGGCCAAGATGGCGGTCATAACCAGCGCCCTGGAAGGCACGGTCTCAGGGAGTTCGGTTGCAAACACGGTGGAATCCGGCAGCCTGACCATCCCCATGATGAAGCGCCTCGGTTATCGCCCGGAGTTTGCCGCCGCAGTGGAAGCTTCCTCTTCAACCGGCGGTCAGATAATGCCGCCCATAATGGGCGCTGCCGCTTTTATCATGGCCGAATTCCTCAATATGCCCTACTTGCAGATCGCAAAGGCGGCAATTATTCCTGCCTGCCTTTACTTCTTCGGAGTCTTCATGGAGGTGCATTTCGAAGCAAAGCGGCTCAAGTTGCGCGGCCTGAACCGGGATGAGCTTCCTATGTTCATGGATGTGATGCGGGAACGGGGACATCTCTTTGTTCCTCTTGTGTCAATCGTAGTCTTTCTAAGCATTGGTTTTACACCGCTTTATGCCGCTTTAATGGGCCTTGTTACCTGCGTGGTCGTCGGTGCCATGCGCAAATCGACCCGCATGAGTTTTCGGGAAATAATGGATGCTTTTGAACTCGGCGCCCGCAACGCGATCGGTGTCGCCCTTGCCTGCGCTTCGGCAGGCATCATTATCGGCGTCATCACTCTTACTGGGTTGGGGTTAAAGCTGGCAAACGGTCTTGTAGACCTTGCGGGAGGGAACCTTTTATTGACCCTGATATTTACTATGTTCACATCCATTATTCTCGGCATGGGCGCCCCTACCACAGCAAATTACATCATCACATCAACCATTGCGGCGCCAGCCCTTATCCTGCTTAATGTACATCCGCTGGCAGCCCACATGTTCGTTTTTTATTTCGGGATCGTTGCTGATATAACCCCGCCGGTTGCTCTGGCCGCCTATGCAGGAGCGAGTATTGCAAAATCCGATCCTTTGAAGACAGGGGTTATATCCACCAAGCTGGCAATCGGTGCATTCATAGTGCCCTTCATTTTTGTCTATAATCCGTCGATGCTCTGGATCAACACAACATGGTATGGAATAATCCAGACACTTTTCACCTCCTGTATCGGCATGACGGCAATAGGCGCATCGATGATAGGTTTTTTCCTGGCCAAAATGAACTGGTGGGAGAGAGGCGTGTTTTTTATCGGCGGCCTGATGCTCGTTGATCCGGGAATAACGACCGACTTAGCCGGAATTCTTATCCTGGCAATCGCAGTTTTTTTTCAGTGGCAGAAAAAGAGAAAAGAAGCCCCGGAACAGCTTGCCGGAGCGATTTAAGATAACAACATGACATATTCCATCGACATAAATTATTTTAAGGAACTTGCCGGGAAAAACCCCGAAGATATCTGCAGGACAGCATTATGCGATTATGATAAAAAGGATAAAGCATATATATTATCCGTCTGGGGTGAAGATTATGGCATCTATCCTGATGACTGTAAAATAGCATCCCTTCGGAATGGGAAATCTGATATAAATGCTTTGTTAGGGCTCTTTATTATTTACTATCTTTTAAAATCAAAGGAAATAAAAGTTAGCGGGGAATGGATATCGGAAAAAGATATTCCCGGTGGCGCCACATTTTTTCGCGGCCCTCACAAAATACCCACTCAATTAATTGAACGTCGGTATGAAAAAGATATTCAGGGATTCAAAGAAACATGTGAACGGATGTCCGGAAACCGGATAAATATGGCAGATGCGGCCTACTCTTTTCAAATAACGCCGCGTATTCCGCTAGCGGTGCTGTTCTGGAACGGAGACGATGAATTTCAGCCTGAATCAAAAATTCTGTTTGACAAAACCATAACAGAACATCTTACGCCTGATATCATATTCTGCCTGGCAGTTGAAATTTGTCAAAGAATAAGCGGGGATATAGTATAATCATTTATAATATCATGGAACAGGCCCAAAACATCCGGAAACGAATACTGCGGTTTGCTGTCATCGCAATAGCGCTTTTACAGGCAGTTATGGCATTCGGTGCCGATATTCCCTTCCTTTCCGGGCGCGTGACCGATAATGCGGAAATTCTCACCGAGGGCATGCGCAGGACGCTGACCGAACAACTCAAGTCGCATGAAGAAAGTACAGGCAACCAGATCGCCATACTTACCATCCCCACACTCGGGGGTGCAGGCATTGAGGAATATGCTGCTTCGGTCTTCGGAGCCTGGAAGCTTGGCCAGAAAGGTAAGGACAACGGCGTTCTGGTTATCGTGGTCCCTGACGACAGGAGAATGCGCATCGAGGTGGGTTACGGCTTAGAAGGCACGTTAACCGACCTTGTGGCAGGCCGGATCATCCGAAACATTATGGCACCCAAATTCAAGGAAGGAGACTTTGGCGGAGGTCTCGAAGCCGCTGTCAAAACCATCATCGCGACGCTTGAGGGCAGTGAAGTGCCGGAGATCAAAGATTATACCGCCTCAAAGTCGAATGAATCATCAGGTTTCCAGATCGAGGATCCCGACCTTCCGCTTATCCAGCGCATCCTCTTCGGAGCCTTCATATTCGGCATCATCGGACTCTTTACTGTGATCGGCATTCTTACGCCCGGGGTCGGGTGGTTTCTTTACTTCTTCCTTATCCCCTTTTGGGCGATGTTTCCGATCATCGTTGTCGGAACAAGGGGCGCGCTCTACCTGCTCGGCACCTATGTGATCTGTTTCCCGATAGCAAAACTTCTGATCAAAAGAACAGACTGGTATGAAAAGGCAAATATATCTCTCCGCACCAAGGGGAAGGCCTCTATCGGAGGCTTTACGGTCACATCCGGCGGTTCGGGAAGTTCCTGGAGCTCGGGCGGGTCGGGTGGTTCAGGCTTTTCCGGAGGCGGCGGATCCTCGGGGGGCGGAGGCTCTTCCGGGAGCTGGTAGAAGAATCGGAAATGACGACTTTAATCTTCGCATGTCAGAGCTTTGCATGTTAGTATAAAAAAGGAGGGAGTAATGATACTTATAACTCGTTCGGACTTTGACGGTTTAGGATGTGCGACACTTCTTAAAGAGCTGGGCGTTATAAGCGACATCAGATTTGTTCATCCAAAAGATGTTCAGGATGGAAAGGTAGCAGCAGATGAAAACTGCGTCCTTGCTAATATCCCTTATGTCAAAGGATGCGGCCTTTGGTTTGATCATCATTCAAGTGAAGCTGAAAGACTTGCTTATGGCGAATTCAAAGGAGTAAGCGATCCTTCCGCTTTAAGTGCCGCAAGGGTTATTTATGACTATTATGGCGGAGATCAGAAATTTAAAAACCCGTGTTTGAAAGAGCTTGTTGAGGCCGTTGATAAAGCTGATTCAGGCAATTTCACTAAGGATGAAATACTAGACCCTAAAGGATGGGTTCTCCTCTCTTTTATAATGGATCCTAGGACAGGTTTAGGCAGATACAAAGATTATAGAATCAGCAATTATCAATTGATGATGGATATGATTGATTATTGCAGATTTAAAAAAGCTGATGAAATACTGGAAATTGAGGATATCAAAGAAAGGAAAAAGCGTTATTTTGAACAGGATGCTCTTTTCAAGGAAATGGTGAAATCCAACACAACAATAAGAGGAAACATAATTGTATTAGATTTGAGGAACCAGAACGAAATATATACAGGAAACCGTTTTGTTCTTTACAGTCTTTATCCGAAACAGAATATTTCCATACAGGTTCTCTGGGGTTTCCAGCGCCAGAATATTGTTATGAACTGCGGGTATAGTATTATAAATAAAACTTCAAATGTTGATATTGGGGCGCTGATGTTAAAATACGGCGGAGGTGGTCACAAAAAGGTAGGTACATGCCAGGTTCCGGCTGATGAAGCGGATAAAATTCTGGAAGATCTTATTTATCAGATGCAGGAAAGATGATATAACTTTATAACAATCTTATATAAAAAGGAAAAACTTGTGACAAATAACGTGCTGATAGTTCTGTCATGTGGAACCGATAACCCCAATCGCACAACCCGCGCCCTTTTTTTTGCCATGGTAGCTCATAAAGAAGGAAAAAAATCAGCGGTATTTCTACTTGATGAAGGGGTTTATATTGCCAAAAAAGGCATGATAACCAATGTGAGAGCAGCTACCGGTGACAGTGCTGATGATCATATCGCTTATCTACAGGAATACGGTGTCCCTATTTATGTGTGCACTCCTTGCGCAAAATCAAGGCAAATATCTGAATCTGATCTCATTGACGGGGCAAAGATGGCAACAGGCATGGAATTGATCAAATTAGCATGCGAAAGCACTGTAATAAGCCTTTAAGAAAGATCTATCCGGATGAATGTTCTCGCAGAATACGGCTATATTGGTCTTTTTATGGCCTCGTTCCTGGCCGCCACAATACTTCCTTTCAGTTCCGAGGTTGTGTTAATTTATTTATTGCTGAACAACCATGATCCGTTCCTGTCGATTACCGTTGCTACTGCCGGAAATGTATTGGGTTCGGTTGTGAATTACGCATTAGGATTCTGGGGAAGTTTTCTGATAATGGAAAAGCTGTTAAGATTATCTCAACAGGAAATTGCCCGGTCTGAACAGCGATTCAAAAAATATGGGGTTTTCAGCTTGCTTTTTGCCTGGGTCCCGATTATTGGCGATCCGTTGACAGTCGCGGCAGGAGTATTAAAAATCAATTTCTATCTGTTTTTGAGTCTTGTGACCGCCGGCAAACTGTTCCGGTATATAATGGTCGGACTTTCAGTGTCGTGATTGCAGGTTTACAAATCGACGTGTTGGCCGGGGCAGGAGGTTGAAAGAAAATGAATGAGAAGATAATATACAGTCCTATAGGCATTATTCATACTCCTTTTACTGAGGCAAGAAAAATGCCGATTCAGCCCGCTGCTGCAAAGGGCATTGAAGGAACCGTTGATATTAAACCTGAATTTGAAAACGGAATTAAGGACCTCGATGGTTTTTCTCACATTATATTACTTTACCATTTTCATTTTTCGATGGGTTTTTCCCTCGAGGTTGTTCCGTTTCTTGACGATAAACTTCGGGGAGTCTTTGCCACAAGAGCTCCAAGGCGCCCCAATCCAATCGGACTTTCGGTTGTGCGGCTTGTTGATATTGAGAAAAACAGACTCTATATTCAGAACATAGATGTTGTGGATGGAACTCCCCTGCTTGATATAAAGCCCTATGTCCCGGAATTTGATGATCAGAAAGCTGAAAAGATCGGGTGGCTCTCAGGCAAGATTGACAGGATACGAGAGATAAAATCGGACGAAAGATTTAAATAAAGTACTTCAATGAATAAATCAAATGAGTTATAAAGCATGAATAATCACAAGATTTATATTGCCGATTCTCGTTTGATGCCGGAGGTTCCGGATGAGTCCGTCCATCTGGTTATTACATCGCCTCCATACTGGCAGCTCAAGGATTATGACAGTGCTCAGCAGATCGGTTTTCATGATACTTATGAAGAATACATCAACAATCTTAACCTGGTATGGAAAGAATGTCACCGTGTCCTGTATGGCGGCTGTCGTCTGTGCATAAATATCGGAGACCAGTTCGCCAGATCTGTATATTATGGTCGCTATAAAGTCATCCCGATTAGAACAGAAATTATTAAATTCTGTGAATCCATAGGTTTCGACTATATGGGGGCTGTAATCTGGCAGAAAGTTACAACCTGCAATACAACCGGCGGTGCCACGATAATGGGAAGTTTTCCATATCCCCGAAACGGAATTTTGAAGCTTGATTATGAATTTATCCTGATTTTCAAAAAACCCGGGACTTCCCCACCAGCCGACAAAGCAGCGAAAGAGCAGTCTATGCTGTCTGTAAAAGAATGGAACGAATACTTTGCAGGACACTGGATTTTTCCCGGAGAGAAGCAGGACAAGCATCTGGCCATGTTTCCCGGAGAGCTTCCCAGGCGCTTGATCAGAATGTTCAGTTTTGTTGGGGAAACGGTTCTTGACCCGTTCCTGGGAAGCGGCACGACTTCCCTTGCGGCAAAGTTTCTTCAAAGGCATTCAATCGGATATGAGATTAATGAATCCTTCTTACCTGTTATAAGAAAAAAAATCGGAGCTGAGCAGGCCGATATTTTCAATCAGACAGTTGTAGAAGTCATTAAACCGACACGTGCGGTTCTGGACTACCAGCAGGAAATAGAAAAACTAACATATATTTTTCATGATCCGGTCCAATTCGACAAAAAGATAGACCCAAGGAAATTGTCCTTCGGGTCAAAAATCGAAGCCGTCGGAAAAAGCAAAGAGAAGTATTTACACTTAAAGCGAGTAATTGCTCCCAACACGATTGAGCTCAATAATGATGCGGTCATAAGATTAATCGGTATTGGAACAAAGGCCGGCAAGGAACCGGAAGCCATGGAATGGCTTTGGGACAAATTAAAGGGACAGAGCGTTTACATGAAATTTGACAAGACTAAATATGACGAAAACAACCTGCCTCTTTCCTATCTGTATCTGAAAAACAAGACCTTTATTAATCTTCATTTTCTCCGCTCAAATTTGGTCCGGCTGGACGAAACCTTTCCATTCAAATACCATGACAAGTTCAAGGCTGTAATTAAAGAAGAATTTGGATCATAAAGAAACTCCAAATGAGAAATGAATAAATTTCACAACTTGCTATACCAATTGCTCAGATAAATGAGCGCTTGAGAGAAGGCCATGACCCGAAAATTTTTCACCCAATGTGGTATGTAAGGCACCCTGATGAATGTCCGGGCTAAGGTGATGGATGCTTAAGGGGAGTGTTATTACACGTGTATCATGAATGCGGTCGTTGTTTCGTTTCATATAACCCATTGAAAATTCATTATTAATAAGTATTGACAGATTAATGGGCGTTTGTTACATGAAGTGATACTTTGTCCTTCCAAGAGATAAGAACATCTGATCTTGCTGTTTTTTATTAAACATTATTAACCTTAAAAGCTAAGGAGAAAATTATGAAAATGAAAGCAGGTTTGATCGGGACTTTGAGTATTGTCCTTTTACTTGGTTTGGTTTTTTCAGCTCAGGCCTCTTCCGTCGCGGGAGTAACCGATACCGAAGTGGTGATCGGCATGTCCACACCCCTCTCAGGACCTGCCGCCCTCTGGGGCGTAACCGCCCAGGGCGCCAAGGCCTGGGCCGACTATGTCAACGATAACGGCGGTGTTAACGGACGCAAAATCAAAGTTATCTTAAAAGATGACGGCTACAATCCCGCGCGGGCCATGGCCAACCTGACCGAAATGAAAGGCCAGGTCTTTGCTGTCTGCGCGCTTTTAGGCACAGCAATTGCCAATGCCACCAAGGACTTCTTCGCTGAAAATAAAATCCCTCTCATCACTGTCTATGCTGATGTCCGGATCTGGGCCAACTACCCGAAAGACAAACTGAAATATATTTTTGTCAGCTACCCGGATTATGAAAATGAGGCCGAATATCTGGCCACCTATGCCGTGAAAAATCTGGGCGCGAAAAAAGTGGCCCTATTTTACCAGAATGACGACTACGGAAAGATGGCCATGGAAGGAGCAAAATTAGGTCTATCCAAGCTTCCGGGGAAACCTGAACTGGCCGGAGCCGTTCCTTATGAGGTCACGGAAAGAGCGCTGGCGACCCACGCCCAGAAATTGAAAGAAACGGGCGCCGATACTCTTGTGCTTTACCCGACCATGACCCACGGGGCGCTCATTTTAAAGGAGATGGCCAAGATCGGCTATCGCCCCAAAGTTGTGGCCTGTTTTACTCTTGGTGATCCCATCATGTACGGCCTGGCCGGCGCTGATGTATGGGAAGGGATCTATCCTGCAGCCCCGGCCAACTCGGGCATTCCGGGAGATCCGGCTGCAGACCGGGTTATTGAAATCATGAAAAAATACGATCCCAAGCTGGCGGGGAAAGAATACCTTGCCCTTTTCGGGGCCGTTTCCATGATGCATCTGGTTGAGGGTTTAAAAAATGCCGGGAAGGAACTTACCCCGGATTCCCTGGTCAAAGGAATGGAGATGATCAAGAACTGGAAGCCCGAAGGAATGGGAGCGCCGGTCACATACGCGCCGGACCGGCATCACGGGGTCAACGGCTCCCGGATGATGAAGGCGGAGAAAGGGATGCACGTTCCTGTATCGGACTTTAATATTTATAAACCATTGTTTTGAAAGCCGGTATACAGAATTCAGGAGTCAGAATGCAGAATAACAACAGCCCCAAAAAGGCGTTTTCAGCCCGTTCTTCTGTCTTCTGGCTTCTGTCTTCCGAATTCTTATCCATATGTCTCTCTTAGAAATCAAAGACTTGTCCATAAGCTTCGGCGGTATCATGGCCTTGAACGGAGTGAACCTTTCCGTGACGGAAAATTCCATCATGGGGATCATCGGTCCTAACGGCTCAGGCAAAACAACTCTTTTTAATTGCCTGACCGGCATATATCATCCCAACCGGGGAGATGTGCTATTTGAGGGAAAAAGTGTCCGGGATCTCTCCCCGGATCGCATTGCAGCACGTGGCATTGCCCGCACCT
>JBFYVZ010000020.1:0-6210 GCA_041298995.1 Desulfobacteraceae bacterium
CAAACAAAAAACCGGCCTCACCGGACCTCAGCTATGGGCCATCAAAATGATCGGGGAATTGGCTCCGGTGAGGGTTTCCGATCTGGCCGGAAGAATGTATCTTCATCCTGCAACGGTTGTAGGAATACTTAACCGCCTTGAATTACAGGGACTTATTGAAAGAATTCGAACCAATGAAGACAGGCGCGTTGTGAAAATAAAGCTTACGGAAGCGGGGAATGAGGTATTGGTAAAAGCGCCGCAGGTCGCACAGGGGTTGCTTGTCGCTGGGTTGGAGGTTCTGCCGCAAAAAAAACTTCAGTATATATCTGATGCTCTTGAACAACTTGTTAATATACTCGGGGCGCAGGAACTTCCTCCCCGGTTGATTCTTTCTCCAGAGATCAACCTGATTAAAAGCCAAACGACTTGAAAAATGGCATTATTGGTGAATCCAGCCTGAGTCGGCGCATTTTCGGAAAGTCTGCTTGGGAATTTGCTGTTACTAGTTCGGTAATTCAGTCATTTATAACTGTGGAACAATTTCTCATCTGCAAGCTGTTATCTATGAACTGAATGATTATACAAAAAGACCTCCAGTCTATATTATCAAATCTTAGAAGAGGTTTCTGTGCAAGTAATTATTTTTACGGATCTTGATGGCAGCTTGCTGGACTATGAAACATACTCTTTTCGGGAATCAAAACCATCTCTTGAGCTCATCAAGAAGAGGCAGATACCACTGATATTTGCAACAAGTAAAACGAGGGCTGAAATTGAGCAATTGCAAATTGAAATGGGAATCAGGGAGCCGTTTATAGTTGAGAACGGCGCGGCTGTTTATTTTCCGAACGGTTATATGGAATTCGATATTTATAAAGGATACAAGAGCTCTTTTTATTCGGTTATTTCTATAGGATCTGAATATGCGGAAATAAGGAAATTTGTAGAACCGATAAAAAAAAGATTCAAGATACACGGGTTCGGAGATTTGTCTGAGAAAGAGATTGCATCGTTGGCAAGTTTAAACATAGAACAGGCCAATAAGGCTAAAGCAAGAGAGTACTCGGAGCCATTTATCATGGAAGATGAATTGGTTCTTCCGATCCTTGAAAATCTTGCAAAATCAAGCGGATTTAAAATTACACGAGGTGGGCGCTTTTTCCATTTAATCGGCAAGGATCAAGATAAGGGCAGGGCGGTTAAAATCGCAACTGAAATGTTTTCTGAAAATATGAACGATAAAATTATCAGTATTGGAATCGGAGACAGCGCAAATGACATTCAAATGCTTGAATGCGTAGACATTCCTGTTCTGATTCCTCATCCGGATGGAAAGTTCGAGGATTTTAAAATAAAAAATCTTCTGCATGCGGGACAGCCTGGGAGCAAAGGCTGGAATCAGATTGTAACCGATATTTTGAATCAAATTTCATAAGGAGTTATTAAAATGTCAGAATCCATGAGGTTTTCAACCGCCTTAAGAGAACCTGTCCGTGAACTTATGGAGAATCTAGGACAGGCTGATATTGTTGTTGGCAATACCATCCTATTACAGCGGTTCCGCTTTGATTCATGTCATCCGAAGCGTTGCAAAAGGTCTTGAAATAAATTACCACAATAAAAAAGCTCTTATCATTGTTTCTGATGGAGGATCGACTGATGATTCGAGGGAAATTGCGGAACGTGTTGAGATCAATTCCTTCAATATGGAAAAAATTGTGATGATTTACAGGGGTATTCCGGGCAAAGGTTCGGACCTGATTTCCATAACACCTGATTGGATAAAAAATGTGCTGGAACCTGTTTTTAGCGGGTATGATTTTGTTGCGCCTTATTACAGACGTTATAAACTGGACGGAACTGTCACAAACACCATTGCCTATAATCTCACAAGGGCATTATACGGCCTCAGGATAAGGCAACCCATAGGAGGTGATTTCGGAATTTCAAGCAAACTGGCAAGGCACTACCTTGAACAGGATGTCTGGGAAACAGATGTGGCAAAATTCGGCATAGATATTTATATGACCACTACTGCAATAGTGGACGGGTTCAATATCTGCCAGGCCCGGCTGGGAGTTAAAGTTCATGGCCGGAAGGATCCTGCCGGAGATCTCGGCCCTATGTTCAGGCAGGTTATCGGGACCACATTCCAATTGATGAGCGTGTACGATAATTTCTGGAGTAAAGTGAAGAATTCAAAAGATGTTCCCATTGTTGGAGAAGTAATGGATCAAATTCCGGCCCAGTTTGAAATAGACCTTCACAGTTTGGTGGATTATTTCAGACTGGGATTCGGGAACTTCGGGGAGATCTGGGAACGCATCTTAGAGCCTTCCGATTACAAAACAATAAAAGAGCTTGTAAAAGACAATGAGCGTGGCGGATTTTATCTGCCGATCGAAGTATGGGTAAGGTCGGTGTACCGTTACGCGGCGGCGTATGCAAACACTCCTAGGCAGCGAATGAAGATAGTTGATACACTTATCCCTCTCTATTATGCCAGAGTGGCTTCTCTCGTTATAGAGTTAAAAGATAAAAATCCCGAAGAATCGGAAATGCATTTTGAAGATAATGCCTTGGTATTTGAATCAATGAAAGAATACCTGGTAAATATCTGGAGAAAAGGAGCATGATATGGCTGACTTCTGGCAACATGGAGCAATAACCGTATTACAGCGACTCAAAAACCGTCCTGTTACAGATCTTGAAGCTGAAATTGAAAAAATCTCGAAAAAAAGAAAAATCGTTCTTCTTCTGCCAGCTCTTTATTCTGAATTCCAGACACCGTCGATGCCACGCATCATCGAAGAGCTGAAACATGTCCGATATCTGCATAAAGTCGTTCTTTCTCTTGACAGGGCTGATTTAAATGAATTTCGCTCAGCGCGGGATATGATGTCCGCCCTTCCTTTTGAAACCAAGATCGTTTGGCACGACGGTCCGAACATGAGGGCATTATATGAGGAGCTTAGAAAAGCGGAGTTCAATCTTGATAATCCAGGCAAAGGGCAATCGGTTTGGATGACTATGGGCTATATTCTATCTGAAAGCGATGTTTATGCCATAGCCACACACGACTGCGATATAGTGAACTATAATCGCGAAATGCTTTCAAGACTCATTTTTCCTGTAGTCCATCCTGCAACAGATTATGAATTCAGCAAAGGTTATTACGCGCGTGTAACTGAAAAACTTTACGGAAGAGTTACCAGGCTTTTTTATACTCCACTGGTTCGGACGCTGAGGCGCATTCTTGGCCCAAATGAATTCCTGACATATCTGGATAATTTCCGTTATCCCCTGTCAGGTGAGTTCGCAGTTATTACACACCTTGCTCATGGCCTGAGGATTTCTCCGACATGGGGGATGGAGGTTTCTCTCCTGAGTGAAATCTATAAAAAAGCATCGGTTAACCGGATATGCCAGGTAGAGATTTCCGATTATTATGAACATAAGCATCAGATTCTGGAAAAAAACCGGCCTGATGAAGGGCTTATAAGAATGGCGTGCGATATCGCAAAGGCGCTTTTCCGTGTATTGTCTGAAGACGGCATTGTAATGAGTGATGCCTTTTTCAGAACGATTCTTACAGCCTACATCCAGGAGGCAAGAATAGCCATCGAAAAGTATCATGGGCTTTCCCTTATAAACGGTCTTGATTATGACCGTCATGACGAAATTGAGGCTGTTGAAGCATTTGTTGAATCTATAAAACATGCCATTGAAGAATTTATACGTGATCCGGTCGGAATTCCCCTGATGCCGGCATGGGTGAGAATTGCAGCGGCAATCCCTGATTTTCAGGACAGGCTCAATGAATGTGTAACAAAAGACAATCTTTTGTAGATTGCGATTCGGGGCGTTAAAACATGATCGGGCAAAAGCAGGGCGCATCTGAAAATGAAATGAGACTTAATCCGGTTACCGGGTAGTGGATCATATATGCGCCCGGCAGGAAAAATCGTCCTGATGAAAACAATAGTTGCGTGAAGTTGAGCCAGCCGGCTGATTCCTATGAAACAGCCTGTCAGTTTTGTCCGGAAAACGAACACATGCTTCCGGCAATTCTGATGGAGATTAAAGGTAAAGATGGTAACTGGCAAGTCAGGGTCGTCCCGAACCGCTATTCAGCCGTCATGTCATCAGTGCCGGGAACCCTGAGATTCGACAATATGTACCGACTGATAAAGAGTTCGGGAAATCACGAGGTGATTATCGAGTCCCCGCTGCACGACCGCACGATAGAAATGATGTCTCTTAAAGAAGTCGGGCATTTGATTGAAGCATATCACAGGCGTTACAGCGATTTAACAAAAGATCGCAGAAATAAAACGGTTATTCTGTTTAGAAATCATGGGAAAACAGCCGGAAGATCCCTTTCCCACCCGCACTCACAGATCATTACGCTTGGAATTATTCCAAGAGCTATAAGGGTACGGCAAATAAATTTCCTTTCCTACCGCAGGGGAAATGGGCGGTGCCTATTATGTGATATTATTGAATTCGAACTACTCATGTTTTGTCTCATTTACAGCCGAAGTTTCATTCGAGGTATGGATAGTTCCTAAAATTCACCGGGTCGATTATCGGGATATTTCAGATGAAGAGAAATCGGATTTTGCCAATTCGATTCTTAAAGTATTAACCTTAAAATAAAATTAAATGATCCTGATTACAATTACGTAATTCAGGGGAATAAATCTTCTTCCAGCAAGGAGATGCAGTCGTTGCACTGGTATCTCCAAATCAAACCCCGCATGACTATCCCGGCAGGCTTCGAAATGGGTTCTGGTATGTATATCAACTCATCTCTGCCGGAATCGGATGCAGCATTGCTGAAAAATTATCTCGGGCTTGGTCTTGAAACAATTGAAAGCACTCTCGGAGGCGGAGATATTATATGGTACGCTTTCATAATGAAAATTATTTTCACAAGCATAACTCTTAATTTCGGGGGAAGCGGCGGTATTGTTACTCCTATTTTTTTTATTGGAGCTACGTCCGGAGCATTATTTGCCAGAATTTTCAGTATGGATATTGCCACGGTCTCATCAATAGGATTTGTCAGCCTTCTCGCAGGTGCGGCAAACACGCCTATAGCCGCAAGCATTATGGCTGTTAAGCTATTTGGCCCAAAGATAGCCCCGTATGCTGCACCTGTGTTATCAGTTTTCTAATGACAGGCCACAGAAGCGTTTATCCGTCCCAGCTTCTCGGGGTAATCAAATCTTCCTCCATACATGTTGAACTCGGGAAAGAAGTTTGCAATCTTGAGCCTCAGTTCCATCACAGAGGTACAAGCCTGATTGGTATATGCCTTAAGATTTTTCAAAGATTCAGGAATAAAGATAACAATTCTAAGTAAAGCCATTAACTTCTGAAGTTTCTCAGCCCTCGTGAAAAGTTTAAAATTTCGGCTCTTTTCCCAATTAGTTGGGAGAAAGGGGTCCAGGATTCGAGGGTTCCCGCCACAGTGATTGGCGGGCCTTCGGCAGGGGGTCAATCTGATTACTGATTACTGGTTACTGCCCTCTGACCTCTGCTTTTCCATTGATCACTTGGCCCCTTGACTCCTTGAACCCTGCAATTTCGTATGATATCGCTCCAAATTTGCACGATTCATTCATGCATTTCAGGCATCTGATGCAATCAGTGTCATTATGGCTTTCGTAGAATTTCACTCCCATGGGGCAGTTCTTATGGCACGCCTTGCACTGCGTGCATTTTTCCGGATCATGAACCATTCTGAAAATGCTCTGTTTATTGAATAGCGAATATATTGCTCCAAGCGGACAGGCTGTCCTGCAGAACGGGCGACTGCTGAAAACCATCCATAAAAGAAACAGAAACAGAATAAGAAGTTTGTTATAAAACAGTATGCCGATCAGAGATCGAAGCTCAGGCTTTAGAAAAAGCATTGGAATTCCGGCTTCAAGTGTTCCTGCGGGGCAGATGAATTTGCAGAACCAGGTCATTCCGTAGCCGAATTCGTCCGCAACAAACAGAGGGAGCAGAAAAACGGAAAGGATCAGGACAGGATACTTGACGTATGACAGCGCCCGCGGAATGCCGAACTTGCGGGACGGGATTTTATATATAAGTTCCTGAATAAGGCCGAAAGGGCAGAGCCACCCGCATGGCATGCGGCCTGCCAAGCTTCCAAGTAAACCAAGGGCGCCTATGACATATAAACCGAAATGCTGATATCCGGCCTGTAATCCGGGC
>JBFYVZ010000027.1:0-6002 GCA_041298995.1 Desulfobacteraceae bacterium
CAGAAGGGATTGAGATCTCTTGAAACAGGGCGTTTCGGGCTCGGCGCGGATGGCAAAGATCCGGTCGTTTCTGAAGGAGTCAAATTAACGGAAGCTGAAATCGCTCAGAAGCTCTCTACTCCCAATTCACAGAGAATGTTTTATCTGCGCCATGCTCTTATACATGGAATGTCCCTGCAATCAATACATGAACTGACGGCAATTGACCCGTGGTTCCTTTATCAGATAAAGCAGATAGTTGATCTTGAGCAAGTCGTTGCAAAGGCCGGAAAGGATATTTCAGAAGATCTTTTATATCAGGCAAAATCCTTCGGGTTTTCGGATATTCAGATTGCGCATCTTACAGGTTCAACAGAAGATACAGTTAAACAAGTCCGGGAGAAGTCAGGCATTAAGCCTGTTTTCAAGCTCGTTGACACTTGCGCCGCCGAATTCAAGGCGGCAACCCCTTATTACTATTCCACTTACGATGAAGAGAATGAAGCGAGGGTTTCGGACAAGAAAAAAGTTGTGATTTTAGGCGGAGGTCCGAACAGGATAGGCCAGGGAATTGAATTTGATTACTGTTGTGTTCAGGCCTCATTCGGGATTCGGGAAGAGGGGATTGAGAGCATCATGGTCAACAGCAACCCCGAAACTGTGAGCACCGATTATGATACTTCGGATAAACTCTATTTTGAGCCTCTGACAAAAGAAGATGTTTTAAATATCGTGGAGACTGAAAAGCCGTTCGGCGTTATTGTCCAGTTCGGGGGGCAGACTCCTCTTAATCTTTCAACGCCTCTTTTTAAGGCCGGAGTCCCGATCCTCGGCACCCAGCCTGATAGCATAGACATGGCCGAGGACAGGGAGCTTTTCCAGGCCATGTTGAAGAAGCTTGACCTGGTTCAGCCTGAAAACGGCACCGCGTTGAATATTGAAGAAGCAGTTGCTGTTGCCGAGTCGATCGGTTATCCCGTAATTGTCAGACCGTCATATGTTCTCGGCGGAAGGGCGATGAAAATAGTTTATAACAGGAAGGATCTTGAAAACTTCACAAAGCTGGCGATCGAAGCGTCACCCGAGCACCCGGTACTGATCGATAAATTTCTCGAAGAGGCAATTGAAGTTGATGTTGATGCCATATCAGACGGGAAGAAAACGATCATATGCGGGATAATGGAGCATATAGAGGCTGCCGGAGTCCATTCGGGCGATTCGGCATGCGTTCTTCCACCGTACAGTATAAGCCCTGCAATAATTGATGAAATTACTTCTGCCACAAAGGCGATGGCATCGGAGCTGAAAGTTGTGGGGCTGATGAACGTGCAATATGCCATAAAGGGTGAAAAACTCTTCGTGCTTGAAGTAAATCCCAGAGCATCGAGAACAATCCCGTTTGTCAGCAAGGCAACCGGAATCCCGTTTGCAAAGCTTGCCACGAAGGTAATGCTGGGGCGCACCCTTTCCGAGGTCGGCCTTATAACCGAAAAAGTTCCAACCCATGTTTCAATAAAAGAGGTTGTTCTCCCGTTTAACAGGTTTCCGGATGTTGATACACTCCTTGGTCCTGAAATGAAGTCAACGGGAGAAGTTATGGGAATAGACTCCTCTTTCGGCCTCGCATTTGCAAAGGCGCAGATAGGGGCAGGTCAGAAGATGCCGACCTCCGGAAATGTTTTTATAAGTGTTATGGATTCCGACAAGAGAGCGGTTGTTCCTGTTGCTGCAAAATTCCGAGATATCGGATTTAAAATCACGGCTACAAAGGGAACTTCTGTTTTTCTCACGGAACACGGGATTTCCAATGAAATGATAAACAAGGTTTCGATGGGACGCCCCCACGCAGTTGATGCAATAAAAAATAAAAACCTTCATATTATTATAAACACCGGAACAGGCGCCGAACCGATGAAAGACGGCTATGAAATCCGCCGTGCGGCAATAAAATACAATATTCCATGTATTACAACGATTCCCGGAGCGATGGCTATCTGCAGGGGCATTGAAGCTTTAAAGGAAAAAAGGCTTTCTGTTAAATCGATTCAGGAATATAATCGTTTATAAACTTATCAAGGGCGTTACCAAATGAAGTCAAATTCATATATAAATGAAGACGATAAGCCTCGTGAAGCATGCGGACTAATCGGAATTTTCGGCCATCCAGAATCTGCAAGGATCTGCTATTTCGGCCTGTATGCTCTCCAGCATAGAGGGCAGGAGAGCGCCGGTATATCAGTTGTCCGGGATAAAAAAATAGCAGAGCACAAGGGCATGGGGCTTGTTCCTGAAGTTTTTGATAATGCAAGCCTTGAAAAACTGAAGGGATTATCCGCCATAGGACATGTCAGGTATTCCACAACCGGAAGCTCAACTCTTACCAATGCACAACCTTTGGTTATTTATCATAAGCACAGATCTTTTGCCGTTGCACATAACGGTAACCTTGTAAATGCTCACTCCCTGAAAAACGAACTGGAAGAGACAGGCGCAATTTTCCAGACAACCATGGACAGTGAGGTTTTTCTGCATCTTTTTGTGAGAAACCTGAAACAGGGACTCGAGCAGGCCCTTGTTGAAACCGTGAAAAAATTAAGCGGAGCTTTCTCTTTTGTTGTCCTGACAAGTGAAGGGGAAGTAATAGGGATTAAGGATCCATACGGATTTCGCCCCCTTTGCCTTGGAAAATTGAACGGAAACTATATCCTGGCGTCCGAAACTTGCGCCCTTGATCTTGTTGAGGCGGAGTTTATCAGGGAGCTTGAGCCCGGCGAAATCGTTATAATAAGCAAGAATGGTGTCAAAAGCATTAAAACTGAAGCAGCATCCAGGCGAGCATTTTGCATATTTGAATTTATTTATTTTGCAAGGCCGGACAGCACAATTTACGGACAGAATGTTTATAAGATAAGAAAAGCCCACGGCCGCTGCCTTGCGAAGGAAGCACCTGCTGCAGCGGACCTGGTAATGCCATTTCCCGATTCGGGGACTTATGCCGCCCTTGGATTCTCGGAAGAATCGGGTATTCCTTTTGAGATGGGAATGATACGGAATCACTATATCGGAAGGACTTTCATTCAGCCTTCCCAGAGCATGCGCGATTTCGGAGTAAGAGTTAAATTAAACCCGGTAAAGGAAATACTTAAAGGAAAAGAGATAATAATTATTGAAGACTCGATTATAAGAGGAACGACAATAAAAACCAGGGTTAAATCGCTGCGTGAGATTGGCGTAAAAAAAATTCATATGAGGGTAAGCGGCCCTCCCCACAGGTTTCCGTGCCATTACGGAATAGATTTTTCCACAAGAGGAGAACTTATTGCCGCAACAAAATCAGTTTCGGAACTAAAAGATATTCTTGGCCTTGACTCACTCCATTACCTGAGTATAGACGGCCTGCTTAAATCAACAGGCATGGAAAATCCCGAAGAGAATTTTTGCAAGGCCTGCTTTGACGGGTGCTATCCGGTTCAATTCGATGAAAACCTATCAAAAGACTGCATGGAAAGAGAGTAGGGAGGAATTATGCTTGAATCAAAACGCCTTCAGGATAATATGCAAAATATTCAAAAGCTTATGAATATTCCTACGCTGAAGCATTTCGAAATAAAAAGCCTCGGCAAGCTGCTCAAACTCAGCAAGATAAGGGAATACGAAGACGGAGAAATTATTATTCAGGAAGGAGCTGACGACCCGTGGCTTTATTTTCTTCTCGCTGGAAAAATCTCTGTTAAAAAAGAGAATATAGAAATTGCTTCTATCGACAAAAGCGGTGAAATCTTCGGGGAGATGAGGATTATTGACAGCTTGAGCAGGTCTGCATCAGCTTATGCTGTCGGGAAAACCGTATGCCTTGCCGTGGATACATCAGCGCAAAATAAATCTTCAACCGATGGCGGCAGGGAGGAAAAACTCGATTTTCTTCTTCTTTTATACAGAATCTTTGCAGAATACATGTCCATAAGGTTGCGGCTGACAAGTGATGAGCTTGTAAAAGCTAAAAAACAGATCGAAGGTCTTAACAAAGCATAAAATGAAAAACAAAGAAACGGTCTCGTTTTCAAAAAATTCCACCAACATTTTTTTTCATATTCTTACAAATTGCAACCTGAGTTGCCGCCACTGCTATATAAATAAAGAGCAGCATGGGAAAAACACGCTTCCCCTAAAAACCATAAATTCATGGCTTGATGTATTTGCCGGAAAAAAGGAGCCCGCGAATGTTGTCTTTCTGGGTGGTGAGCCCACATTGCATCCCGATCTTTTTCTTGCAATAAAACACGCAAGAAAAAAAAGATTCAAATCGATAACTATCGACACAAATGGTTATCTTTTTAACAGCATCCTGTCAAAAACAGGGCCTGATGAGGTTGACTACATAAGTTTCAGCCTGGACGGGGCAACGATAACTACAAATGACATGATAAGAGGACGGGGTTCTTATAACAAATGCCTTTCGGGAATAAAAGAGGCTCTTTCAAAGGGATTCAGGACAAGCCTGATTTATACCGTAAGCAGCGCCAACATACATGAACTTCACCTGATGGCCCCTTTGCTTGATAAGCTTGGCATAGACAGATTTTTTATCCAGGTGATTGGAATAAGAGGGAAAACAGCAAGGAGAAGGCACTTAAAACAAGAGATTAAGAATCCGCAGGTTTCACGCGGAAAATGGCTTGATACCATTCCGGAAATTGCGGGAAAAATTGCCGGACTTGGAATTACTGTCACATATCCAAAGGTTTACCTTGATACTGATGAAAAATTTGAATGTGCCGGCCTTGTTGCGGATAACTATTTTATTTTTCCGAACGGGAGAGTTTACCGGTGCCCTTTATGTGAAGACTATCCTCTTAACAGCATGGAATTTAACGGCAGCAGACTTGTTAATACTAAAAAAATAAATGAGTTGGACCTGTTCGGACTCTCCATTCCCGAAGGATGCGTCATGAACAGACTCATTCAGCCCGGAAATTTAAAATATAATAAAGACGGAACTCCCGAGTACAAAATAGCCTGCTGCCTCCTCAAGGAAGATATTTCCGCGGGCAGGTAACAGGATAATAAACTGTGTCGCCCCTTGCCAGAATCACATCGATCATGTTATCATAATACGAAATATATCGATGGAGGTTTTAGCATGCAATCGGTAACCGTATCGCCAAAATATCAGGTAGTCATACCAAAAACAGTACGTGAGTCATTGAATCTCCGCCCGGGTCAAAAAATGCAGGTTGTTGAATATAATGGACGTATAGAGCTCATACCTGAACGAGATATTAAAGAACTCCGTGGATTCCTTAAGGGCATAAATACGGAATTCAAACGGGAGGCAGACAGGGTATGAACATAGTTGTCCAGAATTTCCTTTGGGAGTTCGATAATAAGCCGCTGTAAACATGAGTCAAGTGGAGACGGTAACAAAAGGATTTGTGACCGTGATGCATTTTTCTATGATCTGTTTGTGCTGGAAATCCTCGGAATATAGAATAGCGCAATTCAGTTTCATTGCAGACGACACTATCAAACTGTCCCAATAGGAAAGTTGATAACGTATGGACATCTCAATAGCGCCTGCGATAGTCCTGTCGTCGACAATATCCATACGGTAAAGCAGGAAAAGATTTTTTGCCACATCTGACAGAAGCTTCATGTCAACATGATATTTCGAGAACATGATCCAGATGAACTCATTGACTACCTGCGTGCTCATGCAGATCGACCGATCCGTAAGGAGTTGAACAGCAATCTGTTTTTTCTCCGGTTCGGTTTCAGAATAGGCATAAACAAGAATATTGGTATCTAAAATACATGGACCCGGATTATCGGTCATATATCTCATTCCGCTGAAAGCGCCACTTGGATGTATCAATACGAATCGTGTTCATGAGCAGACAATCTTCCAGTTCTTCTTTAACAGTCACTTCCACGTTAAGAGTCTTATTGATGAAATCTTTGGGCAAGTGGATGACGAGAAGTCCGTCTTTAGATTTGACTATGTTTCTATGAACAAGCATAGATAT
>JBFYVZ010000031.1:0-19981 GCA_041298995.1 Desulfobacteraceae bacterium
GCAATTCCGGATTTGATATTATTGCAAAAGAACAGCCGAGACCAGGCAAATTAAAAGTTTTGCTTGGAGCCATAAGGGTTATTGTAAGGTCGGCTATTTCGTTAGAAAGGGAAGCGATGGGAATATGGCGCTTTCCAGGCTCCAGCAGCAGACCGCAATGAATTTCATCCGAACCGATAACAATCTTGTGTTTATTGCAGATGTCAGCAAGAGAAGAAAGTTCATCTCTATTATATACACGCCCGACAGGATTATGAGGGTTACAGAGCAGAAAAAGGCGTGTGCGCTTCGTTATCGCTTTTTCAATTCTTTCAAAATCAAATCCCCATTCACCGTTTGCTTCAACAAGATTCGTTTTTATAAGATTCCGGCGGGAGTTTTCCGGAGCTGTGAGAAAGGGAGGATAAACAGGAATTGCGGTCATAACATCATCTCCGTCTTCACCCACCGCTCTGCTTACAATGTTAAGCCCTGTCACAAGTCCCGGTAGCCATACTATCCATTCTTTTTCAACTTTCCACCCATATTCATTTTTCATCAAACTGACGATTATTTCATTGAGCTCCTGAGGCGGAAGTGTATAACCAAACACCCCGTGACCGATTCTTTTAATTAAAGCATCTCTCACGGCAGGAGGGGAAAGAAAATCCATGTCAGCAACCCAGAGAGGAATAATATCTTTTCCTTTGTATTTATCCCACTTCATGCTGTACGTGCCGCTCCTGTCAACAGGAGTATCAAAATTGTAATAGTCCGTCATATTCAAATTATACCTTTGGAACGCGGCAATGGTTACAAAAAATCTGGTTTACAGAAATCAGCTTGATCTTTATTATTTTAACTTGCCGGACACAGCTTCGACTGTCTGTTTGTTCAATTTTCTTGCGCAGGAAGTCCAATCCATACTGGAACCGACTCCATGTTCATCTGAAACCAGAAGATTTCCTCCCGGAGCAAAAAGCTCGTAATGCGTGTCAAGAGAAACGGCACCTGCTCCAAATCCGACAACTATCCGTGCCGCTTTGCTTCCGGGATTGTATCTTACTATGGTTACTTTAAGGAGATGTGTTCCTTTCGCATACTGGTTGCGATTTTTTATAAGGCTTGCTTCATAACCTGCTTTGTTGAGCATTCTTACAAGATCCTTGCCCATAAAGTCATTCAACTGCTCCCGCTGGTCTATCTGGACTTGTGACAGACCATCACCACCCATGTCCATCAACACACTTATATTAGGCTTTCTTCCGGTAGAAACGGGTTCGGGCAAAGTATCGGTTTCAGCTTTTAGAGTCTCTCTTTTGACTTCCTTTGCCGCTTTTGGAGCATCTGTTCTCGAATGACAACCGAACGCAATTAACACACAGGATAATGCAATAATCCATATAAATTTTTTCATAAAATATTCCTCCTTTTCTTACGATATAAGTTCTCTGTTTCTTGTTTACATATTACGGTTTCCGGTTCCGGCTTTTATGTTTACTCGCATTTCAACTTGCACCCCTGACAGATGTTCCGGTAGATGCTCCGGACATATTCGAATTAGTCAAGTAAACACCCGAGGATACCATTATTGTCCCGGCCAGCAAAGAGAGCGTAACCGGCTCTTTCAGCATGAAAAAAGCAAGAAACACCGCGCTGATCGGGACGAAGTTAATAAAGAGACTTGCCCTTGAAGGCCCTATTTTCTTTATACCTTCATAATACCATACAAAACCGAGGGCTGTTCCGAAAATTCCAAGATAAACTATGCCCAGCCAATCTGAAATAGAATATGTCAACATTTTAAAAGCAATGCCTTCATACCACGCAGGAACAAAAAGGAAAGCGGTTCCGGCTATTGAAGAATATGTTATGGCGACCACAGGAGAAAGATCCGACATGGCTGACTTGCCTATTAATGAAAAAGCAACCCAGCTCAAAACACAGCAGAAGATATACAATTCACCCCATCCGAGGCTTCCGCTTAAAATCTCAAGGGGATTACCCCTCGATATTACAACAATTGCACCTGTAACTGAAATTACTACTCCTGTAAGCTTGAATAAATTTAATCTCTCCTTGAAAAAATATGCCGCAAGAAGAGTTATAAAAACAGGATTGTTTGCGATGATCAGGGCTGCGCGACCGGCGCCGATTATCTTAAGCCCTTTGAAGAAAAAAACATTGTATAAAAATATGCCCGTCATTCCGAGAAGAATTACAGGTATAATTTGATTTTTTTTTAGCGCCGGAAAATTCCCCTCCATTTTCCATGTAAATAAAACAAGGCAAGCTGAAGCCACTGCAAATCTTAAAAACGAGGCCGAATATGGCTCCACATTTTGTGCAACGATTTTTCCGGCAATGAATGTTCCTCCCCAGAAAAAAGCCGTCAGGAGCAGTTTTATATATACAAGCAATAGATATCTCGATTTAGTTTCCATCCGGAAATGGCTCTTTTGTGCGATCTCTGTGTCAATCTGCGGGATTTCTTGTGCGACATACAATGTGTATGTCTCCGCGCAATCCCTTGATTTCCTTGAGCTTGCCCAAAATTGCCTATTTCCGAATTGGAAACGCAAATGTGTCCAAACCCGGTTTCCGGATAGACACTATTTAAGGTTTGTAGCTCGTTGTAAATTATATCGCTCTTCGTTGATCGTTTCGTGGTTTGTTTCTCGAAGTTCAATATTCGATGTCCGATATTCGACTTTCCCCTCACGCCTTATGCCTCGCGCCTTATACTTTGCGCCTCATGCCTCCTAATTCTTTCCGCAGCACTTTTTGAACTTTTTGCCGCTGCCACACGGACATGGATCGTTTCTCCCGACCTTATTCTCTTCCCTTTTCACAGGTTTCTTGGCAACTCCTTCGTCCCCGCCGGAAAACAGCAGCTTCTGTTCCTTCGGCTTTCTCATTTCTTCTATTTTTTTGGGTTCGGATATTTGAATCCTGAACATAATATTTACAATCTCTTCCTTGACTCTTGAAATCATGTCCTGGAACATCTCGAAACCTTCTTTCTTATAAACCATAAGAGGATTTTGCTGGGCATAGCCCCTCAGGCCTATCCCCTCCTTAAGATGATCCATTGAAAGGAGATGGTCCTTCCAGAGATTATCAACTGTCTGGAGCATAATGACACGTTCAAGATGCCTGAAATCTTCAGAGCCTGTCAGTTTCTCTTTTTCATTATAGATGGCCAGTGCCTCGTCACAAATAAGTTGTTCAATGCCTTCTTTTGTCATTTCTTCCGGATTTCCCGCGCTTAAATTATTTATACGGAAGTTAAACTGCTTGAAAACCGCTTCTGATATTCCGTTAAGATCCCACTCTTCAGGCAGCATCTTTTCATCGGCAAAAGTAAATGCAATATCCTCAGCTTTTTCCTGGATCATGCTTTCAATAGCAGGCTTGAGACTTTTTCCATTAAGCGCCTCACGCCTCTGCCTGTATATTACTTCACGCTGCTGGTTCATCACATCATCATATTCAAGGAGTTGTTTTCTTATATCAAAGTTGTGCCCTTCAACCTTTGCCTGAGCATTTTCAATTGCCCTGCTGATAAGATTATGTTCAATGGGCTCACCCTCCTGCATCCCAAGCCTTTCCATAATGCCTGTAATGCGCTCGCCTCCAAAAATCCTGAGGAGGTCGTCCTCAAGGGCAAGATAAAATCTGGAAGAACCAGGGTCTCCCTGCCTGCCTGACCGCCCCCTGAGCTGGTTGTCTATGCGCCTGCTTTCATGCCTTTCAGTTCCCAAAACATGCAGCCCGCCAAGCGCGGTAACTCCATCCCCCAGCACGATATCGGTTCCTCGTCCCGCCATATTAGTCGAAATGGTAACAGACCCTTTCTGTCCGGCCATCGCAATAATTTCAGCCTCTTTTTCATGATTCTTTGCATTCAGTACTGTATGCTTGATGCCTCTTTTTTTAAGCTTTGTGCTCAACCCCTCTGAAACATCGATCGAAACCGTACCCACCAGAACAGGCTGGCCTTTTTTGTTGAGTTCTGCGATTTCATCCAGGGCGGCTTCGTATTTTTCCCTCTTCGTCTTGTAGATGACATCAGGATAATCTTCCCTTATCATTGTCATATTTGTTGGAATAACAACCACATCAAGATTATAAATTTTCTTGAATTCAGCAGCCTCGGTGTCGGCTGTCCCTGTCATTCCTGAAAGTTTATTATACATACGGAAGTAGTTCTGAAATGTAATAGTTGCAAGAGTCTGATTTTCATTCTCAATTTTAACATTCTCTTTGGCCTCAAGCGCCTGGTGCAAACCGTCACTATAACGGCGCCCAGGCATCAATCGGCCTGTAAATTCGTCAACAATAATAACTTCTCCGTCTTTTAATATATAGTCAACATCCAGTTTAAATAATGTATGTGCCTTTAAAGCCTGATTAATATGGTGCAGCAGCTCTATGTGTTTTGGATCGTAGAGGTTTGATATCTTCAACAATCCTTCGGCTTTTGCGACTCCCTCTTCTGTCAGCACAACCGCCCTTGCTTTTTCATCAATTGAATAATCTTTTTCTTCCTTAAGAAGCGGAACTATTCCATTAACCTGATAATACAAATCGGTAGATTTTTCAGCGGGACCTGAAATTATAAGAGGGGTTCTTGCTTCATCTATCAATATACTATCCACCTCATCTACAATCGCAAAGTTGAGTTCCGGCTGGACCAGGTTTTCCTTGTTAAACTTCATGTTATCTCTCAGGTAGTCAAAACCGAATTCATTGTTAGTTCCATAGGTAATATCAGAGCTGTATGCTGCTTTACGTTCTGAGTCGTCTAAACCATGCAATATAGTTCCGACTGAAAGTCCGAGAAATCTATAAATATTTCCCATCCATTCCGTGTCTCGTCTGGCAAGATAATCGTTTACAGTAACAATATGAACTCCTTTACCCGTGAGTGCGTTAAGATACGCGGGAAGTGTCGCCGCGAGAGTCTTACCTTCACCTGTTTTCATTTCAGCTATCTTTCCGCTATCAAGGACCATTCCACCTATCAACTGAACATCAAAATGCCTCATATTAAGTGTTCTCAAGGAAGCTTCCCTGACTGTGGCGAAAGCTTCAGGAAGTATCTCTTCAAGCTTTTCACCGCGCCCGAGCCGCTCCTTGAATATTAATGTCTGATTCTTAAGTTGTTCATCACTCATGGAATGAATCCCTGATTCCAGAGAGTTAATCATTTCAACTGCAGGGTTAAGCGCTTTTATCTCCCGCTCGTTTTTACTGCCAAATATTTTGGTTAAGAAATTTCCTATCATTACCATATTCCTTTTGTTTGAAAACTTATCCGGTTTCCATCCTGGAAATGACCCTGCTTAAGCTATCCCGTCATCAACTGATGGATTTAATTCAGGGCTTCTATTTAATAATTCTTATTCTACTTTGCAATATATAAAAGGTGTCATTTTGAGCGGAAAATCTTGTTATCTCTTTGATAGGCACAAATGGAATTTCACCAGATCTGAGGGCCAAATAAAACGCCCCTCTTTGAATGGAGAGGGGCTTGCCTTTATGGAAAGTTTTTTATACTGCAAAATTAATTGAGCATATAATTGTCCGGATTAACAGGCATACCGTTTAAATGCACCTCATAATGGACATGGGGACCCGTACTTCTGCCGGTATCGCCAACAAGAGCAATGATTTCCCCTCTCTTCACAAAACTACCCGGTTTCTTCAATAACTTACTTGCATGTGAATAGCGGGTTACCATTCCGTGGCCATGATTTATTGCAATTGTATTCCCGAATAGCCCATTGTACTCTGCCATTGAAACAGTACCGTTGGCAGTTGCAAATATGGGCGCACCATTATAGGATGCAATATCATATCCTTTGTGAAATTCCCGTAAACCTGAAAAAGGAGAAGTCCGGTATCCGAAAGTTGATGTTACAGATCCCTGGGTCGGGCGAATTGCAGGAGTTGAAGCAAGGAGGCTGCGCTGTTCCTCAAAATAGATTATTATTGATTTAAACCCCTCCGTCTGCACCTTTACAGCTACATTCAGTTCTTCAACCTGTTCATGCATTTCCCGCATGAGACTGTCATGTTTTTCTGATAGTGATATTTTGGGATCAAGGTCTCCTGGCGCCGAACCACCTACTCCAAAAAGACCTTCCTGCAATTCATTCTTTTTCTTATTTCTTATATTGGCTATCGATCTTATTTTTTTTTCAAAATTGTACAAATCTAAAATCTTTGCCTTAAGATTCGAAATTTCACCGGCAAAAAACTGTATCTGCTTGCGCTGGTTGGTTACTTCATCCTGTTGAACTGATAGCTTACTCTGAAGATAACGATTATTCAAAGAAGCTTTTTTTAAAGTGATATAGTCATAAGCAAAATAGCCTGAAAGAATTAAACCGGCGGCGAGGAAAAACAAAGCATACCGTATGATTTTTCCGGAAGCGTTTATCTGCTTTATTGGAGAGCCTGAATCGCGTAATATTAAAAAAGAGATTCCCTTTTTCCCCATGCTAAACATACCACCTTATGAAATAATTGTTTGCTTCCGACCTGTTTCAGCATTAACAGAATAAGGCCTTTTTAGAGCAATAAACATCTGGGATATCAATAGGTTATGACCATTATGCTTTTATTTATTACTTGACCGATACCATGATATAAAGAGCCTGTCAAGTATTTCTGCTCAAACACAGCAATTCTCTGTTAATAGATTAATAGTGAGAAGAACCGCCTTGCCTTTACAATGTAATATCGCTCGGGACAGACAGGGCCGCCCTTCTCATTTGAGAGGCGGATTTTTCACTCGAATCCTGCCGAAGGTCCGCCAATCGTTCTGGCTGAAATCCTCGAATCCCCATAGGATCACCAATTAATTTGGAGATGATCCTTTAGTATCATGCTATTCCAAGCTTGAATTTCAAAGATTTTAAAGTGTTTTTCATCAGCATAGTGATTGTCATGGGTCCTACTCCACCCGGAACAGGTGTTATATAACCCGCGATCTGCTTTGCCGCTTCAAAATCGACATCACCTTTCAGTATGGCGATCTTCTTTCCTGTTTTTTCGCTTATTTTCTCACCGACCCTGTTGACTCCAACATCGATAACGCAGGCTCCCGGTTTTATCCATTCCGGTTTTACAAGGTCAGGAACACCGGCTGCAACTATAAGTATATCGGCGCGTTTGCAATGTGATGCCATATCCTTCGTGCCGGTATGAACGATCGTTACGGTTGAATTCGCGCCGGGACCTTTCTGGAGCATCATGTTCGCTATCGGCTTACCGACAATATTTGAACGCCCGACAACAACCACCTCGGCTCCTTTTGTCTCAACTCCTGAACGAACTATCATTTCCTGTATTCCTGCAGGCGTACATGGAGGAAATTTGACTTCTGATCCGCCAATCATTAAGCGTCCCACATTCACAGGATGAAAACCATCAACATCCTTGTCAGGATCAATTGCATTTAAAACTTTTTTCTCATTTATATGTTTCGGTAAAGGGAGTTGTACAAGAATCCCGTTGATCGAATCATCCTTATTATATTTATCGATCAGGTCAAGAAGATCTTTTTCAGAAATATCTATCGGCTGGCTGTCCTGGACTTCCTTGAAACCAACGCGGTGTGCGGTCTGAATTTTTAATGTTACATAAGACATGGAAGCAGGATTTTCACCAATTAAAATTGTTACAAGCCCTGGAACAACACCATGTTTTTCCTTAATGGCTGCGACCTCTTTCGTAATTTCATCGAGGATCTGTTCCCGGATTTCAGTTCCCAAGATTAACTTTGCTGGCATCTTTAATCTCCTTTCTAAATATTATGATAAATTCAAGTCGTTACTTATTCCCCTGTTATATAAGGTTCTTCTCCCGATCAGTTGAAGAAAAGGGGACACGGATTTTTCACTCGAATCCTCGAACCCTTGACCCCTTGAATCCTCATTTCCTTGTATAATTACTTGAAGGTTTAAACTATTCGGATATTGTTGTCAAGAAAACAAGCCCTTTCCACTCGACCCTATGCCGTTTTAAGCCTACTACATCATCGAATCATTTCACCGATAAATGGCCTTGTTTTTTTCTATAGCGGATAAGGAACAGACTTAAGACCTGCCGTTTCTTCGTATCCGAGCATTATATTCATATTCTGAACCGCCTGTCCGGCAGCTCCCTTAACAAGGTTGTCTATTGCCGAAATCAATATGAGGCATCTGGTCCGTTTATCGATTTTGAATCCGATATCACAATAATTTGTCCCTGTTACATGTTTAGTATCAGGCAGTCTCATATCATTGCATAATCTTATGAATGGGCGACCTGAATAAAAGGACAAAAGACATTTCTTTATATGTTCAGAGTTTACATCTGCTTTCAGTCGTGCATAAATTGTAGTGAGCATACCCCTTGTCATAGGCACAAGATGAGGCACAAATGTAATTCGTGTTGTCCTGCCGGTTTCCCGGGAAAGAACCTCTTCTATTTCCGGGTTATGCCTGTGAGCTGCAACCTTGTAAGCTTTGAAGGATTCATTGACTTCACAGAAATGTGATGACAACGCAAGGGACCGCCCCGCTCCGCTCACCCCTGATTTTGAATCTGCAATAATGGATTCAGCATCCAGAAAACCTTCTTTTAAAAGAGGGATCAGCGGGAGAAGCACGCTGGTCGGATAACAGCCGGGATTGCCTATTAAATCAGCGTTTTTTATTTTATTATGATAGATTTCAGAAAGCCCGTAAACAGCTTTTTCAAGCAAATTCTTAGCCGTATGCGGCTGATAATAAGCTTCATAAGTTTCAGAATCTCTGAACCTGAAATCGGCCGAAAGATCAATCACTCTCTTTCCCTTACTGATAAGTCCCGGAACAATTTCCATAGGTATTTTATGGGGAATAGAAAGAAAAAAAAGATCGGCCCTGTCACAAAGATTAACAGCCGAAAAATCTTCACATACAAGATCAACATGGCCTGCCATTGAAGGGAAAACATGGTCAAACCGCACACCGGCATACTGTCTTGAAGTAATAACTGTAAGCTTTACCTCCGGATGCCCGGAAAGAATACGCACAAGTTCAGCGCCGGCATATCCTGTAGCTCCAACAACAGCGACTTTCAACATGTCCCCCCCTTGAAAAATACTATGGTTTCTGGTCTATGGTTTCCGGTTTCCGGTTTCTCTTTCGTTCATCTTGAACTTTTCACCTTGCTCCTTAAATCCATGAACTCCTGCCCGCTGGCCTCTGATCCCTTATTTCCTATCCCAGATATGCCTTCTGAACCTCTTCGTTTCTGGCGAGCTCTTTTGCGCTTCCTTCCATTACAATATATCCTGTTTCCATTACATAGGCCCTGTCGGCATATTTTAGTGCGATGTGTGAATTCTGTTCAACAACAAATATCGTTGTTCCGGTTTTATTCAGTTCTTTCAAAACCTTGAATAAATCCTGCATCAGTATAGGGGCGAGGCCCATAGACGGCTCATCAAGAAGAATAAACCCGGCACCGCACATAAAAGCCCTGCCCATTGCAAGCATTTGCTGCTCGCCGCCGCTCAATGTGTCTCCCCGTTGATTCTTGCGGTCTGAAAGCTTCGGGAAAAGAGAAAAAACCCGTTTATAGTCCATTGAAACCTGGCCGGAATCTTTGCGTGCGTATGTAGCAATTTTAAGATTTTCCATAACGGTCATGTTCCCGAAAATCCTTCTGCCTTCTGGAACAAGGCCGATTCCGTGCCTGGCAACTACATGGTGGGGCGCTACTGAAAGGAGATCAACCCCTTTGAAACTGATGATTCCTTCAGAAACAACAGGTGCTACAGGAGGCGGAAGTCTCATTATGCTCATGAGGGTCGTTGATTTCCCGGCGCCATTTGCACCAAGAAGAGCCACAAATTCACCATCTTCCACATAAAGGGATATCCCGTGCAGTGCCTCAATATTTCCGTAACGCACGTGAAGATTTTCTATCTTAAGCATGAACCGTCACCTCCTCGCCAAGATATGCCTTTATTACCCTAGGATTTTTTCTTATCTCGGATGGAGTCCCTGCCGCAATTATCTCTCCGAAATCGAGAACATCTATTTTTTCACACAGGGCCATTACAACTTTCATCTGATGCTCAATCAGCCATATTGTAAGTTTAAATTCTCCTCTGATCCATTTAACCAGCTGAATCAACTGCTCTATATCTCCTGAAGTCATGCCGGCAGCAGGCTCGTCAAGTAAAAGGAATTTAGGTCTTATAGTAAGAGCCCTTCCTATCTCGAGACGCCGCTGAAGACCGTAAGAAAGGTTTTTCGGATATTCATTCTCGAATTCTTTCATTTCGAGTATTTCAAGAAATTCTCTTGCGGATTTAATCACGTTCTTTTCTCTTTCAAAATATTTTCCGGTGTAAAGAATGGAATCAATAAAGCCATATCCAAGCCTGTAATGCTGGGAGATGCATAGATTCTCAAGAACAGTCATGCTGTTCCAAAGACGTATATTCTGAAAGGTACGGGATATCCCAAGGCTTGTTACTTCATGCGGCTTAAGGCCCTTAATTGACTTTCCGTTGAATCTGATCTCACCTTCCGTCGGTTTATAAAAACCACTGACAAGATTGAATATCGTTGTCTTGCCGGCCCCATTAGGCCCTATAAGCCCGGAAAGCACCCCCTCTTCAATATTCAGGTTGAAGTTTGAAACAGCCTGCAGGCCACCAAAATAATGATTAATGTTAATAAGTTCCAGAAGTGCCATCTTTTATTAAAGCTCCCTTGATGGGAAAAACCGGCGAAGTTTAGGGAAAACATCCGTAAGCTCCCGGTTTCCCATGATTCCTTCAGGCCGGTACAACATTAAAATTATCAAAAGAAGCGGAATAAGAACCCATTTATAAACCTGCAGGGGACGTAAAACCTCCATTAGCAGAGTAAAGCTTACGGCGCTCAAAACCGATCCGCTCAACGACCCCATACCCCCGAGATATACCATGACCATTATTTCAGTCGATTTCATAATGGTAAATGATCCTGGGTTTATGTAGCCGAGAACATGGGCAAAAAGGCCGCCCGCAATTCCGGCAAGGCCTGAGGAGAGTGTAAATGCAACCAGTTTCATCCGATTAGTATTAACACTCATAATCTCGGCTGCAATTTCATCGTCCCTGACCGCTATTATACCCTTTCCATAAGTTGAATTAACGAAATGGTTTAAAATCCATATGCAAAGGGCTGTAAACACAAAAATCCATATCATGACCCACGGCAGGTTGATAACGCTGGTCATGGAATCAACAACCTTTCCCATCCCCATAAAACCCCTCGCCCCTCCAATAACTTGGATATTTTCTATGGAACTTTTAATTATGAAGGTCACTGCAAGGGTAATAATAGCCAGGTAGTCTCCTCTTGTCCTGACTGAAGGAATGGCAACAAGCAGGCCGGCCAGTGCAGCTCCAGCACCGCCGGCAATAAGGGTAACCGGAAATAAGAATATTGCTGAACCCGGTGTGAAAAGAGGGCCGCCGAAAACCGGGCTCGATGTAAAAAACCAGATATTTAAAATCGAGGAAATATATGCCCCGACGGCCATAAACCCTGCATGACCGCAGGAGAATTCACCCATATACCCGTTTATCAGGTTCAGCGAACTGCAAAGTATGATATTAATACCTATAAACATTATTACTATCTGCTCATAGGCATTAATAAGTCCGACACGGGCAGCGGCTATAACGACTACGGATAATATGCCATACAATATTGTAGACAAATAACGCTTCATATGGAAATTCCGTTCTTTTTTTATTCCATTTATCTTCAGATCTTTTGTGATCTGGCTATTCCGAATATTCCGGTCGGCTTTAAGCTCAGCAGCAAAAGAAGTATGGCAAAAGCTATGAGATCCCGCAGAGTAGATGGAAATACGGCTGCAACATAAATTTCAACAAATCCCAGAATAAAGCCGCCTGCAAACGCCCCGCGGATTTCGCCTATACCCCCTACTACTGCGGCAATAAATGCTTTCCAGCCGACCATAGCCCCCATGTAGGGTTCAAGAACAGGGTATGCGGTTACAAAAAGGACACCTGCAAGAGCAGCCATGGAAGATCCGAGAATGAAAGTAAATACTATAACAACATCAAGCGGAATTCCCATAAGCAAAACAGCTACGCTATCGTATGAGATGGCGCGCATTGCCATTCCTAATTTGGTTTTGCGGACAATGGTTTCAAGTAATATGAAAACAAGTACCGTAGTTACTATCACAAGGATTTTTACATTGGTGAAAGTAATGCCGCCAATCGTATATATGCTCTTTTCTATAAGTTCAGGAAAGCTTTTCCTGCTTGCACCCAGAAGAGCAAGGTTTCCATTTTCAAGAACAAGTCCGCACATAAGAGCAGTAATAACAACATAAAGACGTCCTGCCCCCTTTTTTCTGAGAGGCCTGTATGCCACTCTTTCGAGGGTAACTCCAACACAGGATGTAAGCACCATGGTAATAATTATTGTGATCACAAATATGGTATTGCCATGCAAGGCAAAGGGAAGCTGAAGCGAATATGAACCAAGGAAAAAAGAGGCAATGAAAAATGCAAAATAAGCCCCGACCATAAAAATATCCCCGTGGGCAAAGTTTATAAGCAGAAGAACCCCGTAAACAAGTGTATACCCAAGAGCGATCAATGCATAAAAACTTCCCCACTGAAGCGCATTCAAAAAATGCTGGAAAAACATTTCTAATGACAAATTATTTGTCCTCGAATAACATAATTAATGTCCATCCTGAAACCAAATTTGGACACATGTGAGTTTCCGATTCGGAAATAGGCAATTTTGGGCAAGCTCAAGGAAATCAAGGGATTGCGCGGAGACATACTCATAGTATGTCGCACAAGAAATCCCGCAGATTGACACAGAGATCGCACAAAAGGGCCATTTCCGGATGGAAACTAATTAAAAAGGCGGGATCAAATACTCCCGCCCTTTTAAATTGTATAAATATCTCTCCAGCAAGCCGATGAGAATTCGTTTTCTTTTCAGGTCACTCGAATCCTCGAATTCTTGAACCCACGAATCCTCATATAATCGACAACTCTTTGGGAGATTATCATTATTATATTAAGGGCATACTGATTTATAAAACTCGAATTCTCCGGAGTCGCTGATTTTTACGACTACAGCGCACTTGCTCGGATCACCCTCAGGATTAAAAGTCATCTTCCCCGTTATTCCGTCAAAATCCTTAATTTTGGCAAGCTGATCTTTTATTGCATCACGGTTTTTCTTCATATCGCCTGTAAGGGCGCCTGCGTTCTGAACGGCCTGGACCATGAGACGGATGGAATCCCATGTGAGAGCTCCGACATCATCAGGCACATATCCGTATTTTTCCTTATATTTGTCGATAAATTCTTTTGTAGCTCCCTGCGCTCCGGCAGCAGCGTAATGCGTGCTGAAGAACAAGCCCTTGCAGTCATCACCGCAAAGGTTCATCAGTTCAGCCGACCCCCAGCTGTCGCTTCCCATAATGGGTTTTTTCCAACCAAGTTCATGGGCTTGTTTTACAATAAGAGGAACTTCGTCATAATATTGCGGGACGAAAAGAACATCCGCTCCTGATTTAACTATTTTTGTAAGCTGGGCGCTGAAATCGCGGTCTTTTGTGGTAAATGTCTCAAAGGCAACTATTGAGCCGGGTCCATGAACTTTCTCGAAAGCTTCCTTAAAGAACTCGGCAAGTCCCTTGGGATAATCACTTGCTATATCATAAAGAACCGCGGCTTTCACAGCCTTGAATTCCTCTGTTGCAAAGTTGGCGGCAACAGGACCCTGGAAAGGATCAAGAAAGCAGCCTCTGAATACATAAGGACGGTCTTTTGTTGTTTTCGGGTTGGTTGACCACGGGGAAATCATGGGAGTTCCGTTATTGTTGCAGATTTCACCTGCGGGAATGGCCTGCTTGCTTGATTGAGGCCCGATAATGCCGAGGACCTTGTCCTGATTTATCAGCTTAAGAGCTGCTGCTGTGGCTGATTCGGCCTTGGACTCATTATCCACATAAATGAATTCAAGAGGATAGGATTTATCTCCCAGTTTAATACCGCCGGCAGCATTGACCTGCTCCTTGAACATTTCAGCCGCAAACTTTGAACCCTCGCCTACCTTTGGAATATCACCTGTAAGCGGAATATTAAATCCAATTTTAATTGTTTTCGGCGCCTCAGGCGCGCATGAGATCAAAAAAATAACGGGCATCAGACAACACATAACCAACAAAATCCCTTTTCGCATTGTTCCCTCCTTTGCTCTTGACCCTTTAACCTCTTGTTATTAAGTTAGATATTACTTATCGAATCGCTATTAAACACAGGTTGCTCGATAGCACAGGCCCAAAACATTTTCAACTAATATTATCGTGTTCAAAATGATGGATTCATAAGTCGAAATTCAGACGGCAAAGTAAAAAGTTCATTATGCAAGGCGCACAAATCTTGAGGCATGAAGCGTACTTTTCGTACACTGCAATGACGAAAGATGAAGTGCGACACAGCAGAATGACTTTTTACGAAGCCGTCAAAAATTATTTCCTTGATTTTATACGGCTCCCATCGCTGATCGAATCGTCAGGATGGGCAATCACCTTTTCGTTTGCTTTTATCCCGGATATGATCTCTGCCGTCAATCCGTTCCTCTGACCTACTTCAACCGCACGCTCCAGGGCTCTTCCGTTATTATTAACGAATACTGCCCACTCTTTACCCGATCGGAAAAGAGAGCTTGCAGGAACCTGGAGGACATCTTTCCCTTCCCAGATAACAAAATGCGCTTCAAGCCTGTATCCATCACCTAAAACGCTCCACATTTCGGGCGGTGAAGTAATATCGGCAATAATCAAAACTCTCTGCTCCTCCACTCCAAGGCTCGATATCTTGGTAAATCCTGCCGGCTCGACAACCCTTACTACGCCGAGAAGAGGCTCATCGCCGCCCCAGCGTTTAAACAAAACCGGCGTTCCTTTTTTTATTTTAACCGCGTCCGAAGAAAGGACTTCAACCAGGACTTCGAGGTTTTCAGGATTGCCGATATCCATCAACGGTTCCCCGGTATTGACCGAACCCTCGCTTTCACGGTAAATTTTGAAAATATTGCCGCTGACCGGAGAAGAAATATAAATGGTGCTGTGATTTGCGGTTCTTTTAACCGGATTAAAATTCTGCAGAGTCGCCCTGGCCCTGTCAAATTCGAAACGGGCGACATCAGCCGCGGCTTTTGCCGAATCCCTGACAGCACGCGACTTATTAAGTTCTGACTCTGTCTGATCAAACTGATCTTTCGCCGCGTATCCTTTTGAGTATAGCTTCGCAATCCTCTCCAACCTCTTCCCGATGTAATCGGCATCGGCGGCAGCGGCACGCTCCTTTTCCTGCGCCGCATTAAGAGCGGCCTTTGCCGCAGATACGACCGCTTCAGCTTCAGCGCGGCTCCGCGGGTCAAGAGACTGCGACCTCAATGGTTCCAGGACAACAACCGCCTCTCCCTTCTTTATCGGATCTCCCACCTTTGCGGCAATACGCCGCATATATCCGGATATCGGCGCTGAAATTACAAAGCGTTCCTTCAGACGGGTCCGGCCCTCTTCTTCGATTGTAACCTGCAGCGAACCCCGCGAGACATCAACGAGATCGACATCAACAGCTTTGGGAATGAAACCGTACAAGGTCGCAAGGACTGCAACCAGGATAATTATGATTACAGATAATTTTCTTCGCAATGCAACATTCATAATTCTACTCCCTGGTTTTTAATACTTCAACAAGATCAAGATGATCCAGTTTATGGCGCACGATCAAACTCGATACCGAAGCCGATACGAAAATTACAGCCGCCGACAGCGAATATGTTTTAAGCTCAATAATAAGAGGCACCCTGAAAAGGTCGGATGCCAGCGCCTGCGCAATATACGCACAGAGCCAGTACCCGATCAAAAATCCGAGAGGAACGGCAACCAGCGTAAGCAGTCCCAGTTCCCCCAGAAGTATGTATGATATTTCACCTCGCGTATAGCCCAGCACCCTGAGGCTCGAAAGTTCTCTGCTCCGCTCGGAGAGGGCTATTCTCGCGCTGTTATAGACAACGCCAAAAGAGATAAAACAGGCCATCAGTGTAGCAATAAACGTAAAAAAAAGCATCGCTCTGGCCTGAATTTCATTAAAATTGCGGATCTCGTCCCCCCTCACCACAGTTCCTGAAATGCGCGCCATTTTGACAAAACGCCTGAACAGTTCTTCCCTGTAGTTTGAATCCGTGAAAAGATAAGCTCCGGATATCGCATCTCCCTCTCTCATCAGGCGATTTAACGCTTTAATATCCATGTATCCCGTCACTCCCAGATACTGTTTCACCAAAGCGGCGACCGGTACCTGGCGAACCGGCTTTGCCCCATCGAGAACCTCCACTGTAAGCATGTCACCGGCTTTAACGCCGAGAATTTTACCAAGGTAATCGGTTAAAATGATGCCTGAAGGTGGAAGAGACATGGGCTTAAAATTATTGTCGAGCAGGAGATGCAGGCGGCTGTCAGGTTCAATTCCATTGATTGCAGTCTTGTAACTTCGGTAACCGAATCTGAACCTTGCCGGAACTGTCCTGAAAGGCTCGGCGGAATGTACCCCCTGGAGTCCTTTTAGTTCAAATATCGCCCTTCGGGAAGTGGGTTCGGCGAACGCTACGGTCATATCTTCCTTCTGGGAAAGAATAAACTGAACATTAATCATGTAAGCAACCGAGTCCTTGAAAAACCCGCTTGAGATCATTGTGGCACAGGCAGCAGCAATTCCGAGAACTGAAAGAAAAGTCCTCACCGGCTTACGCTCAATATTCCGCAGGATAATTCTCGACGGCTGGGTCAGCCGGCGGCCAATCCCTGTTTTTTCAATCAGAGTCACCCTGAACTTTGCCGGTGGCTCGGGCCGCATGGCCTCGGCAGGTTGCTGCTTGGCCGCCCTCCAGAGAGAATGCAGAGTACCGGCAAGAGCGGAGGCTATACTTATAAGGATTGCGGCAATTATGACTCCGGGATGCAATATATATATAAGTTCCGGGAACCTGTATACTTCCATATAAATTGCGCCCAGCATCTTTCCAAACCAGATCCCTCCGACAACACCAAGAATCAGGCCGGCAAATAAAATCAAAATTACAAGTTTCGCGTAATGAATACCGACATCGATATTATTGTATCCGAATGCCTTAAGGGCTGCAATCTGTTCGCGCTGAGTATTTATAGTCCGGCTCATGACAACATTCAGCAGGAATGCGGCAACACAAATAAATATCGTGGGAAATATTTTCGAGCTCTTCTGAAGCTGCCGGAATTCCTCATTCAGCATGCGATGAGATATCTGATCTTTTCGTCCATATGCTCCGAATCCGCCATATCGTTCCACGATATTGTCGAGTTCAACAAGTACGTCGCTCAATTTTGCATCCTGATAGAGGGTTAGTACTACATCGTTAAACGCCCCGTCCATATCATAAGATTTGCTGAGAGCCTTGCGCCCCATCCACAGGATGCCAAACCGCTTGAAATCAGGGCTTATTGCCTCAGGCCGCATCAGAAGAACAAACTCCGGAGAGAGAGCAATGCCTGTAATTGTGAGTTTCTTCCATTTTCCGTTTATGACCGCCGCGAATTGATCACCCGGATCGAAACCATGCGCCTTGGCAAAGTTTTCATTGATAACCACTTCGTTATCTTTTGCCGGATCTGCAAGTCTTCCTCTCCTGATATACAGACGGTTCAAAAGCGGCCTGCCGTCATCGGGAATTGATATAATTCTGGCAGTAACAGGTTCGGTAAATCCGCTGATATCCAGCTTTACATAGGCGGAAACACGGGTTTCGACCTGATTGACGCCGGGAACATTTTTGATCTTATCTTTCAGGCTTTCCGGCGCCCGCTTCAGGTTTACAAAAACATCGGCAAAGCTGTAGTCCCGATAAAACGTGTTTCTGGTAAGATTCAGAGAATCCATGGTGCTGATGAACATGATAAAGGTCGCCACACCGCTCATAACTACCAGCGTAATGGCAATGACCTGGCCTTTCATGCGCCATAAATCCCGCCAAAGTTTTCTGTTGAGCGCTTTCATCATGTAACCTTTAATAACTGACTATTGTCATGTATCCCAACATAACAACCATATTTTTTGGGTTCTTTTCCCAACTCTACTTTTCACTTGAACCCTTGACCCCTTGAATCCTCGAATCCTATAGGATCACCATTTAAGCTCGCCGGGCGCCTTTTTTACTGTGTTTGTCTTTACTTCCGATATTCTTCCGTTACTGAGATAAATTACACGATCGGCCATGCCTGCAATGTCTGCGTTATGCGTGATAATAGCCGTTGCCGTACCCAGCTCACGGTTGATCTTTTCCAGGGCTTCCAGCACCACTATTCCCGTTTTGGAATCGAGAGCTCCGGTCGGTTCGTCACAGAGCAGAACCTCGGGGTTTTTTGAGATGGCGCGGGCTATCGCTACGCGCTGCTGCTCTCCACCCGATAACTGGGCGGGAAAATGATCCAGTCGTTCAGTCAGGCCTACAATCGCCAAAGCATCCTCCGGAACCATCGGATTTCTTGCTATCTCAGTCACAACTTCCACATTCTCTCTTGCTGTAAGGCTTGGAATCAGGTTGTAAAACTGAAAGACAAATCCCACATGATAACGGCGATATTCCGTAAGCTCCTGTTCATTTGCATTGGTCAGGTCTTTACCCCTGTAAGAAACAAAGCCACTTGTCGCCGTGTCCAGGCCGCCAAGAATATTTAATAACGTCGATTTCCCGCTTCCCGAAGGCCCGAGGAATACGACCAGTTCTCCGGGAAAGAGTTCCAGATCCACACCCCGCAGGGCATGAACCTCCACCTCTCCCATTTTATATACTTTGGTGAGGTTCCGCACCTGAAAAACAGCATCTTCCGGATTGTTCGCCCGCTCCTGGTTCATACTCTCTGCTCTTTTGTCTTGAAAAAAGATTTTTGCATAACTGTTGTGAATGCACAGCAGGTGGGGATGTGCCGATTTATGTTCTGGCGGTCAATTTGTCCGAAACCTATCAACGCCTCATGATAATTATCTGATTTCATAAAAGAATATTGTATAAATGAGACCGGAATAGAGGCTACCGTTTGGTGTCTTTATCAGGATAGACTGTTCCATTCTTCAAGTTTGTCATATTCTGCCTGAGATAAAGCATTTTCTATGTAGCCTGTTAAAATAAATCGCAACATTTGTCGTTTCTCCCGGTTATATTAATGGTATAAAACTCAAGCAGTCAGACTCTACACTTATTTTTGACAACACTCAAGCTGATATTTTTTCAAGTCACACCTCAATTTTGCACGTGATTTAAGTTCAGTATAACAGGTGGAGAAAAAACAACGCGAAACACAGGCCCTGGTCAAGCTGCCATTTTGAAATAATAATTATTTGCAGCCTATTTCAGCATTCATATTGACTTTATGATGTTTTTATAATAAAATACAAACAATTGGAGTTTATAAACGAATTTGTCCGATTGTCATATTCCCAAAATTTTCCATCAACATCAGTCATCATAAAGGAGTTGATGGCCCATCCGGTTATCCGGCGCGGCCTTATGCAGATTATCGGAGAGGAACCGGATATGGAAGTCGTCGGGGAAGCAGAAAATGCCGGGGAATGCTTTTCTTCTGTATTCTGAATTCTTACTCCTGTATTCTCACATGTATCTTATTTCGCTTGCCGATTTGGATAAAATTGTATATGCTGCCGTCAAATTACGGCGTAAAGTGACGACATGGTGTACATATGATGCTCAACAGAATATTCAAAGCCCCGGAACAAAGTTTCTTTCTTTTGGGACCTCGAGGGACGGGCAAGAGTACGTGGCTCCGAGCTACTTTTCCGAATGCCTATGTCATTGACCTGTTATCTGAGGAGACCTACCAGAGGCTTCTGGCG
>JBFYVZ010000058.1:0-23746 GCA_041298995.1 Desulfobacteraceae bacterium
CAAAAAAGTTTGTCATAACGAAATTAAAGGAAAAAAAGAAAAAAGCCTCTCTTGAAAAAGCTGCAAATCAATATCGGTCGGAATAAAATTAGATGACAGAGAATCCACATGCTTCCGCTACAGACTGATGCCGGCTTTTCTGTTTTGAGCTTCCCAGTATTTCCGGTAAATATAATTAGGCCGGTTCTTAACCGGCACAGCCTTTATACCTTCTAACCATCCGACCATCATATCATGCGCCTGTTTGAAAGCTGATAGAGTAAGATCAAAGCTTTTACCTGATGCGACATTTGCTGAATTCTTAATAAAGGAATCTTCAAGCTCGTCTCGCTCACCGCTTATTAGCCTGATTTTTGTATCATAATCTGAAAGAATTTCGCGGTGCAAAAGCTCGTGATGCCACCAGAGTGTTTCGGGGTTGAATTTGCCGTCCAATCCCCTGCTTACTTCAGGAATAACCTCTCCGTTAAACCATACCGGTTTGAATATCGATGTGCATGGAGCGGAAGTGCCCGTTGCCCAAAAGGTGACATCATCAGGTTTGAGGCGGGCAACAATCGATCCCGTTGTCTGTGTTGCATTCCGCGAAAGACTGTTTGCCGCGTGGGCGCAAATTCGATTTCCCAGAAAATGAGAATCGGGAGAATATTCTCCTTCCCCGTGATCCCGTAAAATTCTGAATGCTTCTTTGATGTTTACTTTTCCGATCTTTGAATTTATGAGATTGGATGAGCATGCTTTTCTTTTTCGACTAGCTGAAAAGGTTGTAAAAAACCAGTCCGAATAGCTTTTTGCGAAATTAAATTCATCTCCTTTCTTATGCCACCCTTTCTTTCGCGCGTGATCAATAAGCTCGGGATGACTCCTGTCAAACTCCTCCCTGATTGTAAGGCCGTTGCTGATTGAATAGTAATCTTTTATTTTTTTTGCCGCCCAGAGATGCCCGGCCGTTTCAAGCACCCATGCTTCTCTCTGGTCAGCCATAATAAAGCTGTTATGGTAGGCCATCTTCTTATCTTCATACCCGCAAATTCCACCCTGCCCGTAATCCGATAAAAGGCCTGTGATTGTTTCAAGAGCCTGTTCAGCCGAAGCAGATCTTTCCAGAGCAAGACGCAGGAGATCCATGCCGGTCAGGCCTCCTTTTTTACTTATTTCCATTTTCGTCCATACTGCTTCGTTTCCTATGGTAAGGCCTTTTTCATTAATCCCTATTTCAGCCCCCCACATCCAGAAAGGGCGGGAAAGGAGTACGGCATGAGTCTCTCTGGCCTGAGGAATCCGGATATAGGTGCATTCTAATTGTTCTTTATCCGGATAAAATACTGCCGGATGAAATTCCAGCGCCTGGGCTTCATTAGGCTCCCTGTCGCTGTTTTTCCCGAATATGACCGAACCATCAATGGTTGCGGGAGGTAAAACCACAAAAGTATCGCACATGATTTTTGGCTCCTTTCAAGCCGCGTCTGAATTATCAGTCAGAAAAGAATATGATTTGATTAAGTTGAATAATACATATCACCTGAAATAAGTTCAACCAGATATTGACGGCGACACTTGAAAATGATAAATATTCAGGCAATACTTTTAAAATCATATTTTATGAATCGACAATTTTTCATGCGGAGAAATAAATGCTAAAAACTCTTAAAAAATATATTCTGATAGGTCTGCTGGCTTATGGCGCATATTTTGTAATGGACCATCATTTTCTTTTTGAAGGCAAACAATTTTATTTACTGAAAAAATCCGAGCCTTCATTAAAATACACATTTTTTAACATGACAGACAGAAAAATCGAATCCATCATGAAAATTGATGAGCTGAGGCAAAACGGTGTCGGCGACCTTCTGGTTGAGCTGGGAAAAATAACAGAAGAAGAAAAGATAATATTTGAAAAAAAATATAACCAATAAGAGTATCTATTTAATCAGACTTTTTCATTCTCAGAGTTCCCATATTCAAGCGTTGACCGGCCAGAAGATCTTCCGTTTTATATCTTGTTCCTCTCCAGTCAATTCCTCCTTTCAGTTTGCATATAATCCCTGAACGCAAAAACATGATTGAAATTATTAAAAGCCCGAACTGAACCAGGAATAGAGGGAAAAACTTCTGCCCGAATTTCTTTTTAAAGAAAAAAGCTCCGGAGGCCATAAAAACATAAGTAACTATGCCGAGCATAAAGACAGATGGTGCATTAACAAACATCAGAGCCGCAAAAGGGGCAAGGGCAAAAGCCCAGATAAACAACACAATAATTATCATCCTGATCAGGCTGTAATTCGCAACAGCTCCAAATAGATTTTTTTCAACACCCTTAAACATTGCCTTAATTGAAGGATACCAGACGAGTGAAATATCCCTGGTTGTAATTGCAAAACTGCTTTTTGCCCCTGAAATACCAAGCATCAGCGCGAGTCCCACATCATCAATCGGCTCCATTTTGAGCCATGAAAAACCTTCAGTTTTATTAAAAGCGGTTTTTCTTACAAGATTAAAAGCGCCAGTACCAACAAACGCCTTCGATCCCGGTCTGCCCACATCCGCGGCTCCGGTACCATGAAGAAACATCGCTCCGAACGTATGGATGACAACATCAAACCAGAATGAATTGGCGGTCGGCTTCGGTAAAAGGGCAAGATGATCTGTCTTATCTGTTTCAGCCAATGACACGGCCTTTCGCAAAGTACCCTGTCTGAAGTGAATGTCTGCATCAGTAAAAAGCATCCATTCGCCGCCGGCTATCTTTGTCCCAGTATTTAATGCATTTACTTTTCCGATCCAGCCATCAGGAAGTTTCTCAATATGCACTGCTTTGACCCTGGAATCTTCTTCAGCAATTCCGTCGATGATTCCTCCCGTTCCATCTGTTGACCTGTCATCTATAAGCAATATTTCAAAATCAGGATAATCCTGCTCAAGAAGCGTGATTATGGCCGGCCTGATAGTTCCGGCTTCGTTACATGCAGGTATTATTATACTCAACTTTGGCCATCTTTTTAATTCAGGGGGAGCCTCTTTCTCAAATATCCTGATACGGCGGGCAAGATTGACCATTATTAGGGATGATATCCACCACCCAAGGCAAAATATTATAATATATGTTTCAAATATCATATTGCCTGTACCCATCTTTTTTTCACGCCAAATTCAGTTAGTTAAGGCCGGGGCGAGGGAAGTTAAAGGGATGAGTCTTTATTGTTTTCTATCTGCAACATTTTTCTGTAAAGTTTTAAGGATTTTATTTGATCCGGCCCCGCATGTGATAACAGATCTCATTGCTTCTTCGATCGGAATATCAACATGTTGAACATATTCCCCCTTCACATGATATATGAACCCTGAAGTCGGGTTAGGCGCTGTAGGCACAAATATTGTGTAACTTCCGTCAGAATGAGAATCAGTAACAAAGGCCGTAACGAGAGTATCATTTTCAAATATTCTGGCGAGAACAACCGAGGAGAAGGGAAACTTTTTCCCGATAAATTGCATTACAATTTCCTTGATAGTGCTGTATCCCGGAGCTGTTTTCAGTATCCTTCTTTCAAGATTTTCATGTATGAATTTTCCGATTTTAGTTTTGACAATTATTCCAATTATGAAACAGCTTATCACTATAACCGCGATCACAAGTGCATCCGCAATAATCTCGCTCATGTGAGATTTGGTAACTATAAGATTGGTCACAGGCTGAATGATATCTGTAACCCACCCGAATAACCATTTGAAAACCATTATAAATATAAACATGGGGAGAATTACTACAACACCGCCTATAATCGATGTTTTTAAAAAAGACTTGAATTTTTCCATGGGACTGCCTTTCTACCTTTCGATAAGTTATGCAAAGCTCTCTTTTGGCAGCTTAAATACTCTTAAGATAAGCCGCTCCGCCCAGCTGAAACATCTGGCCAAGAATCCACAAACGGCGGCTGTTCAGATAAACCGATGGCCTGTCCGCCCTTAATCTGACAGGGTTTGGAAGAACGGCTGCAAGAAGAGCCGCATCTGAAGGACTGAGTTTCGCAGGAGATTTTTTAAAAAAAGCTTCGCCTGCTGCCCGTACCCCGTATATTCCGTCTCCGAATTCTGCAATATTCAGATAGACCTCCAGTATCCTCCGTTTTGGCCATATCAATTCTATTAACACTGTAAAATAGGCCTCAAAGCCCTTCCTTACCAAACTCCTTCCTGACCACAAAAAAAGATTTTTGGAAACCTGCTGGGAGATTGTGCTTGCCCCCCGTAAACGTTTGCCTTTCGAATGCTTATCAATGGCATCAGAAATAGATTCAAAATCAAAGCCGAAATGTTCAGGAAACATCTGGTCTTCAGCAGCAACTACCGCTATTCCGACATGCGGAGATATCTTGTCCCATGAAGTCCACTCGTATTTTATCTTATGTTCTTTGCGATCGGACAGCAAGGATGCAATCCATTTCTGGATCATAAATGAAGATGTGACAGGCGGAATCCATCGGAGCAGGGCAACAGGAACTATTGTTGCAATAAGGACAATAATAATAGTCTTACGCAAAAAAGAGGCAGCGGATTTTAAAATCTTTTTAAACTCAGCCATTGAGGAACATTTCCGGATGGACACTAAACAGTGCCAAATGCAATCAATTTCAATCTTTTAATGCCGGATTCTCCTTTACACTCCATAATCAGTAAAAAAAATAATAAGGGCGTGTCTCTTTATCGGAACGTCTTCGCCCATCCGGCTTTGAAAGGTATATCTTAAATGTTCATCTATAAACACTTCGGATATTTTATCTGTTTTGTTCACAATCTGCGAAAAAAGATATGCAACAACAGTTTTTTACAAAGCCGTCGAAATAAATTGCTTTCAAAGTGACAAATAATCAAGTATGACTTTTTCTTAAAAAAGTCGTAATGTGTTCTGAAGGAATATATCATCATGCGGGCGGTTGTGCAAAGGGTAAAAGAAAGCTCCGTCACTGTCGAAGGCGATATCGTAGGAAAAATCGGCGCCGGCCTTCTTGTCTTTCTTGGCGTTTCAAAAGAAGACACAATAGGCGATGTCGATTTTCTGGCCGATAAGATATTAAACCTGCGAATCTTTGAAGATGAAAACAAAAAGATGAACAGGTCGATCCTTGATATCGGAGGTGAAATGCTTGTGGTATCTCAGTTTACTCTTCTTGGCGACTGCCGCAAAGGAAGAAGACCTTCATTCACTAATGCCGCCGAACCTGATATGGCAAATGAACTTTATGAACAATTTGTCGAAAAAGTCAGCAATAAAGGAATAACGGTCGGGACGGGACGGTTCCGGGCATTGATGGATGTCCACCTTATAAACGACGGGCCGGTAACATTAATAGTTGAGAGCAGATGACAAGGCGCAAGGCGTGAGACTAAAGGCTGAAGGCGAAACTCAGTAACAAGTGACCAGTAATCAGTGACCAGTTATCAGTGATTAGTCTTCAGTGGTCAGAAGCTAGTAGCTGGGAGATGGAAGATGGGAGATTTCACTTGACCCCTCGAACCTTCGAATCCTTGACCCCTTTATTTTATTCGATGTCGAACAGCAGGCAGGATAATCCATAATGAATAAACTGAAATATTTTTTTATATGCTTAATCTTTTCTTTTTTTTGCTTGTCGCTTGCTGCTCAAAATCTTCCGGCAGGAGATAATCTGTCCGCTCTTGAGAAGCTGGTTGGTGATAAAGATTCTATAGTCGTTGAAGACCCGGACGGCAGAATAATTTATGAAAAAAACGCAGGTAAAAAACTGATCCCGGCTTCAACTCTCAAACTCCTGACATCTCTTGCGGCATTGAATTATCTTGGTCCGGAATACAGATTTGCAACCGAATTTTACATGGACAAAGACTCTAACCTCAAAGTTAAAGGCTATGGAGATCCTCTTTTAACATCCGAGGTTCTGATAGAAATATCAAAAACTCTTGGTTCCGGAGTTAAGCATATAAATGATTTAGTTCTTGATGATTCATATTTTAAACCGACAACAATACCCGGCGTAACATCATCTTTGGAACCCTATGATTCTCCAAACGGAGCCCTTTGTGCAAATTTCAACACCGTCAACTTTGATATTTTTAAAGGGAAGCCCGTCAGCGCTGAGCCCCAGACTCCCTTACTGCCTTTCGCTTTAAAAAAAATCAACAAATCTTCTATAAAAGCTGGCCGGATTTTACTCTCCTCAGAGCAGAATGAAAATACTCTGTACGCAGGGCACCTTTTATATCATTTTTTGGAAAAAGAGGGACTTAAACCAAAAGGCAAAATAATTGTTGGGCCTGTTCAGCAGAAAACCGACAGTCTCATATTAAAATATTTATCTCCCTTTTCGATTGAAGAGATTATATCGAGGCTTCTTTTGCATTCAAATAACTTTATCGCAAATCAGATTGTTCTTGCAATAAGCGCAAAAATCAACGGTCAACCCGGAACACTCGATAAGGGGGTTTTGGCAATATCGGATTTTGCCGTAAATAATCTTAAGATAGATGACCTGACGATAGTCGAGGGTTCAGGTATTTCCAGAGAAAACAGGATTTCGGCAAAAAGCTTTTTAAAAATTCTGGCGGCATTTGAGCCTTATTTGGATTTAATGAAACATAACGGCAACGAGTATTATAAAACAGGCACACTTACAGGGATAAGCACAAGAGCGGGATATATTAAACGTGCAGATGGAAGATTATTTAAATTTGTAATAATGACCAATTCGAACGGAAATTCCGCAGAGAAAATATCAAAAAAGTTACTCGGTATTTTAGAATGAAAGCCGCCTCCCGGAATAAGACTTAACCAAAAGATAAACGGGACTTTTTTCAGCACCTCTTTGAGGGGTATTAGTAAGCATCAGCATAATCCGAGAAAGCTGCCGGCACTTTTTCCAAGGACCCATTCCAGTTTCTCCTGTGGCAGCCCAGACTCTTTCAGCCGCTTAAGTTCCCTGTCCCAGGCATAAGGAATATTCGGGAAATCAGTTCCGTACATGATCCGGTCGATCCTGTAACCATCAAGATCAATCTTCTCTTTCATGGGAAAGTAACCGGCCAGAATCATGGTCGTATCCAGCCAGAGGTTGTCATACTTCTCGATCAGATTCTTATAAGCGGATATCTCGTCAAATCCGAAATGAGGCACACAGATTTTCAATCCTGGAAAGTTTTTTAAGACCCTTTCCAGTTTCTCCGCGCTGCAGATCTTATAAGGGTCGCAAAGGTAAGCGGTGCTTTTAGGCTCTCTGCCGACATGCATTATGACCGGTTTATCGTTTGACCGGCAGATATCGTATATCATGTTCATGTCATCGGAGTTCATATCAAAACACTGCACGTGCGCGTGGAGTTTCAGGCCGCCAAGCCCTAGTGCAAATGCTTCTTTAAGAATACCTCCCGCATTCTCTTCGCCCGGAAATATTGTGGCCATGCCGGTAATCCGATCCGGATACTCCCGGCATTTGACCGCCATGTACAGGTTTAATTTGTCCGCTATCCCCGGTTTATGCGCATACTGAAGAGCTGCAATATGTTTAATGCCCCGTGATAAAAGGAATTCAAATATCTGTGATGTCCTCAGTTTATACCTTATCTCCCAGGCATACTCATCAAACCATTCCCAGATCGCTGAAAAAATTCCGTGGGGGAAGATATGAACATGGGCATCGATTACTTCGGGAAGGTCGGACGGTACAGCGGAACCTTCCGGGTCGTTAATGATCGGCAGATTCGAGTGCAGCATAAACCTTCCTGAAAGAAGCATTGAAAAATAACGGCTGAGATTCGAGCTTTTGCTTTCTGTTATTCTCACCCGAACCCTCGGCCTCTTGAACCCTTGAACCCTCTTATTTACTATACACGAAATCAACTATCATAGGGTAAATATTTTACCGGCTGTGGTTCCTTCACCAACATAGGCTCCATCGGCGCCCTGGTCTGTTTTGTTTTTCTGGGAGAGGCCGGTTTCGCCCTGGCTCCCATATACAAACTTTTCGAAGATGTATCCTATTATGCCATAGGTTTTCCCATCGCCAGATATTACAGCAGAGCCGGGGAAAACGACGGCGGTATGGCAACCCGTTTAAAAGGCCTGCTCCGGGATCCTTTTATTCTGACAGCCGTTTCCAGTCTCATCACAGGCGCATCGCTAAATCTCAGCGGACTCGAACGTCCGGCTTTTTACGGCCTTGCCAATGCGGTGATTGTGCCTCTGGCCACGATACTGCTGCTGACCTCCATTTGTAATATCTCATTGTAAAATTTTCATCTCTCTGTTCCATATCGGTCGTTCTTCAATGCCTGTTATTATTTATAGTATAACTATCTATATTAATATAAGAATAATGGATCGCATTTTTTTGTTGACAGCGCCGATATTTTTTCATAATGATTTTGCATACAAAATTCAATATTCAATCTTCAGCGTTTTTCATTCGAACATATCAAATATTGATGACATCTTGGGAGGGTTGTTGTGAAAAATCTGGGAAACGATCACGTAAACCTCGACCAAAAAGCTTACAATCAGTTAAAATCCATGATTCTCGATCAGAATCTCAAGTCCGGAAGCAAAATCTATCAGGAGAAGTTGGCGGTTGATCTGGGTATAAGCCGAACCCCTCTGGTGAACGCACTCAAAAAACTGGAACAGGAGCGTTTAATCACCGCCATACCGCGTAAGGGATTTTATATACGCGAGTTTTCCAAGGAGGAAATGGTAAACATTTTCGAGCTCAGGGAAGTATTGGAAGGATTAGCTGCGCGGCGTGCTTCCCTCCGCATTACGGGCAGCCAGATCAAAAAACTGAATGAGCTGCTCACGGGATTGAAGACATCCGAAGCCAGTGGAAGCGTTGAAAAATATGCCAAAGCAGACCGGCGCTTCCATCATTTTCTCATTAAACTTGGCGGAGATGATCTCCTGTTTAATATTCTGGAGACTTACAGCGTTATAACCTTCAGTTATCTTGTTAAGTTCCGGGGAGGGCTTGTGAGACCGCCGAAAGAAACCCTGCCGGAACATATGGCCATTATCGAAGCAATAATAAATAAGGATCCGGAAACGGCCGAGCAGGCTGCTCGCGATCATTTTAAACGTTCGCGGGAAAAACTGCTCAGGGATTTCAAAGAAGAATCTCAAAACAGATCCTGATAAACCTGATCGGATGCAACCGCTTGGTTGCACGAAAGTGATATATTCCCGGCATACGGTACAAGATGCATATAATATTATGACACAGGCAGTTTTTTTATGCCAAAACCCGGAAAAGGAGGAAGATATGAAGAGGAAATCGTTGTTTTTCAAAATGCTTTATTTCACATTGATGGTCTTCGTTTTTGGAGTATCGACTGTTGCAGCCGAGACGATTCTGAAGTTCAGCCACACCGACCAGCAGCAGGGAGCGCGGCAGGGCGCTGCCGAAGTATTCGCCAAGAAGGTCGAAGAGTACACGAACGGCCGCTACAAGGTTCAGGTATTCTGCTGCAGCCAGCTTGGGAATGATCCTAAGAATATTGAGCAGCTTGCGCTTGGAGGGATCGACTTCACAGTGTCGAGCACAGGTTCCTATGCCCCCCATCTGGCTTCGTTGAATCTCACAATGCTTCCGTTTATCGTGGACAGCTATGAACAGGGATGGAAACTGTACGATGAATCCAAGTGGCTGAAGGCACAGTTTGATCTGGCGCCTCAGAAGGGTTTCCGTTTTCTTTCCACCTTCGAGGCAGGTTTCCGATGCATGACTACCAAAGATCCGCTTAAGACCCCGGATGACGCCAAAGGGAAAAAACTCCGGACTTTTCCAAATGAAATGATGCGCTGGACTCTTGACGCAATCGGCTTCAGTGTACAGATAATGCCACTACCTGAAGTTTACATGGCTATTCAGCAAGGAACGGTAAGCGGCCAGGAAAACCCCATTGATACTATCTACTCCAACAAATTTTACGAGGTCGCTCCTTATGTGACCCTGACGAAGCACGTTTACAGCCCCATTCCGCTCGCCATTTCGGAAAAGACCTGGCAGAAGCTCTCTCCGGCTGACCGGGAAGCCGTCACAAAGGCCGCAAAGGAGGCTGCAGAGTGGTCACGAAAAACGATTCAGGCCAACGATGACAATCAGCTCAAAGAGATGGCATCCAAAGGCGCCAAGATCACAAGTCCTTCCGCAGATCCATTCCGGAAGGCTGTACAGCCGGTGTATGGCAAGGCGCGTGAAAAATACAGCGCCGCAGACGTAGACGCTTTTCTGGAAGATGCCGCAGCTGTGCGCAAAGCCCTTCCGGTCAAGTAGTTTTGACTATATCTCTATTTAAACCTGAGGGCCGCTTCCATCACGGAACCGGCCCTCCAAAAGAGGTTTGCTATGAGTCACTTCCGTTTGCCGCCTGCTCCGCCGGCGCCAAAGATGATCCGATGGCTTGGTTATGCTGTTGACTGGATAATCGTTTTGCTCGGCTTTATCATGGTCATCATGGTTTTCTTCAATGTCGTCATGCACGTTGTCGGTAAAGACGTCGCTTTTACCACGGAGTTATGTGAATTTATGATGGTCTGGGTATCATTTCTGGGAGGCGCCTCTGCGGCCCGGCGCGGCCTTCATATGACGATAACCGAATTTCTGGACAAGTTATCAATCCCTATGCGGCGGCTTGCAGACGGAGTTATCCAGGCATTCTGCCTGTTTGTTCTCGCGCTTCTGGTTAAATTTGGAATAGGAATTGCGATGGCGAACTGGGGTAATGAACTGACGGTACTTGAATGGCCCATGGCGTGGCAGTATCTCAGCCTGCCCGTCGGATCTGCAGCGATGCTGATATTCGTCGCATTCGATCTGGTTCAAATCGTTCGCGGAAAATCGCGCGAAGAGCGCTACGGAGGTTGATCGATGTTTGCACTTGTCATTTTCCTCGTGTTTCTTGTGATTGCGCTGGCCGGTGTGCCGCTTATGTATGCGCTGCTGGCCACTACAGTCGGAATGATCTGGCTGAACGGACTTTCTCACCCGTTAGAAACAATATTTCTCAGCTTTATTTCCGGGGTTGAGCCTTTTATTCTGATAGCGGTGCCGCTCTTTATATTCGGCGGCAACCTGCTGGCAAAGGGCGGCGTAGGAAAGAGAATGGTTTCGTTCGCGGGAACTATTTTCGGCTGGTTGCCTGGAGGACTGGCCGTGGTTACTACTGTCTCATGCCTGCTGTTCGGCGGTGTATCAGGATCGGCCATAGCGGATACCGCTGCGATCGGCTCCCTCGTGGTGCCGATGATGAAAGAGAAGGGCTATGAGGGAGCGTTTGCGGCAGCGTTGCTGTCGGTAGCAGGAACTCTGGCGCTGCTTATGCCCCTCTCGATCCCTTTTCTGGTCTATGCCTTCATTTCGGGCGTTTCCATGCGGCAGCTTTCCATGTCCGGAGTCGTTCCGGCCATTATAACTGCAATAGCGATAATCTTTGTTTGTATGTGGTATGGAAAGAAATCCGGTTGCGATACCGGTCAAAAAAGGTCTTCCATCCGGGAAATATGGGCCGCCTTCAAGGATGCGGGCCCTGCGCTGCTGATGCCGGTCATTATCATCGGCGGCATCTGGTCGGGATTTTTCACTCCGACAGAAGCCGCCGCTGTAGCGGTCGTCTACGGCACCATCGTCTCCATATTCTTTTATAAGGACCTTACCTTCGGTGACCTGCCAGGTATACTGTTATCATCCTTTCAGACAAGCGCCGTGGTTTTGCTGGTCATCGGCGCCACCGGGTGCCTCTCCTGGCTTATGACAGTTGAACAGGTTGCCGTACAGCTTGCCGCATGGGTTCAGAGCGTTGCCCACCAGCAATGGGTCTTCCTGCTCCTTACAAACCTGGCGTTGCTTTTACTGGGTATTTTCATTGAGCCGTTGCCGGCCATGCTGCTCAGCGCGCCTTTGCTTTTTCCCCTCGCCAGATCGTTCAATATAGATATGGTGCATTTTGGCGTAGTGATGACTGCAAATCTCTCCATAGCGCTATATACGCCGCCAGTTGGAGGAACGCTTTTCGTAGCAGCCAAGCTCGCTGATGCCGGGATCGGAGCAATCACGAAGCATCTGATCCCACTGATGGTAGCGACGGTTTCCATGCTGATTGTGATTACCTATTTCCCGTCGCTGACAAAAGTGATTTTATGGCTCTTCATGTAACGGCAGATCCGTGGATGGCCTTTACTTTCCGAAGAGATGGAACTATTTGCCCTGAAGGGTATATTCTGAGGAAGTGTGACAGATGATCGGTGTCAGTCCGGCGTTTATTCTTTCTCTTTACGGGCCGGGATTCACTACAGGGAATTTCTGTGAGGGACTTAAGCTTGTGGGAGAACTTGGTTTCTCGGCCTACCAGCCCGAGATCCTCGTTGAGACGGCGCTTCCGGAGTGGAGGGCCGGTGCCAGGAGCGTGCACCGTACAGCCGGCGATCTCGGCCTCGTCCCGACTCAATTTGTGGCTCATTTTATGCTGGAACAGTTCTCGAATCCGGAAAAGTTAAATCCCGGCAGCGGCATCGATGAATTGAATCAGGTGCTTGACATCATGCAGATATTTTCACCTTGCCGGGTGCTTACAATACCCGCCTCAAAATTCGATATGAATTGGAATTCCGGACATGCAACGGACATCCGTTGGTGGGATCAGGCACACAGGCGGCTCGTTGAAAAAACAGGACGGTATGTTGAAATTGTTGCAAATGCCGGAATGAAGCTGGCCTTTGAAATTCTCCCCTTTTCAATTCTGGGAGGCACCGGCCGCTTTCTGGCCCTGTGCAACGAAATCAGATCATCTGCCCTCGGCATAAACTTTGACACCGGCCATGCGTGGGCCTGCCGGGAATTGGCGCCCATACTGCCGTTTGAACTTAAAGGGAGTATTTTCGGCACCCATCTGGGCGACAACATGAGTACTGAAAACATCAAACTTGCGCCTGGTAAAGGTTCGATCCCGTGGGAACCTCTGCTGACAAACCTGACCGGAACAGGTTATGGCGGAAGCTGGGACATCGAAATCGTCTGCAAACCCGACCGGGTCGCCTCCGAATATGCATTTGGACTGAACTTTGTACGGCAATTTGAACCGAAACAGCGAGCGCAATCCCCGTAGCTTGCTGCGGGGTTAGCAAGCGAATTAAAAATAGCCGTTATTCCCTACGGTCGAAGATTCCCAGTAGCTTGCTGCGGGGAGCTTCAAAAATTTCAAGAAAAAAAGAATCAGGCGCTATCTTAACTGAGCCTCAGGACATTCAAGGAGAAGTTTAATGCTTAAACTGGCAGTCATCACCGGGTTTTTATCCCGGACAAAAGACCGTTTTCATGAATATAACGAACCTATCGATCTTGAAGAAAAATTCAGCCTTCTCAACCGGATTGAGGGTTACAGCGGTGTTGAAATCGTCTACCCGTATGAAGTTAATGACGCAAAGGCTACACGGTCGTTGCTTGATAAATACAACCTCGGGGTAGCCGCAATTAATGTCAACGTGAAATCCGAACCCGAGTTCCGTAACGGCGGCCTGACTTCAAATGACGGACGGATTCGCTCCAAAGCGGTCGGATTCATCAAGTCAGCCAAAGATTTCGCCGCCGAAGTGGAGGCCGACAAGGTAACCTGCTGCCCGCTGGGAGACGGCTACGAGTTTGCTTTCCAGTATGATTATGCCAGGGCATGGAAGTATCTGGTGGAAGGATTTGGAGAGGCCGGAGCATACCGGCCCGAAATTCCCTTATATGTGGAATACAAGCCCAGCGAAACACGGGGCCGCTGTTTTATCGACACTGCAGCCAAGACCCTCTGTCTTCTTAACGATATCAAGTGCCCGCATATGGGTGTAACCCTTGATTTCGGACACTCCGTATACGGAAACGAAAACCCGGCCGAAGCCGTTACCCTGCTGGCTGAAAGTCCTTACAAATACTACATCCACATCAATGACAACGATGGGAAATGGGACTGGGATTATTTCTGCGGCACGAAGCATTATCTCGAATACGTTGAATTTCTCTACTACCTGAAGAAATACGGCTATGAAGACTATCTGACGTCGGACACTTCACCGACGCGCTGGGATATCAGGGGCACATTTGAAGCAAACAGCAGGCTCTCCAACAGTATCTGGTATCGCCTGGACCAGATCAACTGCAAAGAATTCACCCGGCTGATGGATAACGGCGACTATCTTGAAACATGGAAATTCATCGAAAGCAATTTATTCAGATTAACATAAAATAAATAAAGGTAAGGGGAAATAAACAAGATGCCTCAACTTAAAACACCGATGTGTGTGGGTGACCTGAAGCGTATGGCCGCAACCATCCGCTGCGATATCATTGAAATGATTTGTACCGCAAAAGCAGGTCACCCCGGAGGTTCCCTGTCTGCGACAGATATTGTTACAGCTCTCTACTTCCGGCTGATGCGCATTGACCCCGCAAATCCCCGCTGGCCGGAACGGGACCGTTTCATCCTCTCCAAGGGTCACGCATGCCCGGTCTGGTATTCAGCGCTGGCTGAGCGCGGGTTCTTTGACAAATCTCATCTGGGCACACTTCGCCGTCTGGGAAGCATACTCCAGGGCCACCCGGACATGAACAAGGTCCCCGGAATCGACATGACCGCTGGTTCCCTTGGCCACGGCCTGTCGGTGGGCATCGGCATGGCGTTGGCAGGCAGATTACAGAAACAGGATTATCATGTCTGGGTGGTAATCGGCGATGGTGAATCCCAGGAAGGATCGATCTGGGAAGCCGCGATGTCCGGCTCGAAATGGAAGCTCGATAATCTGACAGCTATTATGGACCGCAATAACCTGCAGAATGACTCTTACGTTGACAAACTTATGCCCATCGAGCCGGCAGCCGACAAGTGGCGTGCCTTTGGCTGGAACACGGTAGAAATTGACGGCCATAGCATGGAAGAGATCGTTACGGCGCTTGAAGGCGCTGAATCCTTCAAGGGAGCTCCCACCATGATTATAGCGAATACAGTTAAGGGCAAAGGTGTTTCTTATATGGAAAACGTGTGCGAATGGCACGGGAAAGCGCCCTGCCGGGAGGAAGCCGACCGTGCTTTGGAAGAAATCAGGAGGTGCAGCTGTGAGCAATAATCCCTATCGTTTCGTAAGGCCTGAAATCGTCGCCATGCTGTCGTCGAAAGATTTCTTCATAAATGCCGAAAGCCAACCCACGCGGACTTCTTACGCAGAAACAATTCTTGAAATCGGTGAACGGAATTCCAGAGTTGTGGTTCTTGATGCGGATGTTTCCAAATCGATCGGAACCATCAAATTCGCCGAAAAATTCCCTGAGAGATCCTTCAACTTCGGCATTGCCGAGCAGAACATGTTCGCGGCGGCAGCGGGCATGGCCACTGCCGGCTTGATTCCCTTTGCCTCCACATATGCGGTCTTTGCCAGCCTGCGTGCTTTGGACATGGTTCGTAATTCAATTCACTACCCACGGCTGAATGTCAAAATAGCGGCCAGCCACAGCGGCATCACTCCCGGCCCGGACGGAGTCACTCATCAGGGACAGGAGGACCTGTCTATAATGCGCGCTATTGCAGGCTCCACCGTGATCGCACCTGCCGACCCCACATCCGCAAAAATGGCGGTTTGGGCGGCAGCGGAATTTCAGGGTCCTGTTTATCTCAGCTTCACCAGGGATCCGGTGCCGGTGCTATACGGTCCCGACTTTCCTTTCACGATAGGAAAGGCCGTAATTGTTCGGGAAGGCAAAGATGCCGCGATAATCGCCAACCGTGATCTGGTTGTCCAGTCCCTTCTGGCGGCCGAACTCCTGGCGGCAAAAGGGATCGACGTGCGGGTTATAGACTGTCACACAATAAAACCCCTCGATGCGGATATTATCCTTCAGGCCGCCGGAGAGACCGGGGCCATAGTGACCGCCGAAGACAACATCATTTACGGCGGATTGGGGAGCGCCGTGGCCGAAGTGCTGGCAGAAAACAGACCGACTGCGATGAAACGGGTGGGTGTGCAGAACACCTTCGCCGAATCAGGCCCTTATCATGAACTGATAGACAAGTACGGACTTTCGGCCCGCCATATCGTTGCGGCCGTGGAAGAGGTACTTAAAAGAAAACAAACTTAAATTTCGTATCGCATGATTTAAAATATGCTATTCCAGTAGGTCGAATCCGCCCAGGCGGACATTAACCTGCTCTGGGGAGCTTTAATATTGGAGAATTGAAAAATGGATATCAATAACTGGCGTATAGTAAATCCCACCGGCTCAAAGCGCGTGATCGTAACAAAGGAGCTGCCCGGCGAACGATGGCTGGATATCCTCAAATCCGCCGGCTGCAGGATTGAGATTTCCCAGTCTGCAGAGGTGCTCTCCGTTGAAGATATCCGGAAGGCCATCGGTTCGAACTGCGACGGCGCCATAGGGCAGTTGACCGAATCATGGGGCAATGAGCTTTTTTCCGCTCTGAAGGCGGCCAACGGCAAGGCCTACAGCAACTATGCCGTCGGTTTCAACAATATCGATCTTGCTTCCGCCTCCTCCCACGGAATTCCGGTCGGCAACACACCGGGTGTTCTCACCGAGACCACTGCTGAAATGGCGGTAGCCTTGACGTTTGCGGCAGCCCGGCGGATCGGGGAGTCAGAACGGTATTTGAGAGCCGGGAAATACAAAGGCTGGCTGCCTAACCTGTTTTTGGGAGAACTGTTATGGCGCGGGACAGTCGGTATCATAGGCGCAGGCCGGATCGGAGCCACCTATGCCCGCATGATGATGGAAGGGCATAAGATGAATGTTCTCTATTATGACCTGAACCAAAACCGCGCATTGGAGGATTTCACGGACAAGTATTCCGGATTTCTCATGGATCGTCATGAATCACCTGTCAACTGCCGGCGGTCGGAAACCGTGGAAGATCTGCTGCGAATGTCTGATGTGGTAAGCATTCACACAGTGCTGACCGAAAGCACTCACCACATGATTAATGCAGACCGTCTGGCGCTGATGAAGAATAATGCCGTGCTGATAAACACCAGCCGGGGCCCGGTCATTGACGAAGCCGCCCTGGTGGACCACTGCCGGCGGAACCCCGGTTTCCGGGCCGGTCTGGATGTATTCGAAGAAGAACCAGCTTTGAAACCCGGATTGAATGACCTTGAAAATGTGGTGATAGTGCCTCACATCGCCTCTGCCACCATCTGGACACGCCAGGGTATGGCGACTCTTGCCGCAAGCAATGTGGCTGCTCTGCTCATGGGCTATCCGGTTTGGAACCGGCCCGACATATCTGTCTTTCTGGATGCCGATCCGCCCAATGCGGCGCCGAGCATCCTGAACGCGGGGGATCTGGGGCTGAATGTTTATTAATAAGAGTAATCTTCAGAAAACAAACAATTGAACCCCCGAACCCTTGGACCCTTCTATATGACCTCCGTCAGATGTTTCACCCTGACGTTCAGGCCATGCCGCCTCACTCCATAGGAGAGCTGAATGGTGCATGCCGGACAGGTGGTCACCAGCACATCGGCCTCTGTTTTTTTGAGATTTTCCATTTTGCGGTCCAGCACTTTCATGGCGAGGTCAAAATGCGATAAAGCGTAAGCGCCCGCCCCTCCGCAGCACCAGTCCGCCTCGTGCATTTCAACGAACTCGGCGCCCGGTATTTGCCGCAGCAGATCGCGTGGCTGCTTTACGATCTTCTGGCCCCGCGAGGCATGGCAGGGATCGTGGAAAGTGATCCGCTTTCCCTCCAGGGTTTTGGAAAAAGGGATGACCTCGGCCGCCAGCCATTCGGCCACATCCCTGGTCTTCGCTGCCACATCTCGTGCTTTGTCCCGGGAAGGATCGTTATCGGCAAAAAGAAGTGGGTATTTTTTTATAAAGGAGGCACAGCTCGAGCAGTCGGTGACGATGGCGTCGAATCGGCCCGCATCGAGCAGCGGCAGGTTCCGGGTTGCCAGGTTGCGGGCGGCGGCAAGATCTCCGTAGGACCAGGCCGGTAGTCCGCAACAGTTGTTGTCCAGCAGGTGAACACTGCTGGAAAAGCGTCTTAGCAGCGCCAGGGTGGCCAGCCCGGCCGCCTGGCTGACCGTATCAATTCCGCAGCCGACAAAATACGCCACTTTCCGGTGGTGGCCCTGCCCCCGGTAAACTCCGGGCCGGAAACGCGCCCGCAGCGGTTGGGCCGGAAACCGGCCGAGAATCTGTTCGGCACGGGCAAAATCATGGCCGAAGATGCGCAAAAGCCCTAAAGCGCGGGCCAGCTCACTCACACCGCTGTTTTTTCCCAGCGCTACGGCCCGCGCCGCCATATGCAAACGCCTGGGATAGGGCAACAGCTTGTCGAACAGCAGGCGGTGAATGGACTTGCGCCCGACGGTATCGAGGTATTCCGATCGCGCCTTGATTACCAGATCGGAGGTGGGGATCGCCGGAAAACAGTTGCTCGTGCAGGCCCCGCAAAGCAGGCAATCGTAAAGCGGCTCCTCCAGCTCAGGACTCCACTGAAGGCGGTCCTCGATCAGCGCCCGCAAAAGAGCCAGCCGGCCGCGGGCAACTCCCGACTCATTGCCTGTAGAACGGAAAATCGGGCAGGCCACCTGGCAAAAGCCGCAGCGGTTACATTGGGCGATGGCGTCGTAGTCGGTTAATATGCTCATGATCTAAAGATTCTATCTCCCCAATCTACTTGTTCTCTGATGGCGGCGGTTCCAGCATCCCCTGTCGTTTCAAATCCGGCCCGGCATGCGACCCGGAGAGAACAGATGCTTGGGGTCAAGAATCGCCTTGATCCGGTGCATCAGATTCCATTCCGGCCGAGGCGGCCCGAACACATCGTTGCGCTGCTTGAATTCATCCGGAGCTTTTTCCAGGACGACGTGGCCTTCCAGTTCATGAATCCGCTCTCCCAACTCTTCCCAAGAATCGTCGGTCATTTGATCGATTCCAGTCAGGATCCGCCCGCATCCAAAATCAACCAGTATCGACACAGCCGGTCTCCCCTGCTGGGCGATGAACCTGGCCGCTGCCGCAACAAGATCCGGCGGCGTCCCGGCGCGAAGGATATAAGAGTGTCCCGCGATTTCCGTAAACAACTCTGCAAAAGGCCCGCACCAAACTTCGTGATCATCGGTGCGCTCGGAACTGAAACCGACTCCGGCAAACAGGGACTGAGCCTGGGCCAGTTGATAGGCCACGGTTTCATTGAAGCCTTCAAAGCCAAGGTGCAGCCGCCAGTATGTGGTGCCGGTTTCGGGCGCGGCTGCAGCGAACACCGCACCGAGACGTGATACGAGCACTGACATGGCCAGGTTTGCGCAGGCATCCAGCGTGCCGACGGCGGAAATGGCGGCGCAGCGCTGCGGGCAGGTGGCAGTCCGCAGGGTTACCCGTGTGATCAGACCCAAAGTTCCGGCCGAACCGGCCAGGAGGCGGGTCATGTCGTAGCCGGCCACATTTTTGACGACCTTTCCGCCGGCGCTGATCAAACGGCCGCGACCATCTATAAAACGCAGTCCCAACAGCATCTCTCGTGGCGCGCCGTAATAGAATCGCTCGGGTCCGCAAGCCCCCATCGCCGTTATCCCTCCGATGGTGCGACGCAGCAAGTCAAAGGCCGGTCGCAGGGCAATCCATTGGTTATAGGGAGCCAGGGCATTCTGAATGTCGCCCAGGGTCATACCGGCCCCGACAGTGATATACTGGTTGGAGGGGTCGGGATCGAGCATGGCGCAAAGCGCATCGGTCTTCAAAGATAGGCCGGAACGGGCGGGCAAATTGCCGAAGTCAGCCATGGAACCACTGCCGCTCGGTACAAGGGCCTGACCCGCAGCAAAGGCTTGTTGAACCTGTTCGGCTATCGCTTTTTCCGCAGGTGTAAGCGGGTCGCCCGGCCCGGACCAGGTTGCCTGATCTTTGAAGGCAAAGGGCTTTGAAGTGTCAGGAAATATTTTTCCGGGGTTAACCACATGGGTCGGGTCAAAAGCTTCCTGAAGAGAGCGCTGGGCATCAATCTCATCATCTGAAAACACCAGCCGCATAGCCTCCATTTTTTCTCGTCCGATGCCATGTTCACCCGAAATGGTGCCTCCTAAAGCCACGCAGGCCTTCATGATCTGCCATCCCGCCTCGTGTACCCGCTTGAGCTGATCGACGTCACGTGAGTCGAAGAGGATCAGGGGGTGAAGGTTCCCGTCACCGGCATGGAAAACGTTGCCGTGAATAAAACCGTGGGCTTTAACGATGTCGGCCACCTGGGCCAGTGCCTCGGGCAGCAGGGTCCGCGGCACCGTGCAGTCGTTCACCAGGTAGTTGGGAGCCAGCCTGGCAACGGCCCCGAAAGCCCCGCGGCGCCCTTCCCACAGCCGGTTACGTTCCGCAGCCGTGGCTGCATCGCGGATTTCCCGGCAGTGGTTGGCCATACATATCGCCCGGATGTTTCGGGCCTGCTCATCCAGCCCGACCGCGGGTCCTTCCACCTCTATGATCAAAACGGCTGCGGCGTCACGAGGATAGCCACAGGTGTAACTATCCTCGACCGCCTGGATGATCCTGGCGTCCATCATCTCCAGTGTGGCCGGAACGATCCCTGCGGCGATGATTCCTGCCACCGACCGGGCCGCCGCTTCGACGTCGTTGTAAACCGCCAGTTGGGTGATAACCTTTTCAGATATGGGCATTATGCGCACGGTGATCTCGGTCACCACGGCCAGGGTTCCCTCGCTGCCGATGAGCAACCCACGCAGATCGTATCCGGAAGGATCATAGGCCGCTGAACCCAGATGCAGGATCTGCCCGTCGGCAAGAATGACTTCCAGACCGATCACGTGGTTTGTGGTAACCCCATACCTTAGACAGCGAGGCCCCCCCGAGTTTTCTCCCACGTTTCCTCCGAGAGTGGCAACTTTCTGGCTGGCGGGGTCCGGCGCGTAGAAAAAGCCTAGCGGGGCCAAAGCGTTTTGCAATTCCAGGTTGGTCACTCCGGGCTGGACCACGGCCGTGCGGCGGTTGGGAAAAATTCCGAGGATTCGGTTGAGTCGCGTGAGGCAAATCGTAAGCCCGCCATAGGGCAGAACCGTACCTCCGGACAGGTTGGTGCCGAATCCACGCGGCACAAACGGCACTCCCGCCCGGGTCGCCTCTTTGATGACCGCGGCTGTCTCGGCCGCATCGCCCGGAAACACCACCGCCCCCGGGGAACCCTTCGCAAGAGATCCGTCGTAAGAATACAGCTCGCTGGCTGTTCTTGACTCAGCGACATGACGCTCTCCCACGATCCGTTTCAGGTTATTTATCAGGCTGCGCGGAATCACTGTGCTCATCGGATCGGACTCCATCAAATGATTCTCATGCCGATGTATAAATCGCCAGGAGTTTCGGTGTGAATATTACACACTGGTGATATGGGCATAGGCGTTATGGTTGTGAATTGACTCGAAATTTTCGGCGCTTACCGAAAACCAGGTAATATTATCGTCTTTTTTAAGCTTCTCGGCTATATCCCGCACTATATCTTCAACAAATTTGGGATTTGAAAAAGCCTTTTCCGTAACCGCTTTTTCATCCACTCTTTTCAAAACCGAATAGACATCGCAGGAGGCAGAATTTTCCACAAGCTCTATCATATCTTCCATCCAGATGAATTTCTTGAACCTGGTCGATAGCCTTACCTCTCCCCGTTGATTATGAGCGCCTTTATCGCTAATCTCCTTTGAACAGGGGCATACGGATGAAATCGGGACAATAACTTCTGAAATGATATCTGTTTTACCTGACGGATCATTTGCGCCGATAATTCTGCAAGTATAATCCATGAGTCCGGGAGCATTGCTGACAGGAGCTTTCTTCTCAATAAAATAAGGGAAAGTCACCTCGATATGCGAAGATTCGGCATTAAGATGATCCTTCATCCGGATTAAGATTGCCGCTATGTTTTTCAACGATACTTCAGGGCGGAAAAGATGAAGCAGCTCCACAAAACGACTCATATGTGTCCCTTTGTATTTATGGGGCAGATCAACATACATATTTATAGTCGCAACAGTATTCTGAACATTATTGCGGCGGTCCAGTACCGTGATCGGGTAACGAATATTTTTAATGCCGACCTTGTTGATCGGTATTTTTCTGTAATCCCGCTGGCTCTGGATATCTTTCATTTCCACTCTCTCATTATCTTGATGGTCCGAATCCGTGGTTCTAATATCGAACATCGAATATCGTACATCGTCGTTCGTGGTTCGATCCACGATCTACTATCAACGATTCACGTTCTTTCCTCTGATCACCGGTCACTGATCACTGATTACCGATCACTGATCGCCTTACGCCTCACTTCAACAGGTATTCAGTTTTCACATGACTTAATGATCTGAAAATGTTCCCTCTTATCTTCTTATTGCTGCTGTACAACTGGTTCAACAGATCCTTAATCTCCCGTCTTTTTGATACCTTCGCTGATGGACACGGGTTCGCAAAAACGGGAAGTTCATTATCTTCAGCATAATGCCTGATAATACTTTCACCCGCAAAGGCAAGCGGTCTTATAATGAAAAGTCTGTTATTAAAAAAAGTCTGGCAGGGAATCATCGTGCTGATTTCACCTGCATAACATATGTTAAGAAACAGGGTTTCAATTATGTCATCCTGGTTGTGACCCAGAGCAAGCTTTGTACATCCCAGTTCGCGGGCAATTTCAAAAAGCCTCTTCCTGCGCAATCTTGAACATAAAAAACAGGGGTTTTCACGATTAAAAGAGCTGTGGCTTATTATGCCATAATCTGTATATTCAATCCTAAGTGCATGCCCAGCATCATCACAATAAGTTTGAAGCTCTTCGGCAAATCCGCCTTTAAATCCAGGATCGATATAAACAGGAAACAACTCGTATTTGACAGGCACTCGAACCTGGCGTTCTTTAAGAAGAGATAAGAGCGTCAGGCTGTCTTTACCTCCCGACAGTCCTACAACAATTCTGTCCCCGTCGGATATCATTTCATACCGGTGCAGAGCTCTTCCAACAGCCCTGTTAAGCACTTTGTATGTATTGTTTCTTATCGGCAAGGAATTACAGCTTGATATATTTACTTTTTCTTGTCTTCTTTTAGAATGATTTTACCTGCTGCTATCTCTCTTAATGCAACTACGATATCTTCATTCTTTGGTGATCTGACAAGATATTCAGATCCTTCACGAATCTGCCGGACTCTTTTTGCAACCATGTTGACAAGCAAAAAACGATTCGGCACTTTCTTAATGCAGTCTTCAATTGTTATTCTTGCCACGATATAACCTCCGTCATACTTTATCGGCTTGATTAAAAATTACAATATTTCAACCAGTTCATAATACCTTTTTCCGCCAGGCGCATCCAGCACTATCTCTTCACCTGATTTTTTTCCTAAGATGGCTCTCCCAAGAGGCGAAGAAACGGATATGCGTCCTTTTTCAATATCCGACTCATCGGGTCCTACTAGCTGATATTCTATACTTTCACCGGCGTCAATATTCTCCAGGATCACGGTGCACCCGAATACCGCCCGCTCTTTTGACAGTGAATCAGGATCAATTATATCTGCATTGCCCAGTTTATACATGAGTTCGCCAATCCGGCATTGCAGATATGCCTGGCGGTCTTTGGCGGCCGCAAATTCTGCATTTTCAGAAAGATCGCCATGAGCCCGGGCTTCCTCAATTGATTTGATATTCGCAGGCCTTTCAACTTTCTTTAAATATTCAAGCTCATTTTT
>JBFYVZ010000070.1:0-7083 GCA_041298995.1 Desulfobacteraceae bacterium
GCCCGCTTGCCGCCGGTAGATTCCGATTCGTCGTATGACCTCCGCCAAGCACAACAATCCATTTGGCATCCGAAACCGATTCAATATTCTTTAGGGGCGGATATTTATGTTCAAGGGTTCCGAGAGCCCTGTCCGGTAGTGCATCATAGCTCATGAACAGAAGAAAAACAACACTCAGGGTAACCATGATCTTTCCTGTTTTCTGACGCCTTGTAAACAGAAGCAGAAACAGACCTGAAACAAGCAGCGTGATACAAACGGTAAGTGGTGACAGGAGCAGTCCTGTAATTTTCTTAAATAAAAACATCAGTGCGTTACCCCTTTGCCTGCGATAACATTAAACAAAGTCAACATTAGTATCTTGAGATCTAAGATGAATGATCGGTTTTTCATATAATGGAGATCATAATCGACCTTGACCGGAATCGGAAGTTCATCCCGCCCGTTTATCTGCGCCCAGCCTGTTATTCCCGGAACAAGAGCATGGATGCCTTTTGATGTCCGCAGCGCTACAAGATCATCCTGGTTGAAAAGAGCGGGTCTCGGCCCTACAAAACTCATGTCGCCCTTAAGCACGCTCAATATCTGGGGCAGCTCATCAAGACTCGTCTTACGGATGAATCTTCCAATTGCAGTTATATATTGATCCGGATCAGCCAGGAGATGGGTGGCGACAGGAGGCGTATCAATTCTCATTGACCTGAATTTAGGCATTTTGAAAATAGCATTGTTCCGCCCCACCCTGTCCGACCAATACACCACGGGCCCTCTCGAGGTCAATTTTATCAGAATCGAAAGAACAAGCATCGGAATCGATAAAAGAATCAGCGACAATACAGCAAATGTCACATCAAGTAATCTTTTCATTTTTTATAGAGAGAAAACTATTGTCAGCGCCTGATTTATCAAATGCATATCTCTTTGCTCTAATCTGCCTCTTACACGAGACAATCTCAACCGATAGTCAATAGGACGGGTCTGCAGACAGTCGGCCACGGACTTCTTGTCAAGACCGTTTATATCAGATGGAATCAGTGTTACATTGGTCTTGATTCTTGCCTTTTTCTCATTCCATTCTGTAACAGGCACAACCTGGATAACAGGGACGCGGGCATTGTAAACATCGTTTGTTACAATCACGCAGGGTCGTACTTTGCCGGTTTCAGATCCCTGAACCGGATCAAGATCGATATCTATTATCATGCCTCGTGAAAGTGTCGTCATTCGGGCCAGCCTCGTGCGGCTGATTCTGTCATTGCCTTTAGATCAGAATCTTCCATATAAGTTTCAGCATATAACTCGGCGGATTCTCTTAATTTCATGGATTCAAACTCTTCTCTTAACCTGTTCAATGCCTCGCGAACCAAGGCGCTTTTATCCTTAAAACCGTACTCCTTATAACTATTTAAGAATTCGACCTGATTCTCATTACAACTGAATTTTGCCTGCTGCATGATGTCCTCCTTTGCTGGGCCTGTAATTAGACCTTAAAATTGGGTCTAATTATAAGGCTGTGCCATACAGATGTCAATGCATTTTATTAAACCAATAATCACGGAAGGTAGAGACACGGCGCTGATCTTCAGGCGCAAAAAGGAACGGCTCTACATCCCTTGCCAGGATATTCATGTCCAGCTCACCTATCCTTTCATTAAAGCGTTGGAGAAATTTTGCCCGATCCATTTTGAGAAGTTTTTCAATATAAGCAAAATCCGGGGTCGCAAAGCCCGTCAAAAAAGAAACATCATAAATATCTCGCCCTTTTTCCCGCTTTCTATACAGTATGGTCATCATCTTCTGAGACAGGAGTATCCCGGCCGGAGCTGCCAGGATTTGCCGGTAAATTGCAAATTTGTTCAAAAATATTTTCTCCGGTTCATAAAGCTTTTTCTTCTCTTCGCTGTCGATGCGGATCAGTATTTTCCGCCCTTCATCCGGAGTCAGTCCCGATTTATGAAGTATTTTCGGAAAACGGATATAACAATGGTATGCTCCCTTTTCGACAATCCGGTATTCAATCAGGAAACCCTTGTATTCCATATCACGGCAGGCTGTTCTCAACAGATCTTCAAACTGAGCGAAAGAAAGTCCGAAGTTATCGAAATCGAGATCTTCTGAAAAACGAGTGCTATTGTGTAGAATTCTAATGGCGGTCCCACCGATGAAACTCAACGCCGCGGTTGCGGAATTCTTAAAGAGTGAATCAAGCAGTTCATACTGGAGATATTCCACAAGTATTCCGCGGGGATTTCTCTCCCGTAACGATGGAGGGAAATAGCCGGTAAGCTGATCTATTGTAAGCATCGTTTCGCCCACTTGTCCATTTTCTTCCCGCCAAACGCCTTCAGATATATCATGAATTTGTCCTTATTGAGAGTATTTTCCATCTGCTCTTCATTGAGGCGGATATTTTCGAAATCATCTTCGTTGTTGATCCGGGCCAGGTTGAGGTACAGGTAATCAAGCAAAGCCTTTTCCGGTTCGGCCAGAAGATACGGGCCGTGATCCGTTTTCTTCTCAACGTAGCCCCAGAAAAGGTCGCTTTTAACATGCCTGTAGATGAATCTGCCGCAGGCATTCTCGAATGTACGGGTGATCCTGGCAGTGACGCTGGTAAAGGCGTACACGATCTCAGGAATGAAACCATACCAGGCAAGGGCGCTCTCAAGGCTGAGATAGCTGGGCTGATAAAGCAGAAAGGCTATACTTTCACCCGTGAGTTTATCTTTTTCCCGGCTGAAAGCGTAAATGCCGTTTTTCAGACGGACAAGATAACCCTTTTTCACCCAGAGGCTGAGTTGATAGTCGAAAATATTATGCCCCGACAATTCAAGATCGTTACGGGAAAAGACAGGGCTCTTTATAGCGGCGCTCAATTCATTATATTTCATAAATTAATTATAAATAATAATTTAATGAAATGTCAACGATAGAAATAAATAAAAACGGTATAACATCTCGTTAAAAAAGCCGGCCCTCCAATCAAATGGAAATTGCCGAAGCTCTTCAAAGCTTCTTCCCAACAGGGGAAAAAGGTTTCTGCTTTCGTGCGAGAGTCTATCGAGGAAAAATTAATCCAACTCGACAAGCGGGATTTTGAGAAGCGTATGAAAGCCGCCTATCAGGATTTAGCTGAAGAAAACATCAATATTTCAGAAGAGTTCGAATTCTCTGATGCCGAGAATCTCCCAGAGTGAACGGGTCGTAAAATCCATCAACAGTTATGTTTCCCCCCGGCACAGGGGAAAGGCCAGAGAAATTTTTTTTCAATCCCTCCTTATTTCCGTCGCGCTCAGAAACGGTGATGGGCACCTGAAAAACTACGGCGTTATTTATGATGATCCGATGGGCAACGATATTCGTCTCGCGCCGATCTACGACGTCGTAACAACAACGGCTTACATTCCACGGGATATTCCGGCTCTTTCCCTCGGAGGATCAAAGAAGTGGTGGAGCGGAGCGGCTTTACGAGCCTTCGGCGTTTCTCACTGCGGCCTGTCTCAGGGGAATATCGGGAAGATTTTCGATCTCGTGACGGCCGCCGTGACTGAGACCATGTCAGATATCAGGCGTTATGCCGACGAACACCCGGGATTCCGGAACACTGCCGCAAGCATGGAGATCGAATGGAGAAAAGGCCTGGAAACCCTTAAATAAAATCACCAGTCAATCACGTCAATCCTGTTAATCCTGTCTAAAAACCTTCATTTTATTATTCCGGCCGCTTCGGGAGATGAAAAGACATAGGAAATATTTTTAGTGCCTTTAAATTCCTTTATTTTTTTGAAATAGTTAAATTGAGGGGCTTCTTTTTCTGCGGAAATTCTTAACAGTACGAGATCAAATTTATTCTGAATGGCAATCTGTTCTAATCCATTATAACTATTAACTTTGGTATCTAAACTATAAAATCCATCACTATCAGTTCCCGTAGAACCATCTCCGACTCTGTACTCCCTTCCGGCATACAAGAGAAACCTTTTATCAGTAGTAATTATCCTGAGTTTACTGGTATCAGGGTTGGTTGCTACCCATTTGGCGGCTACTATTAAACTGTTGTCCTGCTTCCACTCCTGTTCAAAGCACTCGTAAACAGGCATTGTGAAAAATAAAAGAAAAAGAGCCGCAAATACCTTTTGGGATAATTTGGCGGACAACTGCTCGAAAAGAATGTTTATGCCTGCCCCGATCCATGGATAGATCAACAATACCGGAACTGAAACAAATCTGCTTGTTGAAAAATCCTTTTTTATCAAAAAGTAATAAGCCATAAGAATGAATACCCAAAAAACAGATGCTGCAAAAACACGATTGATTTGTATTGGCCCCTTCACGCTATAATAAAGTGGGATCAGGAATAATGGGTAAAGAGCGATAACAAAAGTTTCAATGAGTCCAAACAAATAGATCACAGGTATATAGTGCCTTGCTATTTCAGTAAAATTATTCTTTAAATTAGAAGATGGAGATGATTGAGAAAGGGTTTTTAATTGGTCATAAAGGGCATAATAATTATCAAGAAATCCTGTTTGAAATAAATTCTTGAATGCCTCGTAAACCTCACCGATTCTGTTAATTGAGGCAGGATCGGTCAATCGGAAAGCAAGAAAGACGGCTCCCAGAAAAAGCGGAATCATAATAAATAACAGGAAGCCTTTCAGTAAAGAAACTCTTTCCTGATCTTTTATAAAAGACAGGATCAAAATATAAACAGGAAAAAAAAGAATAAGTATTATTCCCTCAATTCTGAATAAAAACGCAAACCAGGAAAAAACAGCGGTGGCAGCAAACATGATAATTCCGGCAGTTTGTCCAGCCCGAAAGGCAAAATAAACAGCCCAGGCCATGCAGAATATAAATCCAGGATCACGAATGACGCCATCAGCCAAATCATTCGCATAAGGAGCTACTGCAAATGCGAGGCATGCCCAGAAAGCCGCCTTCCGGTCAAAAAGCTCTTTTGAAAGCAAATAGAGCGGGATAAGGGTAAAAACTATGAATGTTAGTGATAATATTCTTCCCGCAGCCACCCAGTCCGGTATCAGAAAATGTATCATCGCAATCAATATGGGGTAAAAAGGCATGGGATATATGGAAAGGCCTTCTTTAAAATGTCCTGCAGCAAACTCTTGAGCTGCAGAAATATAAAGCAAGCCGTCATTGTTTACAGTGCTGTCTGACAAAAAAAGAAGCAATTTGAGCAATACGGAACCTGCAATGATATATAAAAGCCCGGTTTTGCTTTCAGGCCATTTTGAAATTTTTTCAAAAATGATGCTTTGCATCAAAATCCTTTAATTTTAATTCAGCGCTTAAGAGCACATTCCCTGTTTTCTATTCTTTTCATGCGAGATATCCCGCCATGAACAGAGGAATGCCTTTACGAAGAGAGTCAATATCGTGCACTAATACCATCTTCCATTGCCAACTGTTTAAGAATTACTGTTTTGCCGACGCCGCGCGGTCCCACTATTCCGATAAAACGTCGGCCCTGTGCTTTTCGAAGCGCAAAAAACACATCCCTGTAGATTGGGAATCGTTTTGACTCTGCTCGTGCCAGGGCATCTAATGCCTGTAGTTCGCTTATATTCATGCTATGATAACATCATTTTAATAAATAATTATCAACAATGATATGCATTCTGTTTAAGTATTGTTCTGAAAAAAGGACAAACTCTTCAACAATTCCGATGGATTAACAACCCATGTTTCATCGGAGAGTTTGTAGGTAACTTTCGTGCGGCATACCACAAACTTTTCTTTGATACGTCCCTTCTCCGCATCGGCCAAAGCGCGAAGACCGGATGCATCCGTGATGTCGGGGTGTTCTTTAAATTTGCATTCTATGGCAATGATCTTCCCTCCGGCCTGCTCGATGACAAAGTCTACTTCCGGGCCATTGGCTGTACGCCAGAAGTTAACAGGTGTGAAACTTCCCAGGGATGCAGCCTGTTTCACTATCTGTCCGAAAACATGAGACTCCCAGAAGGCGCCTGCAAGAGATGACGCGAATAAATCTTTCTCCGAACGAAATCCAGACAGGAAAGCCGCCAGACCGGTATCCAAAAAGAATAGCTTTGGCGACTTGATTAATCGCTTGGTCCGATTTCCAAAATAGGGTTCAACAAGAGAAACTATGGCCGAAGTTTGAAGAAGTCCTATCCATTTACGGGCTGTATTGGGCGCTATTCCTGTGTCCCTGGCCAGGTCGGAATAATTAATGACCTGCGATATCCTGAGCGCGCAGGCCCGGATGAATCGGTTAAAGTCCTGCAGATCTACAACTCGCAGAATATTGCGAACATCCCGCTCCAGGTAAGTTGCTACATAGGCGGAAAACCACAAATCAGCCTCGGCCCGGAGATGCAGTTCCGGATATCCTCCGAGGAAAATATGGGAAGTCTCTTCTGCCTGATGGCCTGCATCAAGCAATTCTGCTCTTGACAGGGTGTGCAGGTTCAAAACAGCACACCTTCCAGCAAGGCTCTCAGAAACGCCCTGCATAAGCGGAAAAACCTGTGATCCCGTCAAAAGATAGCGACCAGGGGAACGATTTTCATCTATTCGGTATTTAAGATGTCGCAGCAAAGAAGGGGCATACTGAATTTCATCGATGATAACGGGTTCCGGATATTGGCTGAGCAATTGTTCCGGTGCGGTATTTGCGGCTTCTGCGTTGGCCGGAAGATCAAGACTCAAATATGATGCCTGCGGATACAAATGGCGCAGAATTGATGTTTTTCCAGCCTGCCTGGCGCCGGTAACCAGCACGGCAGGAAACTGATCCACCATGCGTCTTAGTAAGTTTTCTGAATGCCTGGTTATCCACATGCAGATAATATGCACCATCATTGCAAATTATGCAACATAAATCAGAAGCCCTTTTCGGGAAACTTCCTTAACGCGGATTTTCCATCCTTTTAAAACCATTTCCTCGCAAAGCGCTTTTCCGACAAAACCGTCCGCTCCTGTGACGAGAATACGAGATGAGTCATTTTGAAATCTTTTCAAATGCATAACACCTCCTTTTGCCCGATTTATTTAAAGACTTGGTTTCTGGTCTCTGGTTTGTAGTTTCTGGTT
>JBFYVZ010000086.1:0-12044 GCA_041298995.1 Desulfobacteraceae bacterium
CTGAAAGTATTCTTCCGGCGAATTATCAAGCCTGTCAAGCTGTTTTTGAATTTCGTTGATTCTGGCCTGTTTGAAGCTTTGATCATATGTGCGGCTCAAAGGTCGTTTATTTATAGCATCAATTTTTTCATTTAGGCGCTGCCGTTCAGCCTCAATGCGAGCCTTCACACCTGATTCAGCATTTCGCTTTTCTTCAGCGGCCTTTGAGGCTTCTTCTTTCATGCTCTCCTGTTCGCGTTGCAACGTTTCGCTTTTGACTTTTTCGACCATATTTTCATACCCCGGACGATTATCCACTCCCGGCTGCTGTCCTGAAGACCGGTCAGGCGGAATCCGGATTGTATTATAATGTTTCACATTCAGGGGCGGCGGTTGATCACTGAAACGCTTGATGCCGTTTTCATCGGTCCAGTTGTAGATATTTTCGGATGCAAGGCCGGGATAAACCCAAAGCACAAAGATCAACACCGCTGGTATGACTGCTATTTGCATGGCAAGCTCCAATCGGAATATTATTCGGACGATCGTTGTAAGATCAAAGCTAAGGAATCGATATTGATCTGTTACGCCCCTGATTTTTCGCCTCGTAAAGAGCCTTATCGACCCTGCTGAACATGCTCTCTTCACTTTCCATGTCCTGAAACTGGGCGACACCAAGGCTTATTGTTAAATTAATTTCTTTGCCTTCGTATAAAGTCGGGGTTTTACCGACAGACCTCCGTATCTTTTCCGCTATATTGAATGCTTCATGTATATCGCATTGTTTCAATAGTATTAAAAACTCTTCACCACCCCAGCGACAGATTACGTCGGATGACCGAAGGCAGCTATCAGCTATTCCTGTAATATTTCTTAGAACTGCATCACCGGCACTATGTCCGAATTCGTCATTCGTCGCCTTGAAATGGTCGATGTCAAACATGATCAGAGATATATCCGTTTTATTCCGTACAGCATCCTTTATTGTCTGCCCGATGATGATATCAAAGGCGCGCCGGTTGTTGGCTCCGGTGAGAGGATCGGTCGAGGCCATATCTTCCAGTTTATCCTGGTAAACCGAGATCGTCATGTTTGTCAAAAGAAGAATTATAACAGTGATGACAGCGCTGATTGAAAGATTGATAAACAACGTGTAAAGAATTTGTCTGACGGCTGCTTCTTCGGTCTGTTCAACAAAGAGATGCCATCCGAATTCAGGAATATACCGGGAATGCAGAAGAATCGTTTTCTTATTATTAACATATTTAAAAGAAATGCCATGCCTGGACGACAGTTCTTTCATAACATCCGGCTTCATTCCCGGTATGTTTTTTATGTTTTTAATGTTTACCGGAAAATCAGACCCGTAAAGTTTTATATTCCCGTCTTCATCGGTAAAATATATCCTCCGGTTATATTTTTGCTGATAAGTTTCAATAAGTCGTTTTATCGAGCCTACCGCAAGCCCTACTCCGGTTGCGCCGATATATTTTCCATCATAGCCGAATACACGATAATTGATGAAGATAGTCATGGTGTCTTTATTGGCCATGTCGGGATCAATATTTATTTCATAATCCGGCTTCATCTCTCGAACGCGAAAGTACCATTTATCCCTCTCTTCATCGGGACTTATCTTTTTTAATATGCCCCCGGCATAATAATAATTTCTTGTTCTGTCCGATACAAAAAAACTGGTATAGGTTTGATATTTTGTCTTAATTTCTTTAAGATACCTCGTTATTTTATTTGTATCCTGTTCGCCGTTAATTATCCAGTCCCGCAGGAAAGTATCTATCGCCATAAATGAAGAGATAAAAATGGGGCTCAGCAGATCACGCTGAATCTCCGAATATATGTTATCTCCAGTCAAAGGAAGTTCTTTTTCACTTATCTGGGACCGTAATGAAGCTCTTGAAACGAAAAAGCTTGCCAGGCTGGTTATCAGAAAGCCGGTAATCAGAAGCAGGCTGACAATCAGGATAAGTCGGGTTTTTTGTGATTTCATCGGAGTTCTCTACTTTAAAAAATAATTATAAGCAAAAATGACCGGCTTCTCACACCCCTTTGAAGAAAGGTTTGATGAGCTTAAAAAAATCGCCTGAAAATATCATGATAGTCTGGTTGCGGTTTTCAAGGTTGACCGCAGCCTCGAGCGAAGGGGCATCAATATTTTGATCCAGAACCATCTTTGTCAGCCTGAGCGCCCCGGCGCCCTTGGCCGTCATAAGTCTGGCACTGGAAAGAGCCGTTTCAAGAAGAGCGTCCTTCGGCACAACCTGATTGACCAGTCCCATCCGTTCGGCCTCCTCAGCATTCACCTTTCTTCCAGTGTAAAGAATTTCAGCCGCTCTCGCAAGGCCGATGAGGCGTGGGAGGAGATAGGAAGTGCCCAACTCTCCGCCGGAAAGACCGATATTAGCAAACGAGGCTACAAAATAGGCTTCCGGCGAGGCCACCCTGATATCACTGGCCAATGCCATTGAAAATCCTCCGCCAGCCGCAGGACCGTTAACAGCGCTGATCACAGGCTGTGGGATCCGCCGAAGCCCTAAGATCAAGGCGGCAAAACGCTCCTGGGCCAGCCTGAGATATTTCTCCGGATCAGACAAGGCTTCAGAATCCTTATGAGTCAAAACTTCGTTCAGGTCGGCGCCGGCGCAGAAACCGCGGCCTGCTCCGGTTATGATAAGAACCCGTATGGCATCGTCTTTCGTCAGAGCGGCAAACAATTCATTGAAATCGTCCAGCATCTCAACATTGATCGCGTTCAGCTTATCCGGCCGGTTCAGGGTAACGAGTCCTATACATGGCTCGATCTCTTTAAAAATGAATGTACCATACTTGCTCATGCCGGTCTCCTTTTCAACGGACACTGTAGTGTTTCCGAATTGGAAACTAAGTAATTCTCCCAAAAGCTCGTCTCATAATCATATATGGCTCATCTCCCAATTAGTTGAGAGAAAGGGGTCCAGGGTTCGAGGATTCAAGGGTTCCTATTGTTTTTCTCCCATACCCTTCTGCAATATTGCTCGGGATAGACAGGGCCGCCCTTCTCATTGTAATTCATAAGCATATATTCGATTCCGTTCTTCGCTTCGTGGCACTCGAACCCTTTCCGTCTCAGGCGGATTTTTCACTCGAATCCTTGAACCCTTGAACCCTCGAATCCTCGAATCCTCATAGGATCACCAACTAATTTGGAGATGATCCTCATATATATACTTTTTAAAAAGTTATCAAGATTTTGCAAATTATACGTCTTTCAACATATTTTGACACATGGAACACTTTGTGATATCCGTCCTTTTAACTTAAGATTTTCCGGTTCTTGCAACAGGAGACTTCAATATGCTTTATTCAAAAAGAATCAGCAGTAAAGAGAAAACGGATCATAAGAAAAATCAGATGGTCAGTCAGTTGGTCGATTTGTCGGATCATCAGCAAGTTTTTGAGGAAGTTCGGATTATTACCCGTCTGATCTTTCCTTCTTTTGACTTCAAATATATGGTCAAGGTCTTTTGGGATGTGGGAACCCTTTTTAGAGGTGAATATCCCGGATATCGGGCCTGCAATACGGAATACCATGACATCAGACACACCCATCAGGTTCTTCTGGGAATACTGCGTCTGATGCACGGAGCCTTTATATCGGGTATTCGATTCAGCGAGAAGGAGATCAATATCGGCCTGATCGGCGCCCTGATGCACGATACCGGCTATATACAGAAGTCGTCTGATGAAACCGGAACGGGAGCCAAATATACCCTGGTTCATATTCAGCGCAGCATAGGCTTCATACAAAAATATTTTGACGGTAATGCTTATTTCGAAGATTCAATTTCTGATTTTGCCGATATTCTGAACTGTACCGGCCTGACAACAATGACCCCGGAAATCAAATTTTCTTCATCAAATGTCGCCCTCCTCGGCAAGATGCTGGGTACAGCCGATTTACTGGGACAGATGTCCGACCGCTTATACCTCGAAAAACTGCTGTTTCTTTATATGGAGTTTCATGAAGCCGGAGTTAAGGGATTCACCAGTGAATTTAATCTCCTGGAAAAAACCATTGGATTCTATGAGATGACGCAAAAGCGTTTCGTTAATGAACTTGGGGGCGTCAAAGATTATGCCATCCATCACTTTCGCGAAAGATGGCATATAGACCGTGACCTTTATATTGATGCCATAAACAACAATATAGAATATCTGAAAAAACTGCTGATAGACCATCCTGATGATTATCTTTTATTCTTACGCCGCGCTGAGTTGACACGAAAGTTAAAAGAACTGCGATAAATTGAGGCTCCGGATTATTCCCCGTTACCTCAACCCGGTGCTCAGGATATATAATTCCCCTGAAGAGATCAGACGCCTGGCTTATTCACGCATATGCTTGTCGAATAATCAGGGTGTTTTTATAATTCTTGACATAAATTCATTTGAAGTGATAGTGAAAACAGTTTTAATTGCGTCATAAGGCGCAATTTTTAATCCTTGCTCCGGACATATTCCGGGGCTTTATATCCAGAAGGAGGTTTTTTATGAGAAGGTATGAATCAATTGTTATTGTTGATCCTGATGTTTCATCAGAAAACAGGGCCCCCCTTTTAGAAAAAATCAAAGATCTGATCCAGCAAAAGGGGGGATTTCTGGTCAAGATTGACGAATGGGGAATCCAGAAGCTTGCGTATGAAATCATGAAAAAGGTCCGGGGCTATTATATCCGGATTGATTACTGTGGAACCGGGTTGCTTGTCAGCGAAATAGAACGCACTTTCCGTATTGATGACCGCGTTATTAAGTTCATGACTATCCTGCTTGAAAAAGAAGCCGACATAGACAGGATAAAAGAAGAACTGGCTAAAGCCGCTGAAGCAGCTTTAGCAGCTTCGGCGGAACAAAGCGGCAAATCTGAAATTTCCGCAAGACCTTCCGATGATATTCAGGCCGATTCGGAAGAAATCAAAACAGAACCCGATAGCAACGGAAAGGAGTAATATATGGCTTTCGATAATCAAGGAAAAGGACAAACCGATACAGATAGAAAAAAGAAACGGGTATTTCACAGGCGGAAAGTCTGTCGCTTCTGTGCAGATTCAACCCTTGTAATAGATTATAAAGATTCTAAGTCGCTGCGATACTTCACAACCGAAAGGGGCAAAATAATTCCCAGGCGTATTTCAGGCACATGTGCAAAACATCAGAGGGTATTGACTCACGCAATAAAACAGGCCCGCTCAATAGCCCTTTTACCATATGTCGGCACTTTGGATTTTTAACCGACAAACTTAATGTTGGTATCCACGACTGCTGCAGGGGAGGCTATTATAGTGCCAACTGCCGAAGAGGAAATATTCAGAAATTTAACAAAGGGAATAACTTTATCGGTTCTTATTTGCCTTATGTCAATCTATATTCCGATAATAGGTTTTTTCTGCGCCCTGTTTATTCCGTTACCAATCATATTTTACCATTCAAAACTCGGCAGAAAATATGGGCTTGTTATTTTTGCAGCAACAATCATAGCTGTTGTATTTGTCTTGCAAAGTGTATCGATCGACTTAATCTTTTTTGCCGAACTTTTGTTTTTAGGTTTTCTTCTTGGCGAATTGCTTCATCATGATTTGTCGATTGAAAAAATAATTTTATATTCCTCATGCGGCGTTATTGTTTCAGGACTGATATGCCTGATGGTGTTTTCAAACATACGGAATGTGGGAATTTATGCGTTAGCCTCGGAATACATTGTGGAAAATCTGAAACTCGCAATAAATATTTATGAAAACATGGGGGTTTCGGAAGAACACATTCATGTGATTTCAGATTCCATGGAACAGATCAGGTATGTGCTTGTAGGGATCATCCCGGCTTTAATAGTTGCTTTTACGCTTCTTGTGAGCTGGATCAATCTCATGATTTCAAGGCCGGTACTTATTAAAAACAATCTGTATTTCCCTGATTTTGTATCCCTGAATTTATGGAAGGCGCCTGAATTTCTTGTCTGGGCTGTAATTGCATCAGCTGTTATGCTCTTCTTTCCAGACAAGGTTTTTAAGATAGCAGGTTTGAACCTTTTGCTTGTTCTGATGATGATATACTTCTTTCAGGGCATAGCCATCGTCTCCTATTATTTTGAAAAAAAAAAGGTCCCAAGAACCCTCAAAGTTTTTTTGTACAGCCTTATTGCTCTTCAGCATTTCATATTTCTGTTTGTAATAGGGCTTGGTTTTTTTGATACATGGCTCAACATAAGAAAACATAACAACACTTAAACAAATATTTATTAATAATAACTTGATGGTCTTTTTGTACTGATTTTTGAAAACATTACAAAAAGCCTGCCTGTTCTTTGGAGGTTAAATTATGAAAGTAATATTGAAAGAAACAATGGAATCTTTGGGACTTGTCGGCAGCATCGTGAATGTTTCCGAAGGCTATGCGCGCAACTATCTTTTGCCCCAGAAAAAGGCTGTTCCAAACACTCCCCAGAACCTTAAGATGCTGGAACGGGAGAAGGTTAAACTTGAAATCCAGATAGCTAAAGAGAAAGGGCTTGCTGAGGAAATAGCCAAAAAGCTTGAAGGAGTTGTGTGCAAAATAAACGCGAAAGTAAGCGAAGAGGACAGGTTATACGGGTCAGTTTCAGTACGTGACATTGTGGATTCCCTTGCTGCGCAGGGCTTTACTGTAGAAAAGAGCATGGTACTACTCGGAGAACCCATAAAAACACTGGGCACATTCACTGTACCTGTCCGTGTGTACAAGGGAGTTAAACCGGTAATAACTGTCGAAGTTGTGCCGGAATAGTCTGGCTTTTTTCCATAAAGTCGGTTATGGTATTCAGTAACGAAAAAATTCTTCAACAAATAACAAAGGGTATCAGATAACCTCTGATACCCAAGCTCACTATTTCATCAAACCAAATGGCAAGAACCAAACATCAAAGTGAAAAAGAGACATCCTACCTGTTAAAAGTTCCGCCCCAGAGCATTGAGGCCGAGGAATCTTTATTCAGCGCCATTTTAATTGATAATAATGCTTTGCTTGAAGTTATCGAAGTTCTTTCTCCAAATGACTTTTATAAGATAGCCCATCAGAAAATATACTCATCAATTCTTGATCTCTTTAACAAAAATGAACCGGTTGACCTTGTAACATTAGCCAATGCGCTGAAAGAACAGGGCCGGATTGAAGAAGTCGGCGGCGCGGCTTATCTTGCAAGGTTTCTTGATATTCCACTTGCCACAAACGCAACTCATTATGCCCGCCTGGTCTATGAAAAAGCATGCCTGAGACGCCTTATCGAAAAGGCAACTGCTATTGTCAATAAATGTTTTGAAGACAGCGGCAACCTGGATGAAATTCTCGATTATGCCCAAAGTTCAATTTTTGAAATATCCGAAAAGAAAATAAAACAGGCTTTTTATCCTTTAAAGGATATTATTGATGACAACTTTGATGCCCTTGAAGAACGGCAGGGGAAAAAATCCCTTGTGACCGGAGTTGAAAGCGGTTTTACTGATTTTGATGCACTTACTTCAGGCTTCCAGGATTCGGACCTGATCATAATTGCAGCCCGTCCAGGTATGGGAAAAACCGCTTTTGCTTTGAATATTGCAAGAAACGCCGCAGTTAAATCAAATGTTACGGTTGCTCTCTTTTCTCTTGAAATGTCTAAGGAGCAGCTTTCATTAAGGATGCTCTGCTCGGAGGCAAAGGTCGATTCCTCGCGCCTGAGAGGAGGTTTTTTAAGTGATGCCGACTGGGTCAATCTTACTGATGCGGCCGCAACCCTGTCTCAGGCGCCCATCTTTATAGACGATTCACCCAGCATCTCTTCCATGGAAATAAGGGCAAAGGCGCGAAGGCTTAAAATGAACAAAGGGCTTGGCCTTGTAATCATTGATTACCTGCAGCTTATGAAAAGCTCTTTTTCGGCTGAACGGAGGGATCTGGAGATAGCTGAAATGTCAAGATCTCTAAAAGCCCTTGCCAAAGAGCTGAAAATTCCTGTTATTGCCCTCTCCCAGCTAAACAGAAAGCTCGAGGATCGAACCGACAAAAGACCGCAGCTTGCCGATTTAAGAGAGTCCGGCGCACTCGAACAGGATGCTGATGTTGTCGCGTTTATTTACAGGGATGAAATATACAATAAGAATGAAGACAACCCGAAAAAAAATACCGCGGAAATCCTTTTGAGAAAGCAGAGAAACGGCCCAACCGGTGAAGTCACACTTACTTTCCTGAGTTCCTATACCTGCTTTAAAGACAAGGCAAAAGAAATTTATGGTACATAACCTGTGATGAATTTTCTGCGGTTCACATACGCAATCATACCCAAACAATTTGAACGAGCTCAAATCGGAATGTTATTCTGACAATTGCTATAATAATCTGAAATGAAAAAACTTTCTGGAAATACCGGCGGCCTGAAAGCCGGTCATATAAAAAGACTTGAAAACCTGTATCGCCGCCGCACTCCCCCCGAATTTCTCATAACCCCGGAGATAGCCCGCGAACTGTGCATGCTTGCCATGGAAATACGCCGCCAGTTAGGTCTTCTTATTGACCGTCAGGGCAGGATAACGAATGTCATCGTTGGAGATCAGAAGCGCATTGTAATACCTGATTTAAGCGAATACAGAGCAGCGCCTGACAGACTTAAGGGTTTAAGGTGCATACACGTCCACATGAAAAATGAACCTCTCTCAAGGGACGATATCACCGATCTTACTCTTCTGAAGCTCGACATGATGGCAGCCATAACATCAACAGATAACGGACAGCCATATGAAATTCATGTGGGACATATACTCCCCAAAAGTCCTGATGGCGAACCATACCGTTTACTTCAACCCATTAAACCCGGCCGGCTTGACATAGGGTGTCTTGAACTCATTCAGGCCATTGAATCTGAGCTCGCCCAGTCCAGGCCTGCCCGTTTTTCAGAACAGCGCATGGAAAGGGCTATCCTTGTAAGTGTTTCAACAGATTCCAGAAATGAGGCTTCAGACTCGATGGATGAATTGAAAGAGCTTGCCGGGTCAGCAGGGATAGAAGTCATAGAAAGCTTTATCCAGTACAGAACCAAGGCCGATCCAAGATTTTATATTGGGACCGGTAAACTTGAGGAGCTCTCTCTTCTTGCTCTTCAAAAGGGTGCGTCCATGTTGGTATTTGACCAGGAGTTGAATTCATCCCAGATTAGGTCTGTAACCGACAAAACGGATATAAAAATCATAGACAGGACACAGCTTATCCTGGACATATTCGCTCAGCGGGCCCGGACAAAAGAAGGGAAGCTGCAGGTAGAACTCGCCCAGCTTAAATACATGCTCCCACGCCTGGTAACTAAAAATACAGCCATGTCACGCCTGACAGGCGGCATAGGTGGAAGAGGCCCCGGAGAAACAAAGCTTGAGTTAAACCGCAGGCTGGCACGCAACCGTATAAACCAGCTTGAAAAGGCGCTTTCGCTGGTAATACAGCACAGGCAGCAGCAAAGGGCAAAACGCGGTAAAAAAGATCTGCCGGTTATTTCAATAATAGGCTACACAAATGCGGGCAAATCCACTCTTCTCAATACTCTGACTAAAAGCAATGTGCTTGCTGAAAAAAGACTCTTTGCAACCCTCGATCCATCGAGCAGGCGGCTCAAATTCCCGAAAGATACCGAAGTAATAATAACCGATACCGTCGGTTTTATTAAAAACATACCAAAAGACCTTCTTGTCGCTTTCAGAGCAACACTTGAAGAATTAAACAATGCCGATCTCCTCCTTCATGTAATAGATGTAGCCAATCCCCGTTTTGAAGATCAGATAGAGTCGGTTGAAAAGCTGCTGTCGGATCTCAATTTGGACAAAATCCCCATGCTCCGTGTTTTTAATAAGCAGGACCTGGTGGGAAAAGAGACCGTGGAAAAATTATGCCGCCTCTACAACTCCATTCCAATTTCAGCTAATGATGAATCAACCTTCTCCCGCCTTATTGAAAAAATGGAACATTCGATAGAATCTATTTGTATAAAGCATGCTGAAACATAACAAATCGCCTGCGGCATGTAATATAAGATCACAAAATGGGTTGACATGCGCCCGGCAACGAATATAAAGAGAGACCCTTATGAATCTGAAATCAGTTAAAAGAGTCGGTATTGCAGCCGCATATAAAGGCGGGGAGGTACTTAAAGCCAACTTCGGAAAGAAGTGTAAAGTCCAAAAAAAAGGCGCGAAAGATCTGGTTACCGAATCGGATACCGAGTCTGAAAGGTTAATAATCGAAACAATCAGGAAGGTATTCCCATCACATGGAATACTTGCCGAAGAGAGCGGAAGCTCTAATAACGGCGCCGAGTGCATATGGATTATCGATCCTCTTGATGGAACCACGAACTTCGCCCATAATCTTGGTTTGTTTGCGGTTTCAATAGCCTTTTCCATAAATGGTGATATAGCGGCAGGTATCGTATTAAATCCCGTAACCGGGGAACTGTTTACCGCAGTCAAAGGAGAAGGCGCAGAATTAAACGGCATACCGATACATGTTTCAGAAACAACATCCCTTTCCGATAGCCTGCTCGTAACCGGATTCCCTTACAATATAAAAGATATTAAATCGTTACAGGATCGTTTTTTCAACTGCCTGAAGGCATCTCAGGGTATCAGAAGGCTCGGTTCGGCAGCCCTGGACCTCTGTTATGTAGCCTCGGGACGCTTTGAAGGTTTCTGGGAAGAAAATCTGAAGCCATGGGATACGGCTGCAGGCTTTATCATTGCAAGTGAAGCAGGAGGGAAAATATCAGATTTTTCCGGAAACCAGTATAATATATATAAAAATGAAATTCTGGCAACGAACGGCAATATCCATAAGGAAATGATCGGGTTGCTTGGAATAAAAGGATAGATAATGAATAAGATGTTAAAAGAACAGGATAATCTTGGTAATCATGTAGGCTGTTTTGGAAATTTTTCAATCAAAGATACGATTTGCAAAAAATTTTGTGCATTAAATTTAAGATGCTATATAGAAAAAGACCAGAATTCCAAGATCGAAATTATTGAAGAAATTGTATTCGGTGAAAATACATTTAAAGGCAGGCTGCAATGAAATGCTTTATTAGAAAACAAATCCGCCATCCTCATAGTAGGTAATTATTTTCTGATAAAACTTTCCCTCGTACCCGTTTGCTCGAACATGGCGAACAAGTTGAAGAAAGAGATCCTCATCTACCCGCTCCCGAACGATATATTCGTGAGGCCATTCCGGCATTGTCCCGGCAAAGGTCCATTCCGCGTCATCTATAAAATCCCGCAATGCCCCTGGAAGTTTTGCTGCTTCACTCATTTTCTGGATTCGGCCTCACCGCTCATATATTCACGCCAAATATTGTAGAGTATAGAAGTAGAATAAGCATCTCTCGCCACATAATCGGCAATTTTATTGTATTCTTGTTTGTCAAACAGCTCATTTACATCCTTTCCGTGAACTCCGGCTTCTTTTGGATTTTCGATTCCGAATGCCCCGAGACGTTTAAAGGTTTTCTTAAAAAAATCAAAAGCCCAATTAGCCGCTTGTCTGTCTTTAAATATTTTTGAAAAAGGCTTGGCTAACTAGTTGTCGGCTTTTTCTACTGTTTTTTCCGAAGCTATTATTTCAATTTGACTTGGCATTTGAATCACTCCATTAAATTGGTTTTAGTCGGATTTGATTAACAAAAAACCCCGCTCTCTTTTCAAGAAACGGGGTTTCAGTATTCAGTCCATAACACCCTCATATAAGGTTAGGAATTTTATGTAGATGATAATTTGAATTGGATTTTCATTATCACGATATTCATTTCAAATCTACTATTTCCATAAAAATGATAATAAGGACGACTGTGGGATGTTCGTGCAGAGCGCACACGTTTTTTTATAGTAACAAAGTTGATGAACAAGGCAGTGAAATTCAATAAACCTGCCCTAACCTATCCTTACCCTCATCATATATTCATGGCTAAGAATTATTACCTGAAAGAGAGGTTTTTACCCGGGAAGGCTTTTCCTGTTTTGCTTCTG
>JBFYVZ010000090.1:0-2945 GCA_041298995.1 Desulfobacteraceae bacterium
TCCAGCAGGTTTGCCTCTGAAGCGACGGCCTCTATTTCCGTGAAACAATCATTCAAAGATCGCGAAACTTCATCGGCTTGTTTCATTTTCCCGGTTTCGATGTCTACCGGATGATATGCCTTGCTGATCTTTTGAATCGCCTCTTTCATCCCCACTTGATGGGAATCTGCCGTCTCCAGATCCTTGCGGGCCTGCTCCTGGATTTGCACGGCCGCTTCAATGCGTTTATCAAACCCAACGGGACGCCCGGGGCCATGAGCTGTCTGGCGATAATCCTCCTTTTGCCGCATACGGCTGTCAACTCTTTGCGTTGCCAGTTCCAGGCGCTCTTGCGCTATTTTCTTCTTGCCGGCCAGAACCACGCTTGTTCCCTTGACGATCTCATTTTGAACATGAAACAGGTCCGGTGCATGCTGAGCCCCCAGATCGCTTCTGACATGGTGCAGAATGCCGCTGCCTTCATCACTGGCCGACTGCACGATCGACACCGGCAGTCCGCGCGTGGCTTCTTGCATGGCTTTTGTCCACTCGGAGGCTTTTCTGCTGTCAGCATACTTTTCGACAAGGATGAAGTTGGAAGCCGGCTCAATGGCTACAAGGCAGGTTTCCGGATGGAACGTCTCGTCCTGGCACACGGCGATTTCCTTCGGCTGCATTGAGGTTGCCAGGCGTTTTCTCTCGCAATGGTCAAAGTCGATAATGACTTGCTCCATTTCTGTAGACACGTCGTATTGCGCCGCATAAGAGGAGGCGATGAATTGATGCAGGCCGGTTAATTCAAACAATTGGCAAACATGACGGACACTTCCGGTACCTGACATGGTTATGACAAAATGGGCGCCAAGCGCCAGCCGATGTAAAAATGCCGTTCCCACGGGGGACTCGAAAAAGGAAACAAGCTCCGGGTCGGCATCGATCTGGTCTTTGCGCTCAAGCCAGTGCTGTAAGGTTGTGCGAGGGATGCCGATTTCATCAGCGATTTGCCGCTGACTTTTGGTTCCAACGGCCGATTCGTATTTTGCCAGGCAATCGGCGACATCTTGCCGCGATCTTCTGCTATGCGCAGTGCAATTTGAGTCATACTTTCAGCATATAGCCTAGTTCAACGTAACTGTCTAGATTTATTACACATTTTAATATCGTTGGGATCTCTATATATTTCAACAGGTTACATGTATCGCTTCGGCGCTGACCCTTCGCTGGCCGAAACGATGATCAAGGCCGATATTTCAAACAGAAATAACCACTCTGCAATGATTTTATTAGGATATAGAGGCCAAAAATAAGAAAATTTATTTTCGGCTTACACATCAACCTGACGATCAAATAAACGACTGGAAATAAGAACGCCAAATTCCTTGCAAAAAAGGAAAAGATTGTTCATTAGAGAGGTTTTAGAAAAAAAGCATGTGGGTAGTTTAAAAAAGGATAAAAAGAGCCTTTTGAACGCTTTAAACCTGCGTTTTCGGATTTGAACGGCCGAACCATGCTTTTGTAATAATCTCATGGTGTAAACACCGCTAAAAAAAGCCTCGTTCAAGAGGCCAGGGGGCGTAAGGCGATGAGGCTCGAAATTACGATAAATAATCGAATCTTCTGAATGTTTAAAGGTGGCGTGAATACGGGATGCTCTTATAAAAAAATCCGTGTCTTCGAATTTTTTAAATTCTGGTAAAAAAAAGAAACCCGCCGTGTTCAGACGCTCGAAAACCGTGCACCGAATGAGGACGTTGAAAGTGGATACCCCTTTCGGAATGGAAAATTTGGTCACTCCCTCTGAGCCAGTACTTTGAAAAAAGATAGAGTCTTTCAACCAACCCGGCCAATCCGCACCGATGACTGTTTGCTCGCTTCCAAATACGATATCCGCCTGAGATTCGTTTTGAGTTTCCCACAAGCGTTGAAGCCAGTCCGATGCCGGAAGATCATCATCATCAATGAAGGCAACAAATTGCGCGTGTCGCGCAATCGCCTCAGAAACGGCCCTGTTGCGTGCAAAAGCTCTCCCACGACTGATTTCCTCTGCGAGAAGCAGTTCGCTTGACAGAGATGCCGATACACGTCCGGAAATGGAGCGCACACGCCCATCGGGATCGTTATCGACGACGATAATGAGAATTTCCTCGGGGCTCAATGCGCCGTGTTCTATCTGTCTCAATGAAAGGAGAAGCCGCTCGAGCAATTCAGGCCTACCGCAGGTGCAGATGCAGACTGCCACCTTGAGGTTATGATCGCGGGTCCTGTTCAATCCGCTTCACGCTCAGCAGGATAAATAAAGGGGCTCCCCTTCAAGATGCCGTCACAGATGATGTCCATTCCCACATCATTGCCCGGCTTCAAAGGGTCGATTGTCTCTAAGGACAGCTGGTAAAAAGGCCACTCTTGGATGAGTTCTATAAACGAAAGTGGTATCATTCTTCTGAAAAAATAGTGAAACGCATATTTCCGAGCTCGTGTGGTGAGAGCGTTATCCAAACCGGTAGCCAGTGGTAGTCGGTCAAGGATGTTGAAATAATCATCAATACAGCTGGCATCAAACGTGAAGCCTTTATTGCGGATCCAGGCCTCGCCAGCCACAATCACGGGGATGCCTAAACTTGTCAGTTCTACACCCGTCTTGGTTCCGTAAATAATCACGGAGTCGCATTTTAGCATGGCAGCATAGGTACTGAGCGGGCTCTCGGGGGGAATAATAAAGACATTCTTGGGAAGGTTTGGAAAGTGCTTTAATATTTCAGGCAGGATGGGCTGACGTGAAGGAACGATACCTGAAATCTCTGCTGGGTGTACACGAATGAGCAGTTGCAGATCGGAGCGGCGGGAGAAGTACTCGATGGTGCGCATCACCCAGTGGAGCATGTTCGGGAAGGCATTGGCCGGGTAATGGAGCTGCGCGTCCCAGACGACATTGGTCAACATGCCGATCAAAGGTTTGGAAAAATCAA
>JBFYVZ010000095.1:0-4795 GCA_041298995.1 Desulfobacteraceae bacterium
AGGTTATTGAGCGTATAGCTTCAGTCGCAAAGCGTTTTCCAATCGATGCGATTGAAATAACTTCAAAGGGCTTCAGGACTCCCGAATTCGACACTTCCAAAATTCCATATAAAAAGATCGCAACAGACGATTCACACACAAGATCCGGATGCGGAAGGGCGTGGATAGAGATGGATTGCACGAGGGATAAGGACAGCATCATAAAGGCAATCAAGAAAGGAAGGTTTTGGAATTGTTACGCAGGTTGACAGGCAACAGGGGTTCAAGGGTTCTGGTGAAAATAATTCCAGCACGATTTAATTCCCCCCTTGAACCCCTGAACCCTCGAATCCTTGAACCCTTTACTATTATTCAAAAGGAGTATTTATGGGAAACAGAGTAGCAATATGCGCTGTGGCGCAAACCACATATGAGCGGGACAAATGGAACCAGCGTTTTCAGGGAATGGGGTTGGAGGTTCTTGAATCGCTTCTTAACCGGACAGGCCTTGATTTTTCGGAAAAAAACGGAATCGGCATGTCCATAAGTGTTTCGGATGATATTTTCGACGCAAGAACAATTTCTGATAATGCCATGACTGATGTTCTTGGAGCACACTTAAGATGTGAAGAGAAAGTGGCACAGGAAGGCGCCCAGGCCATTTACTACGGCCTTGCTGCAATAATGTCGGGGCACACCGATCTTGTTCTGATAATCGGTCACTGCAAGGAATCCCAGGGAAAAAGTCGTAACATGGTAACCCACCTCGCTTTCGATCCTTTTTATACGCGTCCCGTCGGGATGGACTTTTGTGCGGCAGCAGGGCTTCAGGCACAGGCATATGCCGAAAAATCAGGAATATCTGACGAACAGCTTGCTGATGTTGTAGTCCGGGCACGCTGCAACGCAGCAAATAATCCCTTCACTCCTGAAATAAAGCCCGTGTCAAAAGAAGAGGTGTTAAAGTCACCTATGCTTGCTGACCCGATCCGCCAGCTTCATGCCTACCCGGTTTCAGACGGCGCAGTCGGGATGATACTTGCATCAGAAGAAAGGGCAAGGGAAATCACAAAGAATCCGGTCTGGATAAAGGGAGTCGGAAATTGCATGGACAGCTTCTTTTTGGGAGACAGGGATCTTGCCGCAAATTTCGCGCTTAAAAAGGCCGCCCGGCGCGCATATGACAGGGCCGGCATAAAAGACCTGCGTTCCGCATTCGACGTAATCGAAATATCCGACCAGTATGCTTATCAGCAGCCCATGTGGGCGGAAGGCCTTGGAATCTGCGATGACGGCGATGGAGCGAAATGGCTCGATTCCGGCGGACCGGACAAATACAAGGTAAATCCTTCAGGCGGAATGCTTGCCGGAAACCCTCTTATCTTAGGAGGACTGGTTCGCTCGGCAGAGGCGGTTTTACAGCTGACAGGCCAGGCAGGAGAGAGACAGGTTAAAGACGCAAGAACCGCTCTTGCACACGGCGTAATGGGTCCGGCAGGGCAGTTTCATACCGTTATAATACTTGAACGCGACTAGGAGAGACAGGCAATGAAAAAAAACAGAAACGTCGGAATCATAGGAGTCGGGCAAACAGTATATTCAAGTCACCGTGAAGACGTAAATCAGCCTGAAATGATACATGAGGCTGTTTCCGCCGCCTTGAAGCAGGCAGGACTTACAATAGACGATATAGATTGCATTGTCCATGGCAACATGGAATTGTTTGAAATGGTTCACCAGCCGGATCTATGGCACACTCTCGGAACAGGAGCGTACGGCAAGGAAATCCTGAGGGTTACAACGGGAGGAACGACAGGCGCGACTCTGGTTTGCGCGGCCGATCATCTCGTGGCTTCCGGACTTCACGATATAGTGCTTGCTGTGGGTTTTGAAAAACTCCAGGAAGGGCATACAACAGGCGGCATCACCAATATGGCTGATCCCCTCTGGGGCCGGCAGCTTCAGACAGGAGCCCTCACGGGAATGACTGCTGCGGATCTCATAGAAGAATTCGGCGAGGAAAGAGCCAAAAAAGCTTCCATGAAATACCGTATTATAATGGACAAGCATGCCATGAAAAACGAAAAAGCCCACAGAAGGCTCGGACTCGAGTTCGACCAGACGGATGATCTTGCCGTAAATTCCCCGGCACTGGTAGGTGAACTCAGGATGATTCACATGTGCTCACAGAGCGACGGCGCCTGCGCAATGATATTTGCCTCGGAAGAAAAAGCCAAAAAACTCTGCAAACATCCCGCATGGATCAAGGATCACATAACTGTCCACAGGGAAGAATTGTTTTGCATTTTCGGGGGCGTCCCGTACCTGACGACCCATAAATACGCGGCGCAGAAGTTATACGAAAGAAACGGAATTAAAGATCCCCGCAAAGAGATAGACCTTTTCGAAATGTATGACCCTTCAAGCTGGTGGGGACTTGACTGGCTGAGGGAATTTCTTCTGCTCGAAAATGACGAACATATAAAGATGGTTGAAAACGGCGACATCACGATTGACGGTTCTTTTCCGGTAAACCCGTCCGGAGGAGTTATAGCTTCAAATCCGATCGGCGCTACAGCCATGATAAGAGTCGCTGAAGCTGCGCTCCAGATAATGGGGGAAGCCGGAGAGCATCAGGTGAAAAAACCGGTAAATCAGGCTCTCGCTTCGGGTTTCGGGGGAACAATGTGGACGGTTCTCTTATTACTGACTAAAGAAGTCCCATGGCAATGTAATAATAAATGACGATAAATCAGGACGCCGATATCCGCAGATAGATAGGCTGTTAGCTAATCCGCCAAACAGTATGGCGGACAACCTGACAGCCTTCAGCCTAAAAATCTGCGTTGATCTGCGTTCTAAAAAAAATTTCTATATAAATTAATGACAGCACAGGAGGCCACAATGAATCTTGGAATCTTTCTTGACAATGCAGCGGTGAAATACGGGGATTCCACCTACCTTAATTTCTATGACAGAATTGTAACATACGATGAATTCCGCAAACGCGTCTTTATACTTGCAAACGCATTAAAGAAACTCGGTTTCCGCAAGGGGGATTTTATCCATGTTCTTGTTCAGAACAGCCCTGAAACGCTTATCGCATATTTCGCGATTCAACGAATCGGCGCTATCGCCGGGCCTGTAAACGGCTGGTGGAAAGCCCCTGAAGTCGAATATCTTTTAAACGACTCTAAAGGGAGGGGCCTCATAATTGAAGATCAGTACCTTCCCATATTAAAGGAAATAAGGGATAAATGCCCCTCCCTTGAAGTTGTGATCGAAATAGGAGACTCTCCGCAGCCCGGTCATGTTTCCTTCAAAGCCCTCATGGAAGGAAACGACCCGACCCCTGTCGAATCCGATGCTGATATTGAAGATACCGCCTATATTTTTTATACATCAGGCACTACCGGAAATCCAAAGGGAGTTCTTTTGTCCCACAAAAATGTACTTGCCGATGTCGGCGGCATAACCAAAGCTTTAAAACTTGACGAAAAAATGGTGCTCTTATGCTTCCTGCCCCTTTTCCACGTCAATGCGATGCTGACATGCACCTTTTCCATGGGAATGGGACACCAGATAATATTGCGGAAAGGCTTCAGCGCAAGCGAATTCTGGGAAGTTGTCGATAAGTACAAGGTCAATTTCTGGTCTGCCGTACCCGCCGTATACCAGATACTGCTCACCGATCCGACACGTCAGAAATTCGATTTAAGCTCCTTAAAATTCGGAGTCTGCGGGGCCGCCCCTTTAACCCCTGAAACATTCACAAAATTTCAGGAAGTATTCAATATTCCGATTGTGGAAGGATATGGCCTCACCGAGGTCACATGTGTCAGCACTATAAATCCGAGGGACGGGATTCGTAAGATCGGATCAATCGGCCTTCCTCTTCCCGGGCAGACGATAAAAATAATTGATGAGCAGGGCAATGAACTTCCTCCAGGCGCCGCCGGCGAAATTATTATCCGAGGCGATGCCGTCATGAAAGGATATTACAACCGCCCCGAAGAAACGGCAAAAACAATTGTAAACGGATTCCTGCATACTGGAGATGTGGGCTACAAGGATGACGACGGGTATATATTCATTGTAGACAGAATAAAGGATATGATTATAAGGGGCGGCGAAAACATCTACCCGAAGGAAATTGACAATCTCCTTGCAACTCACCCCAAGATTCAGGAAGCTGCGACCGTTGGTGTGCCGGACAAGACGATGGGCGAAGAGGTAAAAGTTTTTATTGTGCCGCTTGACGATTCGCTTACCGAAGAAGAAGTTATAAATTTCTGCAAAGAAAAACTGGCGAATTTCAAGGTTCCGAAATATGTTGAAATTATCGACGGAGACTTTCCGAGAAGCCCTATCGGCAAGGTATTGAAAAAAGATCTGCGCAGATGGGGGCTCACTCCAAGACCGAAGAAAAGCAAGGGTCCCGAAGCGACTGTCGAAGATATTTTCGGAACTATGGAATCAAGGGTAAATCCCGACGGAGTCAAAGGCATCACCGCAAATTACGGATACGTGATCACAGGAACAGGCGGCGGCGAATGGACTGTGTCCTTAAAAGACGGTGTTGTGAAAGTCTTAAAAGGCCTGCACACTCCGGATGTAACCACTACAATTTCAGCCAAGGACTGGGTTGCGATCACGCTGGGGACCCTTGACGGAATGTCCGCTTTTTCTTCAGGCAGACTTAAGGTCGAAGGCAACATGGGCCTTTTGATGAAGGCTACACAGTTCTTCAAAAAATATTCACCGCCAAAAGCCGCGCCTGTTGTAACGGTTGAAGACATTTTCGGAACAATGGAAT
>JBFYVZ010000103.1:0-7437 GCA_041298995.1 Desulfobacteraceae bacterium
GGAACCCTTGAACATAAATATCCGCCCCTAAAGAATATTGAATCGGTTTCGGATGCCAAATGGATTGTTGTGCTTGGCGGAGGTCATACGACGAATCGGAATCTACCGGCGGCAAGCGGGCTTTCCGGAGAGTCGCTGGCAAGACTTGTTGAAGGAGTCGCAATACATAAAAGATTGCCTCAAAGCAGAATGATTCTGTCAGGCGGCAATATATTCGATCATGTACCTGAATCAAAAAGCATGGCGGAGCTTGCAATTATCCTTGAAATCGGTAAAAATGATATTATAGAAGAAGCTGCAGGTATCGACACCGGAGATCAGGCAATTTTAATCAAAAAAATGGTCGGAAAGGATAAGTTTATTCTGGTTACTTCAGCATTCCATATGCCGCGCTCAATGGCTCTTTTTCAAAAACAGGGAATGCATCCCATACCCGCTCCTGCGGGACACCGGGTTAAACATAAAGAAACGCTGGACCCTTCCATGTTCTTTCCGGATTCGGGCAGAATTGAAAAGATGGAACTTGCCGTTCATGAATATCTCGGACTGCTGTGGGCTAAATTAACCGGACAAATATAATGAGATTCAAACCTTTACGCCACAGATTATTCATTATTATAGGAATCGATATCGCCCTTATATTTTTTTCAATATATGGAGCCTATCTTCTCCGTTTTGAATTCTCTATACCTTCTCAAAATCTTGTTTTGCTGTATAAATCCCTTCCCGTAATAATACTTGTAAAAACAATATCCTTCTATTTTTTCGATCTCTACCGCGGTATGTGGAGATATACAAGCATAGCGGATTTCTTTAACATCATCAAAGCCTCCACCATAAGCAGCTTTCTGATCATATCCTTTATACTCTTTACGACAAGATTCGAAGGCTTTTCACGGTCGATTTTTGTAATTGACTGGTGCTTTACCATATTGTTCATTACAGGATATCGTATAACCATACGACTTTATTATGAGCAGTCAAACGGAGAAGGTTCCTGGTTGAACGTCGTGCACAATTTAATCGGGTTTGTGACCAGGAAAGAATCTGAAGGGAAAAGAATAGTGGTTGTCGGAGCGGGAGACTGCGGAGAGAAAATCTGCAGAGAGATTTTAAATAATTACAAATTGCGGCATAATATAGTCGGATTCATAGATGATGATCCGGAAAAGATAGGGAAAAAAATACACGGGATTCCTGTGCTCGGTTCTATCAGGGAGATAAAAATATATTTGCAAAAAACAAAGGCCGATGAAGTCCTTATTGCCATTCCTTCCGCCACCTCGAAAGAGATCCGTAAAATCATAGATATATGCAAAGATTGCGGCGCTACGTTTAAAATAATTCCCGGATACGGCGAGCTTATTGACGGGAAAGTGACTGTCAATTCTATAAGAGAAGTGGCTTATTGTGATTTGCTGGGACGTGAAGTGATCAGGCTGGATGATAAAAAGATCGGAGGATATTTAAAAGGGAAAAGAGTTCTTGTAACAGGAGCGGGAGGCTCAATAGGTTCCGAACTTTGCCGGCAGATATGCAGATTTAAACCCGAAAGCGTCATTTTATACGAGAGAGCCGAAAGCCCCTTGTATGAAATTGAACTCGATATCAGACATGGTTTTCCCGGCACAAGATGTATCGCTGTTCTTGCGGATGTGAAGGATATGGGAGAGCTGAATAAAGCCTTTATAACGCATAAACCTCATGTTGTTTTTCATGCTGCAGCATACAAGCATGTGCCTATGCTGGAACTGCAACCCTGGAAAGCGATAGAAAACAATATCCATGGGACATTGAATCTTGTTGAAGTTTCAAAAAGGCATAATGTTGAACGCTTTGTTTTTGTTTCAACCGACAAGGCCGTCCGACCGACAAATATCATGGGCGCATCAAAACGTGTGGCGGAGATGCTTGTGCAGAGCCAGAATGGATGCGGCTTATCAAATACCCGGTTCATGATTGTGCGGTTCGGCAATGTAATAGGAAGTGTAGGCAGCGTGGTTCCCCTGTTTAAAAAACAGATTGAAAAGGGAGGGCCGGTAACCGTAACGCATCCTGATGTAACAAGGTATTTCATGACCATTCCTGAAGCATGCCAGTTGATTCTCCAGACAGGCGCAATGGGAAACGGCGGCGAGATATTTCTTCTTGACATGGGAACTTCGATTAAAATTGTTGATATGGCAAGAGACCTTATAAGGTTATCCGGATTCGTGCCCGACGAAGATATTAAAATTGAATATGTTGGATTGAGACCGGGGGAAAAGCTTTATGAAGAGCTTATCACGGAAGGCGAGGGGATAATTCCGACGAGTCATGAAAAGATAATGATATTAAAGGGGATTGATTGCAGTTTGAATATTCTAAACGGAAATATAGACGAATTGACCAAACTGTCTGAAGATCAGGATCATATTAAAATTAAACAGATACTGAAAAAAATAGTTCCGGAATATATGCCTGAAGATAAGGATTCGAGGATTCAAGGATTCGAGGGTTCAAGTGAAAAACGTAAGGCTGAAGGTTGAAGGAATGGAAAGCAGTAAAAAAGTGAGAAGTTAATAGTGAAAAGTGAATAGTAAAGGGAAAAGGATTCGAGGATTCAAGGGTTCAAGGATTCGAGTGAGAAACTTACATGAGGAAGAGAAGAGCTTAAAATATTAAGATGGATAATATATCAGAAAAAATTGAAAAACTTTTGAATAAAGGAGTTGTTATACCCGATCCGTATAATGTCTATATTGGTGATGAGGTCGATACGGGCAGAATTTCTGGAAACGGAGTAATAATATACCCGGGCTGTAAAATATACGGCAGCTCGGTTCTTATTCTTGATAAAGTGAAAATAGGGCATGAAGGTCCTGTCACACTGGAAAATTGCCAGGTGGGGAATGAAGTGAATTTGAAGGGGGGATTTTTCAAGGAAGCTGTTTTTCTCAAAGGCGCAAGTCTCGGCTCCGGTTCCCATGTGAGAGAAGGAACGATTCTTGAAGAAGAGGCAAGCGTTGCCCATACCGTCGGTTTGAAACAGACGATACTTTTTCCTTATGTCACGCTTGGAAGCCTTATAAATTTTTGCGATTGCTTCATGTCGGGTGGCACAGGCCGCAAAGATCACAGCGAAGTTGGAAGCTCTTATATCCATTTTAATTATACTCCAGCCCAGGATAAGGCTACGCCATCTCTTATAGGAGATGTTCCAAATGGCGTGATGCTGAAACAGAAGCCGATATTTCTGGGAGGGCAGGGGGGGCTTGCAGGACCGTGCAGGCTTGCTTTCGGAACAACTGTTGCAGCAGGCACTATCTGCAGAAAAGACGAACTCCGTCCCGGACGTTTGCTCTTCGGAGGTCCGGCAAAAAGCGGCAACATGCCTTTTACACCGGGCGATAACAGAAATATAAAAAGAATTTTAACCAATAACATCGTTTATATTTCAAACCTCATGGCTCTTACGTGCTGGTACTCACATGTAAGATATCAGTTCATTTCCCCCGAATTTCCCGAAGCATTGCTTGAGGGACTTAAGAAAAGACTCGATTCGGCAGTTTCGGAACGATTAAAAAGGTTGAAGGAATTTTATGAGAAAAACGGATTGGCCGAATCCGTAATCGGGAGTTGGTCTGAGCTTGTGAGTTGTTTCATATCCGGTACAGTCTTTGAAGAGATTAATCCGTTACGTGATTCCTTTCTTGAAATAATTGCCTCAGGCATCAGGAAGTCCGGAAAAGATTATTTGACGGTAATAAAAAATCTGAAGGACGAAGAGAGTAATACAGGAACGCAGTGGCTTCAGGGAATTATCGATGCAAAAACATCAGTAGCCTTGAAAATAATATAGAGAGAAAGGGTTCCGGGATTCAAGTGGTTGAATCCCGGAACCCTTGAATCCTCATTTTTAACATCTGTTTATCATCGAAGCCATGTAACCCGCCCCAAACCCGTTATCAATATTCACTACAGCGACATTTGAACTGCAACTGTTGAGCATTGCAAAAAGCGCTGTCAGCCCGCCAAAACTAACTCCATAGCCTACACTTGTCGGCACGGCTATGACAGGTCGGCTTACCATCCCTGCCACAACACTTGGAAGCGCTCCCTCCATCCCGGCAACAACGATCAGGACTGAAGCGTCATCGATCATTTTACTGTGATTAAAAAGCCTGTGTATTCCTGCAACTCCAACATCGAAAACGGAATCGACTTCATTTCCCATAGCTTGCGCCGTAATATATGCTTCCTTAGCAACCGGAATATCTGATGTCCCGGCAGAGAGCACAAGTATCCTGCCACGCCCCTGCACTGGAATATCCTTCTTCTTCCTGACGATCATCCTTGCATCACTGTAATATACGGCATCGGGAAATCCTGAAAGCACCTCTCCGGCTTTTGCTTCATCAACTCGTGTAACAAGAATGACCTCCTCCTGTATTGCCATTTTTCCCATTATCCCTGCAATCTGTCCGGCGGTTTTCCCCTCGCCGAAGATGACTTCCGGGAACCCTTTCCGGAGCGAACGGTGATGATCTATGTGGGCATACTCAATATCTTCGATATGTATATGCGCAAGTGTTTTTAAAGCATCTTCAACTGAAGTGCTGCCAGCGGAAACACTTTTAAGAATTTTTTCAAGGTATCCTTTATCCATATTATTTCAGATCCTGCTCAACTATTTTTCCGGGCTGAGAAGCCGCTCCTTTTGAAACAGCAGGTTTTTCCATGTTCTCTGTTTTTGGCTGCTGCACTACCGGAAGTGTCATTTTAACCATCTTTTTTTCAATTTCACCTATCTGTCTTCTGATTGAATCTATTTTATCTTCGACATCTCCTGCCAGTTGGTTTAATTCATTCTGATAACGTTTCTGTTCATTTCTCATATAAGCTTCAATATCTTTTTTATCCGCCTTTGATGCAATATCGGAACGCAGCTTTGCGAGATCGTTTTCTATTCTACCCAAGTTTTTTGTAATCTCTATAATTTTCTGAGATAAACCTGCTTCCATTCCTTTTACTTTATTTGAAATTGCTGAGAGATCGTTTCTTGCCGCAGAAATCTGCCTGTTTATCTCCGCAATGATATTCGCCACCTCTGTTTTGTCGGCTTTCGTCTCTTTCATATCCTTTGCCAAATTCTGAAATTCGGTTTTAAGAGCCGCTGTTTTCTTATCGAATGATGCATCGAGCTTTGAGTATTGAGAAGAAAGTTCAGAGGTTATTTTATCGATATTTTTAGACAGATTATTGATCTCCATGGATCCCGAGTCATGAACGCCCGTGATTTTATTTTTCATGTCAAGATAGGATACAACAAGCAGAATTACTATTATGCAGGGAATCAGGATCGAAATAATTGTGACCCTTTGATTTAATTTTTCAAAGCGAAGATCTTTTTTTGCTTCCTGAAAATAATGTTCGGAACGTTCCTTATCAATACTGATTTTAAATTCTGAAGACTCTTTTTTTTCCATATTTGCTTCTCTTCCTTATTTCTTATTGATATTGAGACCAAGGTCTCTTCATTCCCATTCAATGGTGGCAGGCGGTTTCGAGCTTATATCATAAACAACCCTGTTTACACCGTCTACTTCATTAATAATCCTGTTCGAGATCTTTCCCAGCAGCGAATGTGGCAGTTTCGCCCAGTCGGCGGTCATGGCGTCTTTGCTCGTAACCGCCCTTATCGAGACAATATTTTCATAGGTACGCTGATCGCCCATGATTCCAACGCTCTTTAAAGGAAGCAGGATCGAAAAAGACTGCCATAATTTCCTGTATATGCCTGCATTTTTAATTTCTGAAATAAGAATGTCATCAACTTCTCTTAAAATAAAGAGGCGCTGTTTTGTTATTTCTCCGATAACTCGTATGGCAAGACCAGGACCGGGAAAGGGCTGTCTCCATATCATCTCGTCATGCAGTCCGATTGCTTTGCCGAGGCGACGCACTTCATCTTTAAACAGGTATTTTAAAGGTTCAATCAGTTTCAACTTCATCTTTTTAGGAAGACCGCCTACATTATGATGAGATTTTATTACGGCTGTGGGTCCGCCGAATGCGGATCTCGATTCGATGACATCTGGATAAAGAGTGCCCTGCGCCAGAAATTCAGCTCCTTTTATCTTTTTCGCTTCAGCCTCAAAAACATCCATGAATATTTTCCCGATTATCTTGCGCTTCTTCTCGGGATCGGCTACTCCCGCAAGCTCTTTTAAAAACTTGCTTCCTGCATCTACGAATTTTATATTAATATCAAGATTACGGGTCAGGGTTTTTTTGAGCTTTTCCATTTCGTTTTTTCTGAGGAGGCCGTTGTCGACAAAAATACAGGTGAGATGCCTTCCTATGGCTTTATGAATCAGCATTGCGGTCACAGATGAATCAACTCCTCCGCTCAATCCGAGCACCACTTTTTTATCTCCGACCGTATGCCTGATTTCATTTATTGCTTTTTGCGCAAAAGATTTCATTGTCCATGAATGCCTGCATCCGCAGATATCAAAAAGAAAATTTTTCAGCATTTTCTTTCCCATCGGCGTATGCTCCACTTCGGGATGAAACTGCAGGCCGTAAAGTTTTTTATCGTCATGAACTATGGCGGCTATATTGGTATTTTCCGTTGAAGCTAAAACGGTAAAGCCTTCCGGCAGTTTTTTTATGGAATCTCCGTGGCTCATCCAGCATTTTGTTGATCTGCCTGTATCTTTGAGAACACCTTCCTGCCTTTTTGTACGAAGCTCGGCAAAACCGTATTCTCGTTTTCCGGCTCTTTCAACGCTGCCGCCGATCGAATGTACCATAAACTGCATTCCGTAGCAGATTCCGAGGATCGGAATTCCCAGATTGAATATCTCCGTATCTATCTTGGGGCTGTTTTTTTCATAAATGCTTGACGGTCCTCCGGACAGTATAATTCCTTCGGGTTTAAGATTTCTTATTTCATTTATATGAATTGACGGGGGTTCGATCATGCAATAAACGCGGTTTTCACGTACCCGTCTTGCTATAAGCTGATTGTACTGGGATCCGAAATCGATTATCAGAATCATATAAATCCTTTAATGTTTTATAAGGGGTCAAGGATTCGAGTGGCCAAAGGATCAAGTGTTCGGTTGCAATAATTTGTTAAATTAACTAGTGTCCATCCGGAAACCAAATTTGGACACATGTAAGTTTCCAACTCGGAAACAGGCAATTTTGGGCAAGCTCAAGAAAATCAATGGATTGCGCGGAGACATACGCATTGTATGTCGCACAAGAAATCCCGCAGATTGACACAGAGATCGCACAAAAGGGCCATTTCCGGATGGAAACTAACTAACCTGAAGGTAAAGAATATGTTAGACATGGCATAAAATGTCAACTCAATTTTGACGGCTTCGTAAAAAGTCCGATTTCTTCGTTGCGCTTCATCTTTCGTAATTGCGGCGTACTTTTATG
>JBFYVZ010000109.1:0-9919 GCA_041298995.1 Desulfobacteraceae bacterium
CTTGAAAAGATTTGCCGCAAGATCAATGCATACCTGGCGCTTGTCGTAATAACGGTTCATTACATCATCAAGAAAAAAGAGGCGCAGCATCCAGCGCAGGAATCCTGGAGCACTTTGCAGCAGTAGTTCCGGATCGAGCTGCTCAACCCCGTTTTTCCTGTAAAGAGGCGTGCTTGTGTCGACAAAATATAACTCACCGGACAGGTTATCAGGAATAACCCAGTTGGAAAGCTGCCCGTCCAGCGCAAGCTCTAAGAGAGGCTTCTTTTCCCTGTTAAAGCGCCACACAAGCTCGATCCGCGAAAGGATTTTTTCCAGCATATTTCCAATCTCATCAGGATTCAGGACATGAATAAGTTTATGGGCAAAGCATTCGGGGGGAAGAATCTTCTGTGCAATATAAAGAACAACCGGTCTATCGTTAAGAGCAATTATTTCTGTTCCGCTTTCAGGAAGCTTCAGTCCGGATTCGGCGAGCAGATTGCAATATTCAAGGAATTGTCCCGCATATCTTTCTGCAGAGGCTATATCCTTGAAAAGGGGCATCCTTTTGTATGCGATATCGGCACATCCTCCAATCTGAAAAACAGTCGATATCTCACCGAATCCGAGAATTACTGCCGGAACGGACGAATCCTTGAGATTCTGCGGGTCCAGTCCTGTTTCGAATTTGTTAAGAAGATCAGAGTCGATGTTCATCGTTTTTCGCCTTGCATCAAAAAAGATCTCATCGATTCCGCCGCATAAAGCGCCTTGTCAAGCCTGTCAATCACCCAGCCCACCTGCTCCTCTTCCATGACAAGCGGAGGAAGGAACTGGCAAACCGAAGTATCGTTGTTTGCGTAAAGCATAAGCAGGTCATTATCATATCCCGCTTTTGTCAAAACGGGACCGGATATTTCGTCGGCCAATTTTAAACCCATCATAAGGCCAAGCTGCCGGAAATCTGTGAGATATTCAGGATGTTTTTCCATAAGCATTGCGACCCCGGCCTCAAACTCAAGACTCAGTCTGTTTACATGCGAAAGAAAAGCCGGCGCGGAAGATATCTGGAGAACACGGCGCGCAACCCTGCATCCGATCTCCGATCCTCCGAAAGTCGAAATATGTATGAAAGGGTCTGCATGGAAAACCGATTCCAGCGGTTTTCTTATAACCGTAGCGCTGATGGGATAAATCCCGCCCGACAGGCCTTTCCCTAAAACAACAATATCCGGAATAATACCGAAATGTTCAAAACCCCATAATCTCCCTGTGCGCCCCAATCCTGTCTGAACTTCATCCATGATGAGGATAATATTCTGCCCGGTACAAAATTCCCGAATTGATTCAAGATAACCAGCAGGTGGAATAACGATGCCGAGGGTGGCTGGAACAGTCTCAAGTATTACGGCTGCCGTATCCTTTCCGGCTGCCGCGAAAAGCGCATCAGGATCGCCGAAAGGAACCTGAATAAAGCCGGAAGCAGCCGGCCCGAAAGGAGACCTGTATTTTTCATCACCGGCAGCCATTGCAAGGCCGGTATGCCCGTGGTAACCGCCGCGGGCTGATATTATTTCAGATTTGCCCGTATAGGCTCTTGCGATTTTAAAGGCAAGATCAACAGCTTCGCCGCCTCCGACACCGAAAATTGTGTAATCAAGATCACCCGGCATAAGCTGCGAAATAAGAAAGGCGAGTTCGGCTCTTTCCCTGCTGATAAGATGATGATTACCTATATCGACTTCTTCAAGGCTCTCTTTCAGGACACTTATCAGCTCGCTGCTCCTGTGCCCCAGGTTGAATACTCCTCCGTTGCAGTGGAGGTTGAAAAGGCGCTTCCTCCCGTCCATATCCCACAGGAAAGGGCCTTCTCTGCGGCCCATGACGAAATCCATTCCGTATTTTTTGAAGAATTCCGCCTTGCCTGAAGAGACATGGTCTCTGTAAAGCTCCGTGACGCGCTTTTTTGAATCAGTCTGATCGGCTTTTTCTTCAGGAGTCATCTTAAGCACTCTTCCGATGTTTTCAAAGAATTCATTATTTATGAACTTGTAAAAAAGCCGAAAATCAGACGGCAAAGTTAGCAGAAAGGGTTCCAGGATTCGAGGGTTCGAGTGTGTTGAAAAGTTCTGGCAGGTTTTCCTTTCACCTGGCCCCTTGACCCCTTGAATCCTTGAATCCTGCTTTAATCAAAGCATCCCGGCTCTGTTTATATTATGCCTTATTTTTTTGGAAAGCCTTCTGCACGGCCCCTTCTTTTTTGTATCCGTCCGCCTTTCTTCCTCCTCATCCTCCGCCGTCCCTGCATCATCAAAGCATGAGGACGCCCTTATTTTATTCTCGAATAAGGGGGAGCTGATTGTGGCGGAACCTTTTGCTTCGGCAAATCTGACCACATCCATATCGGAACTTACTATCAATGCCTTTTCCCTGTAACTCGATGCCAGCCCTTTTATCACCGTATCCGCCGAGTCCGGACGCCTTGAGAAACGCACATCAATCCCTTTTATCTTCTCTTTGGCCGATGAAAAGAGAGAATCACTTATACCATCGAAAACAACAGTTATTCTGTGCGGTCTTGTTTTTTTGTAGGCAGCAAGCAGGTCGAGCAGCGCTCTTCTCCCAAGCTGGATGTCTCTCCGGTCGAGAGAGCTTAATAAAGGGGATTGGCGAATCAGATTGTATCCGTCAATTATTATATGAAGAGCCATCTAATGAACCTTTTGAGTATCTCCCATTCGGGCCGGGCAAGGGTAATGGGCTTTGGCATTTTGCAAGAATGTAATTCCGGCTCCGGCAACGGCGGCAAATCCGCATCCATGAAATCCGGGCAGCCCCAGAGGATATACGACACGAAGTCGTGATTTTGTCCCTGCCTGTATCTCATTGTCGACAATCAGGGGGCGTTGATATGTTTCCATAAAAATTTCTTGCAAAATGCCAAAGCCCATTACCCCTGCCCGAACCTACTTCGCACGCTTGAGGCGGCTGATCAGATGATCGAGATCTTCATTGCTGTAAAACTCAATCTCTATTTTCCCTTTCTTCCCGTGCCTTTTGATTTCAATTTTTGTTCCAAAATGGCGGGACAGTTCTTCCTGAAGACTTGAAAAATATATATCATCCGAACTTTTGCGTTTTTCCTGAGGCGCCTTTTTGGACTTGAGGCGCTTTACAAGGTTTTCGGTTTCCCTGACCGAAAGGCCCTTTGATATTACCGCCATCCATGCGGTTTTCTGCTGGGCGGATGTTTCTGCTCCCAGCAGCGCTCTTGCATGTCCCATGCTCAGGGTGCCGTTTAAAATGCTTTCCTTTATCTGCTCCGGAAGCTGGCGCAGTCTCAGAAGATTGGCAACGGCAGGCCTGCTCTTTCCCACCCGTTTTGAAGCTTCATCCTGTGTGAGGCTAAACTCGGCCATAAGGCGATGGTAGGCTTCCGCTTCTTCTATCGGGTTAAGGTTTTCGCGCTGTATATTCTCGACTATCGACATTTCGAGCATTTCGGAATCGGGCACATCCTTAATTATAACCGGAACCTCCGTCAAACCGGCCATCCTGGCCGCCCTGAGACGCCTTTCCCCTGCTATTAACTCAAAATCCGCGGCATCCCTTCTGACAAGAAGGGGCTGGATAACTCCCTTTTCTTCAATAGACCGGGCAAGCTCTTCAAGCTCCTTTTCAGAAAAACGGATTCTGGGCTGATACTGATTGGGCCTTATCATTCCTATATCGCAAAGGATATATTTTCCCGATTCCTTCTCACCAGAATCAATACCCGGAATAAGAGCGCCGAGCCCTTTCCCAAGAGCAATTTTTTTCCTGATTTTTGAACCTTGGTTTTTATCCATCCAACTCCTCTGAATATATGTCAAAATTGACGGCTTCTTAAAAAGCAATTTTTCACACGAAGGCACAAAGGCACGAAGAAAGGCCTGTTGAAAACATTCAGGTTTTTCTTTGTGTCCTCCGTGATCTTTGTGTGAGAATGACTTTTTGTGATATAATTAAAATTGTACGTTCTTCAATGGTCTCAGAACCACACTGTCCAGTATCTCTTTTGCAAGATTTACGTAACTCCTGGCCCCCGTTGAAGCGGCGTCATAAAGTATTATCGGTTTCCCGAAGCTGGGTGCTTCACCAAGCCGCACGCTTCTATGTATTATGGTTTTAAAAACCAGATTTCTGAAATGCCTTTCCGCATCTTCGGCTACCTGCATGGAAAGGTTAGTTCTCTTGTCATACATGGTGAGAAGTATCCCTCCTATCTTAAGACCCGGATTCAGACTTTGCCTGATCCGTTTTACTGTGTGCAATAGCTGGCCAAGTCCTTCCAACGCATAAAATTCACATTGAAGCGGAATCAGAAGTGAATCGGAGGCCGTAAGAGCATTTACGGTCAAAAGACTTAAAGACGGGGGGCAATCCAGAATTATATAGTCGAATGAATCCCGGATTCCGGCAAGAAGATTTTTCAGCACTTTTTCACGATCAGGGAGAGACATCATTTCAACTTCAAAACCTATCAGTTCAATATTTGAAGGTATCGCTTTTAAAAAATCAATCTGTGTATCAACTATAATGCTTTTTACATCTGATTCTCCGAGCATTCCGTGGTAAAGTGTCTTTTTAATGCCGGTTTTGTCGACACCTATCCCGGTCGTTGCATTTGCCTGTGGATCACAGTCAACAAGGAGGGTCCTTTTCTCTGAAATCGCAAGCGATGCAGATAAGTTAACTGCTGTTGTTGTTTTTCCAACCCCACCTTTTTGGTTGGCTATGCTTATAATATGTGCCATAATGCAAGCTCTCTAACATAAAACGTCATGCTTTGAAAGAATATATAAATAAAAAACGGAACATATGAAAATCATAATTAAACATATTTTAATTTACATCATAACAGCCTCATATTTAAGTCTTTTATTTCCAGGAAAAGCTTTTTGCTTGTCCGTTAAAGAGGAGGAAGAACTTTCCCGTGAATTTATGAAGGCAGTTATAAAACATTATGAACTTATTGATGATCCGATTCTCTTGAAATATGTTGGGGATATCGGCGCCAAAATACTGGCCGCTGCTCCCCCCCAGCCTTTTGCCTACCGGTTTCATATAGTTAAAGATGAAAATTACAACGCATTTGCAGGTCCCGGGGGTCATATCTTTATTCACAGCGGTCTTTTTCAAGCAATGGAAGATGAAGAAGAACTTGCAGGCATAATAGCGCATGAAATTTCTCATGTAGTATGCCGTCATCTTTCAGACAGGTTTGAAAGATCAAAAAAAATTCAAATAGCTACTCTCGCCGGAATGGCGGCAGGCATACTCCTTGGAGCAAAAGGAGGGGCTGATGCAGCTTCGCGCGCTTTAACAATAGGTTCTGTGGCTGCAGGCCAGTCACTCTCACTTGCCTACAGCCGTGAAGATGAAATGCAGGCAGACCAGATAGGTCTAGATTATCTTAAAAAAGCAGGATACACCGGAGAAGGAATCGTTGCCGTCCTGAAAAAAATACGCGATAAACGCTGGTTCGGTTCGGCTGAGATTCCTGCCTACCTTACAACACATCCTGCCGTGGAAGAACGTATAGGCTACCTGGGATCCTGGGTTGAAAAGAATCTGGAACATTCGGAAAAGAGATTATCTTATTCCAAGGATAATTTTAATAAGGCTCATACAAGACTAATTGTAATTTGCGGCAACGATGAGAACACATTAAGACTGTTCGGTCAGGATGTGACAAATTACCCCGATGATCCCATTACACATTACAAATATGCCCTCATTCTTTCAAAAACCGGAAACAGAATAAATGCCGTAAACCATTTCAAAAAAGCTCTGGAGAAAAAAGCCTTCGATTCTGATATATTAAGGGAACTTGGCAAAACATATTTTCAGGATGGCCGTTATAATGAAGCGGAAAAGACACTTGAAGGTGCAATCAGCCTTGCTCCGGATGATCCGGAAGTCCTGTTTTTTTTAGGGCGCATCAAGGCTGAAACCGGGAATTTGACCGAGGCGATACAACTATTTAAAACTGTTACCGAAAGGCATCCGTACTATATTCCGGCATTATACTTTCTTGGTGAAACAAGCGGTAAAGCCGGCAATCTTGCAGACGCGCACTATTATCTCGGCTCATATTACAGAATCAAAGAAGACGTTAAAAACACCCGCTTCCATCTTGGAAAGGCATTGCAGGAGACAGACGATCAGGACAGAAAGATTAAAATAGAAGAAATGCTGAAAGATATTAAAAAGATGGAAAAGACAGAGAAAGAAAAAGAGCCTGAGAAAACATCCCCGCCCCGCCGCCCGCAATAAATAAGCTGGGATTCAGACGGCTTTGTAAAAAGCTCCAGATGCAAGGCGCGCAAATCCTGAGGAATGAAGCGTACTTTTCGTACGCTGCAATGACAAAGGATGCAGCGCAACACAGCAGATGGATTTTTTACGAAGTCGTCATTCAGTTCTTATCAAAGTGGGAGAACTGCATCGTAAAAGTCCCCCGGCCCTGGGTTGCCGATCTGAGCGAAGTCGAATAACCAAACATTCGTGAAAGAGGGACAATGGCTTTTATAACCTGGACGCCCGATTTTGAATTTATAGATCCGATTTTCCCGCCGCGGGAACTTAAATCCCCGATAACATCTCCCATAAAAGAATCAGGAACAAAAACTTCTGCGTCCATTATCGGCTCCAGCAGAAAGGGTTCGCCCTTCCTGAAAGCTTCCTTGCAGGCCATAGCGGCGCTGACCGTATAAGCAAGCTCCGTTCCGATCGACTCCCGGTATGATCCCCCGGTTAAAACCGCTTCAACATCAACAACCGGGTATCCCATAACGGTTCCGCTGTCAAAAGCCTCGTTTATTCCTTTTTCAATAAAAGGCACAAAAGCAGGAGGGATAATATTGTCTTTCAAATCAGACCTGAACCTGTTGCCGCTTCCTCTCTTCAGCGGCTTTAATTTCAGGCTCACATCTCCGAAATGGCGCTGCCCGGCAATATCCCTGTCAAAAACAGCGGCTCCGGTTGTATCGCACGCTATGGTTTCCCTGTATACTACCTGCGGTCTTCCAACATTAACCATGGTGTTGAATTCCCGCGTCATACGGCTGATTATTATTTCGAGATGAAGCTCTCCCATTCCGGATAAAATAGTCTGGCCGGTATCTTCATCCTTCCTGACTCTTAATGTCGGATCTTCATCAATGAACTTTGACAAAACTTCTTCAAGCTTTTCCTGGTCACCGTGTGTTTTAGGCTCAACCGCAATGGAGATAACAGGCTCATAAAAATCTATTTTTTCGAGCAAAACGGGGTTTTCAGCCGAACAAAGAGTTTCACCTGTTGAAGAGGTCTTCAGTCCGACAACACCTACGATGCTTCCTGCACCGGCTTCTTCGATACGGTCCCTCTTGTTGGCATGCATCCTTAAAATTCTGGAAAGCTTTTCTCTTATTTTACGAAAAGGATTATATACGTCTACTCCCGACTTAAGGGTTCCGCTGTAAACCCTGACAAAGGAAAGCTTGCGCCCTTCCATCATCGCAACCTTGAATATCAACGCTGCAAGCGGGCCATTATCCTTTGTCTCGAATTCAAGTGGTTCCCCGGTTTCAGGATGTATGCCTTTGACAGGAGGAATATCGAGAGGGCTTGGAAGAAAGCTTGCAATACCATCCAGCAGGGGCTGAATACCTTTGTTCCTGAGGGCTGAACCGCATAATACAGGAACTATCTTCAGATTCACGGTTCCCTTTCGTATGGCAGAAACAAGCTGTTCATTCGTTATTGCAGTTTCAGACAGATAGGCCTCCATTATTCCGTCATCTACCTCTGAAAGTGTTTCTATAAGTTTTTCCCGGTATTTTTCCGCCAAGCCAAGAAGGCCGGAAGGAATGTCGCTTTCTGTAAAAGTGGCGCCAAGAGTTTCGTCGTCCCAGATTATCTGTTTCATTCCGACAAGATCAATTACTCCGGCAAAGTCATCTTCTGAGCCGACAGGGAGTTGGATAATAAGAGGGTTGGCGTGGAGCCTTTCTTTCATCATTTCAACAGTCCCGAAAAAGCTTGCGCCGATTCTGTCCATCTTGTTTACAAAAGCTATCTTGGGAACATGGTATTTATCGGCCTGTCTCCAGACAGTTTCAGACTGGGGTTCAACACCTCCAACTGCGCAAAAAACCCCTATTGCCCCGTCAAGCACTCTTAATGACCGCTCAACCTCCATGGTAAAATCGACATGGCCGGGGGTATCGATCAGTTGTATATCGATACCTTTCCACTGGCACGCTGTAACCGCAGAAGTAATTGTAATGCCCCGCTCCTGTTCATCCGGCATCCAGTCCATAACGGCTTCGCCGTCATGCACCTCTCCCATCTTGTGAGAACGGCCGGTATAATAGAGTATCCGTTCGGTCACGGTTGTCTTGCCGGCATCAATGTGAGCCATAATGCCGATATTTCTTATTCTGCTTATCCTGTCCTTTTTTTTCATTTCATCAGAGCCGTATTAACCGTAAAAGGAAAACGCAAATCCATATGCCCCGCAAGCGTCATCGATTCCCGTCCGTCTATCGTTATTTTAACTCTCTTAATCTCCGGAATATTCATAGCCAGCGAATTCACAATCGAATAGATGGTTAAAAGCTCGGATGAGCTTCCGCCCGGATGTTTGTCCCTTATTGCTGAAGTAAAATCAGCGTACGCAGACCCGTCTTTTGCGACATTAAAAGTCTTTAGCAATGTCTCCTCCGGAATAGTCCTTCCAGGCTCACCTTCAGGTCCCTTTATAAGGGATTCTATTATCGCCCTCCCGAATTCGGCAGGATCTGATGAACTGGAAATCTTTCTCTGTTCGGATTTTAAGAAGGCGTTATTGGCATCTGCAAAATACAGGGAAACAACAGCTTTTCCCGAAAACATATTAAAAAGGAAGCAGGCGAAACCTGCCGCAAAAAGGGCGAAGACCAAAAATAAAATTAAACTTTTCCTTCCCATAAACATTTCCCATCAATTCCGATACCCTTGTTCCTGAATGCTTAACAAAAAGTCTGCCAACCCCTGGAAAACTGAAACCCGGAACTACCAACCCTGTCTTGCCATAAAAAAGAAGGTTGATTTCTATGTCAATATGCCTCTCCTGTCAAGATAAGTCAGGGAAGAGGTTTATCCGGCAGACTATTCCTTCCCTTTTTCATCCGGGACACCGCCGGTGTTCTTTACAGCTTCTTCAACCGCCTTATAAATGGATTTGAATATTTCATTGAAACCTGTGGGCGAAACCCTTCCGGTTTCAATGAATTTAACAGTTATCTCTTTGGCTGTTTTTAAAATATGCTCGTCCATCGATCCCATCATTTTCTCCTTTAATACCATATTTTTAATGATTATAGGATATTATCAGAACCGCTCGGATTGAGTCAAGAGGCGCGTTAATAAGACACCATTTTAAGACCGTAATTAGTGTCTATCCGGAAACCATATTTGGACACATGTGAGTTTGAAGATCCCCGCAACATACCACTGTGGATCTTCGACCGTAGGGAATAGATTCTGTTTTAATTCGCTCCTTAACCCCGCGGAAAGCAGCGGGGAATGCACTCGCTATTTCGGTTCCAAGTGGTCTACCAGGTAAAGCATCGTTCCCTTTCCCTGGATATCTTTAATAAGCGCCTGAAGCTTATCTTTTTCGACCTGGTAGATTCTGAAATATACATTAAATTTTCCGTCGGGGACATTTTCAGAAGAGGTCAGAATGCTTGCCGTGCGTCCATCATATTTGCGTATTAATTCCCTGATTTCCTTTCTTCATGACCGGAAGGATGTTGAATTTGTTAAATATTACGTCAAAATTGTATTGCATAAGGAGTGTTAAAATTCAAGAAATAAAAAGAGTTGCCGGGTCAAACTGTCTTGACTTGAAAGTGAAATGACACTA
>JBFYVZ010000128.1:0-10964 GCA_041298995.1 Desulfobacteraceae bacterium
GACTTCATTCAAAGCCTGCGGGATGATCTGGGAATCACGATCATGCTGATTGAGCATCAGATGAGAGTCGTAATGGGAATTTCTGAGATAATCACTGTTCTGGATTACGGTAAAAAACTCGCCGAAGGCACGCCGGATGAAATCAAGCGGAATCCAAAAGTTATTGAAGCGTATCTCGGGCAAGGAAGCGCTGCCCAGACCCATTAATATGCCGTGATAAAGGAGTATCTACTGATATGGCCCTGCTCGAAGTTAAAAATATCAATGTTTATTATGGCAAGATCCATGCGCTCAAAAACCTCTCCCTGAATGTCGATAAGGGAGAGATCGTCACACTGATCGGAGCGAACGGCGCAGGGAAAAGTACGACCTTGAAAACTTTGAGCGGTATTTTGAAACCCCGAAGCGGTTCCGTACAGCTCGAAGGAGACGAACTGACTAAATATTCGGCTCATCAGATTGTGACAAAAGGAATGATCCATGTCCCGGAAGGCCGGCGCATATTCGGCCGTTTGACTGTTCAGGAAAATCTGGAAATGGGAGCTTTTACCGTCAGGAATGAACATCTTAATAAAACCAATTTAACAAAAGTGTATGATTTATTTCCTCGTTTGAAAGAACGGCACAAACAGTTGGGCGGAACTCTCAGCGGCGGTGAGCAGCAGATGCTGGCCATGGGCCGGGCCATAATGTCCAATCCCAAGGTCCTTTTTCTGGATGAACCCTCAATGGGCCTTGCCCCGGTGCTTGTGGACAGCATTTTTGAAAATGTAAGGCAAATGCATGCTTCCGGAATGACCATTCTTCTGGTTGAGCAAAACGCCCGAATCGCCCTGCAAGTCGCCAGCCGGGGATATGTTTTGCAGACAGGAGAAATTGCCCTCGCTGACACGGCAGCCAATCTGCAGTCCAATGAGATGGTGCGCAAAGTCTATATGGGCGAAGCATAACTACGAGACCTTTGCATAACATCCCCTTTTGCCCGATTTCTGCGTCAGGCTCAAATTTCCATCCTCGAAATACTTAAATGTATTCCTGTGGTTAAAATTCTCGCCTTCCTTGAACTTGAGCAAAATTGAATGTTCTTCAAAGGTCTCATTTCATTATTCGTCAAGTACTCTTCATTCCTCAATATTCACGCGCCTTGCATAATGAGCTTTTTACTTTGCCGTCCTGACTGATCGTTCTCCTACATTTATCTATTCCTGAGTGCCAGCTTAACGCCAAAACCGATCAGGGCTGCACCCGCAAAGCGCGTCGCTAATTTCCGCGCATATGGCAGAGCCGAGAGTTTGCGCGCTATCACGTTTCCGATGAATACCAGTCCCGCCTGGTAAATAAAACTGATAACGGTAACGTGCGCCATCATGATTCCCAGCGTTACAAGTGATGCGTCGGCCCGCAGAAAAAGCGGAAAGAACGCCACGAAGAACAGGATCACCTTGGGATTGGTGAGACTGACGGTAAACGCCTGACGAAAATATACCGATCCGGTTTTTACAGGTTCTTCGGTATTACCGTCTTTGTCAACAGAGGTACGAATCAGTTGAAAACCCATCCAGCAAATATATCCTGCGCCGAACCATTGAAGCCCCTTGAACATAACAGGATTTGCGCTCATGACAGCGGCCAGACCGGCAACGGCTGCAACCATATATACAAAGTCACCAACCAGGGTGCCCCAAACCGAACTGAGTCCGGCGCCGATGCCATTACGCGCGGTAGCGTTGAGAATAACGAGTGTTCCTGCCCCTGGGATTAGTTGAAAAACAATAATTGCCGCAACAAAGCTTGCGTAGTTCTGGATCTCAAACACGATTAAATCGCCCTCCTGTTCATCCGCCTGCTATTCTCTGATTCTTTATTATTCCAAGCTGTTACAGTGGAAGCTTGGTTCCTATCCCCTGTTCTGACGCCTTCTTGTAAATCAGAATTGCCGTTGCCATGTCGTCCAGTGCAATTCCGAGGTTAATGCTTATTGTACGCTCTTCGGCTTTCTCTCTTCCTGGTTTTTTACCTGAAACAATCTCACCCAGATCGGCATAGGGCCTGGGAGTATTTTTGAAATAGCCGGTTTTGCGATAGTAATCCATCTGGTCTTTATCATCCGTAGCCAGCTTGTCGGCCTGTTTCAGAGCTTCGCCTTTCCAATATGAATCGAAATCCACAGGAGAGGCAAAGGCTCCCTCGGCAAGCCAGTCCGCCTCTATCACCGGTGAGGGGTTCTTCAGTATCGGGCCGCTAGTAACTACTATATCCAGACCAACCACAGCTTCCTTCGGGTTCTTAACGACTTCAATGTCGGCGTGAACAACATCCTTCATCTCATTTGCGTATCGCTGAGCTATTTCCGGGTATATATCGAATGCTTTGACTTTGGTAATTTTAAACAGACATGCCAGCGCTTCCAGATTATTTCTGCCCTGAACGCCGCAGGCCAGAATACCGACAGAGGAGCTTTCACTGCGAGCCAGGTATTTTGCAGCTATGGCGGTTGCAGCACCGGTACGACGTGCGGTAATCCATGTTGCATCCATTATCGCGATAGGCAGACCGGTATCCGGGTCGTTTAAAATAAGCAGTCCGCTGATATAGGGGAGTTTCTTCTTCTGATTTTCAGGATATCCGGAGATCCATTTTACGCCTGCTGCATTCATGCCTGGTATATATGCCGGCATCGCGTGAATGAACGCATCAGCTCGCGTATGGATTCCTGGTTTGGGAGGCATTTCAACCCGGCCTTCTCCCTTCTCGCGAAACATGTTATTCAACGCATCGATAATATCCGACATGGGAATATTCAGAGTTTCCACATCTTTCCGGCTTAAGTACAGCACAGTCTTTGGGTTCACTTTTTCTCTCCTTTGATATTTCTGTTCATTAATTTTTGCGTTCCGTGAACACAGAACATGCCGTCGATATCATAATTATAGGGGAAATGGCAACTCGGTTTGTCGTTTGCTCCCGATGGGACGGCCGCAATAGGTTCAAAGGTTACTCCCGGCAAGTGCATCGCAGATACGCAGCAAGGAGCCGAAACCGAGACCCACACGAAGAAGTATCTTTTCGGCATCGTCCTTGTCCATGTTGTAAATCTTGGTTATTTTCTGCATTTCTACGGCACAGTCGATGGCATTGGAAGACTTGCGGAATCGAAACTTCAGTCCATTTCTATGATCACCTGCCCCCTGGAAGTAAATGAAATTCCCTGTTGAACCTGAGTGCCTATCATTATTGATTCGATTAAAGGCGCGGTAACCATTTTATTTGATTCCCATTTTACAATAAAGTTGGCGCCCGAACCTCCGCTCTTATCGGATTCTTTTATAACTACTCGCGTTGAGGCCATCGGGTTAAGAGTTAAATTTTTTTGAAGGTATTTTTTCAAAAGTTTCCCGTCCGAATCGTAGTAATCTATCGCTTTAACAGTTATGGACTGATCGGGATCGGTGTTTCTTATGCTCAAAGTAGCCGCAAGAAGAAAAGGGCGTTCACGATCACCGCTGTATATATGTGAATAAATCGGGACATAAACTGTCTGTCCTTTGCATCTTTTAACTTCGGATAACGCATTATCTGAAATAAATAACAGGATAGCCGTTAAAATTAACCAGCAAGAGAACAGATGCCGCCTTACATTTGTGCATGGTATATTTTTCATCATTTTTAATTCTCCTCTGTTTCCTGGTTTGTCTCCAAAGTCTCAACAAGTTTTTTTAAAGCCCCTATCTGCTCACTATTGCCCATTACGGCGACCGAATCCCCTTCGGCAAAACGATAGCGAATATCCGGATTCGGGAATACTTTTTTATCATTCAGAATGCCTACCACAGAAACTCCTGTTCTGCTGCGTATCTCCAGATTCTTGATACTCCGCCCGATAAAGAGACTGCCGCGAGGCAAGGTAATCCATACCAATTCAAATTGATCGGCAGCCATTTGAAGCTGTGATAGTGTAGGATATCCGGCGTTCATCTGATATATGGGCGCGTATAAACGATGCCTGACCTGATCCGTATACTGTAATATTTCACCTGCCGGAATGTTCAGGGAAAGCAATGCCTGACGGGTAATTTCCAGACCGGCTTCAAATTCCGGCAGGACGATCTCATTCACTCCTGAATTACTGAGCGTTTGCATCTGTTCAAGACATTCTGCTCTGGCTACGATACGCAGCTCCGGATTAAGCCGGCGGGCCTGCGTGACAACAGAATTTGTAATAATCGCCGAAGGCGTTGTAATGATAAAAATTTTTGCATGTTCAATTTCAGCTGCTTCGAGAACTGTGGGCTGACAGGCATCTCCATAAATCACCGGCAATCCCGTTTTTTTGAACCGGTCGATCTGCCGTGAATCCAGTTCAATTACCACAAAGGTGAATTTTAAAGAATGTAGAACCTGCGCCACATAAGACCCGACCCTCCCTCCTCCGGCAATCACGACATGGTCCCGAAGTCCGGTTTGAGGAAGGTTAATTGTTTGCAGCGATTCGCGTTTGAACCATTTCTTTCTGAGTGTATAAATAGGTGCGGTCAAACCTGAAATAAAAGGAGTCAGGACCATCGTGATAACCGCGGTAGTGAGAATCAGGGAGTAGAGATCATTGTTTATGGAATTTGTCTTAAGACCGACCCTCGCAATCACGAAGGAGAATTCCCCTATCTGAAAAAGCCCCAATCCGACAGCCAAGGGAACTACATTGCCGTATCCGAATAAAGGAACCAGCGCTCCGAAAATCAAACTCTTACCGATAATAACAAGCAGTGCCATAAGAAGAACAGTTTTAAGATTAGAAAACAGAAAAACAGGATCAAGCAGCATTCCGATCGAGACAAAAAAAAGCAGCCCGAAGATGTCCCGAAGAGGTATAATATCGCTCAAGGCCTGATGGCTGTAGTCGGATTCGCTTAAAATCATGCCTGCCACAAAAGCCCCGAAGGCAAATGAAAGGCCGAACAGATATGTGGCATAACCTACTCCGAGACCTGCAGCGGTTACTGTTAATAAAAAAAGCTCCCGAGAATTCCAACCGGCGATATAGGACATTATGCGGGGAATAATTCGCACTCCCATGAAAACCATCGCGGCAAGAAAACAGGCCGCTTTAAATGCCGCCCAACCCAAAAGGGGTAATCCCGCTTCTGGGTTGCTTAGCTGAGGCATAATTATAATAAGCGGAATCACAGCCAGATCCTGAACGATAAGCATGCCGATCATGACCCGGCTGGAAAGTGTTCCAATCAGACCACTATTCATCATGGTTTTTAGGATGACCATGGTGCTGGAAATAGAAATCAACGCCCCGATCCAGATCGACTCGATCTTCCCAAAACCAAGCCATTGTCCGATCACAAACCCATAAGCGACAGTCAGGAGCATTTGTACGGGTGTACCGATAAGAGCTATATTTCGCACAGGCTGCAGATCTTTGAATGAAAATTCAAGACCGAGAGCAAAAAGCAGGAGAGCCACCCCGATCTCAGCCAGAAGCTCAATATTATGGATTTCCGTAACGGTTATTCCGCCCGTATGCGGACCGACCATTACACCAGCCAGAATATAACCCAGAATAAGCGGTTGCTTGAGACGCTGGGCAATCAACCCCCCAATCAGAGCGGCAACAATAATAATGGCAATATCGGATGCGATTCCCATAAGTCCTTGATAAAATATTCGTTTTTGAGTGCTAAAGTATAAGAATAAGGATCTGGTTTGTCAATTGAATTTTGACCGCAAAAACATTAGAAACCGGACAGGTCTTTTATTTGACGATAAGCCGTACTGGGCTGAAGCCTTTCTCATTAATCAATACGGTTATAGAGCGAGCTCCCCGGAGATAAGGCCCATAAGGAAAGTTGACAAACTTATAACGTTTTAATCTCTGATAAATGATTCAGCAAGTGGAGGAATACGGACTCCGAATTCTTAACAAATCCCCGGTGATCTATAATCGGTTTCGCCATCGCCCGAAGCACTTGCTCAGGGATATTCGTCGGTCCTGGGGTCTGTAAAAAATGCCGACCGCTTGAATAGGGCATATCAAACCTGCTTAATGTGGCGGGGAGTGTAAGTAAACAGAGAGTGGGCTATCAAAAATTTTGTTTAAGAAATTTGTTTGATCTCTATCAGAATTGCCGAACACTTTGTTACAGGAAAAATATGTTTCCTGCCGGCTCTGTTGCAAATTTCACGTATAGCACCGAATCCGCAAGTTTAGATTGAGAATTGCGATGAAGATTACCAATCGAAACAAAGTAACATCCGGCCTGTGGCGCGGCGGTTTTTTTGCCGTCGCTACAATGCCGTTGTTATAATATATTATTCGAATAAGTTATACCTCTTAAGAGCTTCGTTCCTATACATTTCGTTCAAATGCTATCACTCGTAACTTAAAGGGGTAAACACTACTCGATATTTTTAAGCTTACAATAATCCATATGCTCGCACACATGGTCGGCAAAACCAACGCCCGCTTCTTCATATAAATTGTATACGGCATCAATCCCAGCATCTCTTAAAAGCTGCATTTCGTCCACATAGCGGACAGACGCTGTGATCTGACCTTTGTAACCTCTTTCCTTCATCTGCTGAATTGAAAAAACGCTTGTCCTGGCATCAGGCAGGGCGAGCATAACCAGACAGACCGAGCTTTTGGAAGGTTCGACGCGTTTCCAGAAATCACTGTCGCCGGCATCTCCGAAAAACACCCGTCTTCCTTTTTTCTGGTGTTCTTCCACTTTTTCCGTGTTAAAATCAACACCGATCACGATTTCACCATATCGACTCCTCATTTCATCATAGGCGCTCGTTCCGACGCCGCCCATGCCGAGAATCGTAATTTCAGCGTCGCCCGGATGGATGGGCTCGTCTTCCGGCAGCCGGGTTAAAGTCTCGAAATATTTCAGGCGGCCTGAACCACGCGCATATATGCTGTGTGAAGCTGCATTCAGGGGTGCGGCCATGATAAAGGTCAGCGAAAGTGCAATGGCAATTACCACCATCCATTCACTGCTGATCCAGCCGTTGGCAACGCCGATTGAGCCGACAATAAGACCAAACTCACTGTAATTCGACAAACTGAGAGAGGCAAGTAACGATGTGCGGGCACGCAGCCTGAATCGGGTAAGAAGGATAAAAAACAATCCGGTCTTGAACGGCATGACCAGGGCCAGTAGTAGCGCTATTATGAACCCTGTGAGGGTTGGAGAGCCGGAAATGCCGATATTTAAAAAAAAGCCGATCAAAAACAAATCTTTGAATCCAAGCAACCTGTCGGCCAGTTCCGGCGCCTTGGGGTGAGCGGCGAAGAGCATTCCCACCACCAGCGCCCCAAGATCGCCTTTCAACCCGACAAGTTCAAATCCGCTGTAACCGGCAACAGTCATCAGGATACCGAACAGCATCAGCAATTCGCCATGACCACACATCGCCATGAGTCTTCCAAGAACAGGCCTTGCAATAAAAAGCGACGCCAAGAGAGGCACGGCCCATAAGGAAGGAATTTTTCCTGTGGACGCCGCCAAAAAAACAACAGCAATAATATCCTGCATAATCAGGATGCCGATTGCGGCAACTGCATGCCGCGAGGCCATCTCCTTTTTTTCCTCTATCACTTTCACGGCAAAGACCGTGCTGGAAAAACTCAGGGCGAACGCGATCAGCAGCGATGTCTGCCAAGTCAATTGGTCAAAGAGGGGTATCCCTGAAAACCCGAGCATCCGGATTAAAAAGCCGAAAAGAATGGCCGTGAAAATCATGTGAATGGATGTACCGGCCCAGACTTCGGGTTTTGCAAGGCTTTTAATCTTCAGCTTCAGTCCGATGGTAAACAGAAGAAGCGTAATACCGGCCTCAGCTAAAGTTTCCAGTAGTTCGCCGCCCGTAACACCGATACTGTTTAGCGCAAATCCGGCCAGCAAATATCCCACAAGGGGTGGCAAACCAATTCTGCTGATAACAGCACCAAATAGAAATGCCGCCAAAATCCATAATGGATTCATATTTTGAGCACCTTATATGAGAAGAATACGATCATCGATGAATACTTTTTCAGATGTATTATAACGCTCGGCATAACTGGTTGGCAATGGAGCGCAGCGGAATTGCCAGTCCGAGTTGATGCGGTTGTTATACGTTCATTTAAAATCGACATGCCCGATGTTTATCACATGCGATTTCCACCACCGACATGCAGCACTTGTCCCGTGATCCATCCAGCTTGATCTGATGCAAAAAAGGTAACCGCTTTCGCGATGTCTTCCGGCTGTCCGATTCGCCGGAGTGGATATGTGGCGGCAATTTCTTTTTCCAATTCGGCTGGAATCCAGCCGGTTTGCACGGCGCCCGGTGAAATAACATTAACTGTTATCCCATAAGGGCCTAGTTCGGTTGCGGCTGAACGCGTATAGCTTTCAATGGCGAATTTACTGGCGCCATAAGAAACGTTAGACGCATGACACCGAGCGCCATCCGTTGTGATATTGATAATCCGGCCCCACTGAGCATGACGCTCGATATGGCGCTTCGCATATTCCGCCATCATAAGCGCAACAGCTCTGCTATTGACGTGAAAATGCGCATCATGTGTCTGGGCGGACAATGGTTTGAGAAAATATTCCTCGGAAAAAACTAGACCTCTATCTAAAACAGGTTGGGGCAGAAAGGTATCAGGGTCGCCGAATGCGGCATTGTTGACAATGACATCAACCGCACCCCATCTTTTCTCCGCCTGGTCAAAAAGCTTCGAAATAATGTCAGGATCGGACAAATCCGCTTCACATGTTATGCATTCGCCACCCAAAGCCCGTATCTCTTCCAATACCAGATCTGCGGATTGTCCCAGTTCACGGCAATAATATGCCCTCCCCGGGGTTGTTGCGCTATCCACATTCGCCTTAGTTTCTCCATACAGCTCCGGTGATTGTCGTAAAAAGGTAATCAAGACCCTGGCCCCTTCCCGGGCAAAGGCGATGGCTATAGCAGCACCAATCCCATGATTGGCACCGGTCACAATTACCGTTTTTCCCTTAAGTCCTGTATCAATCATAAGTACTGTCCTTTACCCGAGATATTCCTGATCATGATTCGATCTTTTTCACATAACGTCCGAGGATCAGGCGCGGCTATTTGCTGTCGTCTGTATCCAGCTGGTTGGGGAACATCTTCATTTTTGAGATCATTCCGTCAGAATGCCCTAAGTTGAAATCAGCCGACCCGTCCACAAGTCCTGGCGGGCCGGAAAATCCTTTTCGGAATCCCCGTTCATACTCATCGATATTCCGTATTTGGTTACATTTTACTCGAGAAGAGCGCCACTTATCGAGAGATGTAAAAAGGTCAACTACTTCGGATAAATCAGATTCCTTATTTGTTACGTAAAAGTTGCCTATATCCTTGACAAGACGAAACCCGAGGTCGCCGTACCTATAGCCCGGAGTGTCGAATTCTCGTTCTGCTGAACGGCAGTGCCCAGCACTGCTGTCCCATCCACCACCCCGAATCACCCGATAAGATCCCGACAAAGGACCAGAAGGGTCAACAACGCTGTCAGATGAATAATCACCATCCCAGTCCTGACACCACTCCCGTACATTCCCGTGCATGTCATAAAGTTCCCATGTGTTTGGAGAAAAGGATCCTGTTTTAACTGTTTTTTTTCTGTATTCTCCTTTTGAACAGCTTGGAAATGGATTATCCCCAGAATAATTAGCCTGATCAGTTGAAAGGCAGTTTCCAGTATAAAAAGGCGTTATCGTTCCAGATCTTGCGGCATATTCCCACTCGGCCTCGGTTGGTAGACGATAGTTACTGCCGCCCTCTTTTTGATTCAGTCGCAGAATAAATTCCTGTACATCATCCCACGAAACATTCTCAATGGGGTAGTTATCACCCCACCATTGCTTGAAATACGATGGATTATTTCCCTCCTTTACGGCTTTCCACTGTCCCTGCGTCACTTCGGTTGTCTGCATGTAAAACCCTCTGGTCAACGTCACCTGGTGTTGTGTTTCATCATTGCCCCTTCCATGCTCACCAGTTGGTGAGCCAATCATGAATGTGCCGGGTTTGATATACACAAATGTCATGCCTATAGAATTAGTGATTTTTTGCTCCGGCTCGGCTGGCTTTGAGATTTCTTCAGCTTTAATTCTTTCTATTTCTTTGGCTTTTGCAATTGCCTCGGCTTCAGCTTTAGCCTTAGTTTCTATCTCTTCGGTTTCAGATTCGACTATGGGTGTAGGTTTCGTCGCTATCGCTGGCGGTGGAACAATCTGTTCACTTAGGAGCTTTTTCGCAAGCCTTCTGGTTGAGCCAAGCAATTCGTCAAGTTCACACCGCATTCATCTTCTACAGATTTTAGTATCTCCCCTGTCCGAACATCTATTAATTGCAATGTTAAATAATATGTTTTTCCAACTATTCCAACAGATCCATTTACTATTTTCCCAACACCGAGTAACTGCCCTGCCTCTACTTTGCATTCCTGGGCCACACAGCCTGACATCTGGAATTTCTGTTCTTTAAGTATCTTGTTCATATTACCGCGATCAATTACTTTATATCTATCTGACTGTGAAAACTCGTGAATGACTTTATCTGCAAGTGGACGGGCAATATCCTTATCTTTATCCCTGACTTCAAAATCAAAAATAGCGACATAATTGTCAACGGTCTTGACTTCCGGTTTGTTCTTGTTTTCAGCGGCCCAAGACCCGGATATGGTAAGAAATAAAAAGAGTAATAAAAAAAGAGCCTTATTTGACTTCTTCATTCGCAAAGTCTCATTTTAGAATATCGCAGGAATTACATTAATAAATCAGAACAGTCCTGATTTGCATATCATAACTTGTTAAATTGTCAAAATAAATTGTCAGGAAACATCGAAAGGCTTGAAGGTAAACGCTGGGGTGAATTTTGAAAACAGCCTATTATACCAAGTGATAAAATAACATCGATGACTTCGG
>JBFYVZ010000137.1:0-2686 GCA_041298995.1 Desulfobacteraceae bacterium
GCGGAAGCATCATGGCGGACAAGACGCGCATGGAAAAGCTTTCCATTGAGGAAAATGCTTTTATCAGGCCTTCTCCTTCGGGTTCCACTCTCGGAGGCGTTGCAAGAAAAACAAGGGAAGCAATGCTCGTTTGCGAAGCCGCAGGTTTTGATGTTATAATAGTTGAAACCGTCGGCGTCGGACAGTCTGAAACGGAAGTCTCTTCCATGGTTGATTTTTTTCTTGTGCTCATGCTGGCAGGCGCGGGAGACGGAATCCAGGGAATCAAAAAAGGGGTGCTGGAACTTGCCGACGCAGTCGCAATCAACAAGGCTGACGGAGACAATATAGATAAGGCAAAAAACGCAAGAAAAGAATATGAATCGGCGCTTCACCTCCTGATTCCATCGACTCTGACATGGACACCGCCCGTTCTTGTATGCAGTTCAGTCGAGATGACAGGGATAAGTGACATCTGGGATATAGTGCTGGACCACAGGGATAAAATGACAAAGAGCGGTGAGCTTGGGCTAAACAGGAAAAAACAGTCTGTAAACTGGATGTGGGCGCTTGTTGAAGAGGGTCTTAAGGAACGTTTTCATAACAATCCTGATGTAAAAAAACTCCTTTCAAAGATTACACGGGACGTTGAAAAGGGGATAAAGACGCCGACGGTTGGAGCCGGCGAGCTGCTTTTTTATCTTGACAGAAACTGCAAGTAAAAGGATAGTCCCGCTTTGAAATGGAAGGATATACAGAGACCAGCAACTATAAACCAGAAACCAAGTACCATATGAAAGGAACTTTGTTATGGGTATTGTGAAAGATAAGATTAAGGATCTTAAAGATCGCGAAGCGAAGATCCTCAAAATGGGCGGCGAAAAAGCGACAGCAAAGCATTGTGAAAAAGGGCGCCTGACCGCAAGGCAAAGGCTTAATCTTTTATTTGATCCGGGCACTTTCCGGGAGATTGACATGTTCGTCACTCATCGGTGCGTAAATTTCGGAATGGAAAAGGTGGATATCCCTTCAGACGGTGTTATTACCGGACATGGCCTGATTGACAAAAGGCCGGCATTCGCTTTTTCCCAGGATTTTACATCGAGAGCAGGAAGCCTTGGCGAAATGCATTCAAAGAAAATCTGCAAGGTTATGGATCTTGCGTTAAAAGCCGGGGTTCCTTTTATAGGGATAAACGATTCGGGAGGCGCGAGAATACAGGAAGGCGTCGATGCTCTTTCCGGATACGGCCAGATTTTTTACCGGAACTCTCTCGCCTCCGGTGTTATACCCCAGATATCGGCAATAATGGGGCCGACCGCAGGAGGCGCGGTTTATTCGCCTGCAATGACAGACTGGGTGTTTATGGTAAAAAACAGCAGTTACATGTTTATTACAGGACCTGAGGTTATCAAATCTGTTACGGGCGAAGAGATATCCTTTGAAGATCTTGGCGGAGCAATGACCCATAATGAAAAGAGCGGAGTTGCTCAGTTTGCGTGCGAAAGCGATGAGGACGCAATTAATAATATCAAAAAGCTCCTTTCCTATCTTCCTTCCAACAACATGGAGGATCCTCCAGTCATTCCGACCGGCGATGATCCTGCCCGCACTGCTCCTCTGCTGGATGATATAATTCCTGACAGCCCGAACCAGTCATATGATATGAAGGAGGTTATCCGGGCGATAGTCGATAACGGAGAGTTCTTTGAGCCTCATGAATATTTTGCCCAGAATATAATAGTATGTTTTGCAAGGCTGAACGGCAGAACAATCGGAATCATAGCCAATCAGCCGAAAGTAAAAGCCGGATGTCTTGATATTAACGCGTCCGACAAGGCAACAAGATTTATCAGATTCTGCGATTCATTCAATATCCCGCTTCTTACCATTGCCGATGTTCCCGGATATCTTCCCGGAAGCGACCAGGAGTGGAATGGAATAATCCGTCATGGAGCAAAGCTTCTCTGGTGCTATTCGGAAGCGACAGTTCCGAAAATGCTTCTTGTTACCCGGAAAGATTACGGCGGGTCATATCTTGCAATGTGCTCAAAAGATCTCGGCGCCGATATGGCTTTTGCGTGGCCGTCGGCTGAAATCGCGGTTATGGGCGCAGCAGGGGCAGCCAATATAATTCACCGCAAGGAAATAAATGATGCCGAGGATTCCGCCGGAAAGCGGAAAGAAAAAATCAAGGAATACGAGGATCTTTTTTCAAATCCTTACTGTGCCGCAAGAAGAGGCTATATAGATGCCGTTATAGTGCCAAGCACTACAAGGCCTCGCCTGATAGAGACTCTTGAGGTTATGTGCGGCAAACGTGAGATAAGGCCTCCCAAGAAACACGGAAATATTCCGGTATAAGGCGCTTTTGTTCCGCAGAGAGCTTCAATGACTGACATTAGCCGGGTCGGAGAATGGGCTGATCCGAACCGCCGGAAAATTATAAGGGAAAATAATAATGGATAAAAAAGCAAAAAGAGCCGCTGCAATTTCAGCAGCCGTGATAAACTATATATATACTGAAGAAGAGATTCTAACGATGCGGCAGGCTGCTTTGGAGTCAGGGCAATCCGTCCCGGGCGTAGCGCAGACTGCTCCTCTGCCGCCCTTTAATATCTGGAGTGTAAGCGGGAGGCAGGCAGTTATGCAGACGCGGAATCTGATGCAGTTGAGGGTCTTTGGCAGGGGCAGGCAATAGGCGGGA
>JBFYVZ010000154.1:0-3867 GCA_041298995.1 Desulfobacteraceae bacterium
ATGCTCTCCTGATCTGTTCTTTCATATAAACTCCGAATTTCGGGGGCGTAAGCTTGTCATCTTCAGCTGTCAGTATGAGAACAGGAGTGATTATGGTTGATAGTTTATCTGTCACGTCGAAACGGTTGCAGGCCATAAAATCACCATATGCTGTTTCCGGACTGCATTTTGCCGTATCTGCCATGAGTGAAGCCAGCTTCCGGGGATCAGTTTTTTCAGATGCCGCAAAAAGAGGGATAGTACTCAGATACTTTTCGTAATCTTTTTTGATGGTCTCTAAAATCAGAGGCATTACCCGGAGCCGTGCACCGGTATTAACGAGAATTGCCGCCTTATAGCGCTCCTTATGCTCCAGAATAAGCTGAAGAACTATGGCTCCGCCGATACTAAGGCCGCACGGAACAGGCCCAGGCACCTCAACTGTTTCGATAAAATCCGCTACTGCCTTACAATAATCTGCGACGCTGTCCATGCCGGGACCGCTGCTCCGGCCATGTCCGGGGAGATCGAGGGCGATTGTGTTTACGTGCGCTTTGAGTTCATCGACTTGTTTTTCCCAGAGAACGCTTGATCCGCCTGAGCCGTGAATAAACACAAGAGTCGGCTTTTCAGGATCAAGAGGCCAGCGCCCGGCAACATAACCTATATTTTTGGCATTTCCTTCATGCATGCTGCTTCCTCCTGCTCTGTTAATCTTTCGTAGTTCGTACATCGTAAATCGTAACTCGAACTTCGACGTACGATATTCGATATTCGGTCTTTTTATATCAGGGTTTCAGATCCCTGAATCTTGTGTCTATGGCAGTGATGCTGTTAATGCGAATCAGGGCATCAAAAAACTCTTTACCTTCCAGTTTTTCCAGCCATATAAGATGATTTCCTACTTCCTTAACAATACCAACAAAGGTTTTCCCTGAATCAAGTGTTACATAAACTCTCTTGCCGACAAACGATTTGAGATTGTCCTCAAGAGAGAAGTTAACATCATATTTTATTCCTTCAATGGGTACGACCCCGGCCTCGGCCTTTTCGGGCGTTGTCAGATATCCTACGGGAAAGAGCATGGTCAGGAGTATCACTATACAAAGTGTTGTCAATTGCTTCATCATAATCGTTCTCCTTTCAATTAAAAAACAGATTTTAATGGATTGGGTTTAAGGATATTTATTCTTTCCGGACTTTTTTCACAATGAGCACACCATAGATCAATACGTTCAATACAATAACGATACATCCCAAAACAAGCTGAATTTCACGGGTCAAACCAGCCGGATAAATAACCGGAATAACGTAATGATCAATGAATCCGGACCGATATGCAGCCTCTCCTCCTCCTGTCCGGATGCTGTTTTCAACAGGTGTGAGCGGGCATACCCAGCCAGCCAACTCAATCAGGGCGCCCCATATTGCCGCAGGTATATGCAGCCAGGCTGTTTTAGGCCATTTCAGGACAAAAAAACCTCCTGCCACAACAAAAATAATAAACAGCAAATGTATCAATACAATTATGTCAGCGGCTATTTTAAGAAGCATATGCTTCCCGGGAGATGTGACAGGTGTCCATCCGGCAGCAACAACAGTTTATGTGCCGGTTTTCCGAAATTGAGCTATCTGCCTTGAAAGCGCAATGATTCTGCCTTCTTCATCCCATACTTCGCCATCTTCTTCCAGAAGGCCGCAATTTATAAAGCGGGTGCGGAAAATACATTTCAGCCATTTTGTTTCAGGAATATTCCGGATATTTATGGAAAATTCTATTGTCGGAACCCAGGCAACCATCCCCTGGCTTGCAAGAACCGGAGGCGGAAACGAGTCCGCAATTAATGCTATTGAAAAGATATCAAAAGGGCGGTCGTCTTTGAATTTGATCCATCCTTTTTGTTCTGATCTATCCGATAAATGTCCCTGCATCCAGCCGGCGCTTTCAGCTTCCAGGCGCGCATCTATCTGGTTAAAGAGAGTGTATTTAGGAATAGGCGGAATCTGGATGCAATCTTCCAGCGGAGAAATATCAGGCGCTGATGTTTCAAATCTTTCAAAAAAACAGCCGTCTTTTTCATCCGCAAATGTGCCGGTTGCCCTGATTTTTTCTTTTCCGTCCTGAAACATCTTTGCCTGAAAACGGTTAAATTGGGTCGATTGAGAAATCGTTTCAACTGACAAATCTGCTTTGCCCGGAACGCACCGCGAAATATAATTTGCAGTCAGAATCGGCGTTGATTTTTTTTCACTTTGCAGCGACATGGCATTTGCCATTATGGCCATCAGGTACCCTCCGTTTGGATTACCGTTGATTGACCAGTTATCGGTTATTGTTAATGTGAAAAGGGATTCTTTCTGTGGTATCAGCGAAATATCTTGATCAAGCTGGTGCATTTCAACTCCGAATTCGAAAGTGTGCTAGAAAGCCGTTTTACCAGCCTTTTTTCTTTCCTCTTCCCGTTTTTTAATTTCATCCTGCTCAATCTGCAAAAGGTTTTCAAGATTATTTACAAAGTAAATCATTATATTGTATTTAAAACTGCCTCTTTCAGAAATTCTTGAAAAAATCAAAAAATCTTTGTTCTTTTCCCAGAGCATAGATAAGCTTTTCCCGTCCTCCCAGTTTATAACTGCCGGTTCACCGTATTTTTTCTTCAGGGTGTCAACAATATACGATTCCTTCTTCCTTGAGGTTATTGAAAAGAGCAAAGGTTTGTTTGAATAATTTGAAAATGTGAGTTTGACATATTCAAACGGTGTGTTTTCATTTTGAAGATATCTGAAAGTCAGGTTAGTAATGTTGTGCTCTATTCTTGCCCCTTTTTCGTCGTTCAATTTCCTGTGAAGTTCAAAAAGGTTCGGAAAATGCTTCCCAAAGATTGCTTTGTTATGGATAACCAGATCGAGAATGGTCATTTTTTCAACAGAATATGAGCCGAGTTGGCCGGAAAGGTTTTTTTGAAGATCATCTGATATTTTGGTATTTGATCCTAAATCAAAGAATGTAAAGCTTTCGGGATATAATGATTCTGTTCCTGTCGGTTTCTTTTTGCTGTTATTCCCGGGCTCGCTGCAAGCAAAGAAAACAGATGAACAGACAGCCATTAATATTATCGCAAAAGCAACTGATTTTTTGTTTGCTGACAACATCAAAATAATCCTTATCCTTAAAAATATATTACCTTTTACAACGCCGTCATATCTGTACGATTTCATATTCTCTGGTTCCAAGTCCTATCTTTTCTGCATAGTCAAGCTGAATAGTCCAGTCTATGGCAGGATAAACAGCCTTAAACTTGTCTTCACCCGGCCCTGAAGAAGTTTTTATGCAGGACCCCGGAAGAGCCTGCTCGTTGTTTACAAGATCCACGGAAGCCTGGTCTATGGCTACAGGATCGTTTGAAGCTACTATGCCGATATTTCTTACTATCGGAGCATCATTGTAAGGGTAACAGTCACAGGCCGGGGAGATATCTGTTATAAAGTTTATAAACAGAGATTTGCCTGCCTTATTTTTTAATACTCCCATTGTGTATTCAACCATTTTTTCAAGAAATGAGGGTATTGTCTGGTTCCATTCAATCTGAATGGCGCTGTTTAAACATATTAGAATGCATTCGCCGCACCCGATGCACTTTTCTGAATCAATAACGGCTTTTTCGTCTATAATTGAAATTGCCTGCTGGGAACAGTGATCGACGCAGTCTCCGCATCCTATGCACTTTTTCTTTTTTATGGCAGGGCAGACCGTTGAATGCTGCGCCAGTTTTCCCCTTCGTGATGCGCATCCCATTCCAAGATTTTTCAGTGTTCCTCCAAAACCCGAAAGTTCATGGCATTTAAAGTGCGCAACCGATATAAGAGAATCTGCCTGAACAATCTCGG
>JBFYVZ010000162.1:0-12154 GCA_041298995.1 Desulfobacteraceae bacterium
AAAATCCTGCGGCCTTTTGTTATTTTGAAGAAACCCACCTGGAAGATAACGGAGAGCGCCTCGATTACAAACAACCCGCCGGCAATAACAAGGATAAATTCCTGCTTTGTAATTACTGCAACTGTCCCGATTACGCCTCCTATGGAGAGTGATCCGACATCTCCCATGAAAACCTGCGCCGGGTAGGCGTTAAACCAGAGAAAACCGAGTCCGGCTCCGACAAGCGCCCCGCAGAATACTGTTATTTCTCCGCTCCCTGCCACGTAATTTATCTGGAGATACTCGGCAATTTTTATATGGCCCGTAACATACGCGAATATCATATAGGTTACCGCCACGATTATCGCGGGACCTATTGCAAGGCCGTCGAGTCCGTCGGTAAGGTTAACTGCATTTGAAGTTCCCACGATAACCAGCGCGGCGAAAAATATATAAAAGAAACCCAGGTCGGGTGAAAATTTTTTGAAGAAGGGGAGCGTCAGTACGCTTGAAAAATCGGGGCTGAAATAGATAAGCGCGCCGACGAGAAGCGCCAGTCCGGTCTGCATGATAATTTTCTGTTTTGCGCTCAGTCCCTTGTTCTGTTTTTTGACCTGCTTTAAATAATCATCGGCAAATCCGATGGCGCCGTACCCTGTTATAACTAAAAGGAGTATCCATATGTAATAACTGGTAAGATTGGACCAGAGCAGGGTCGATACGGTAATGGAGACGATTATGAGCGTTCCGCCCATTGTGGGCGTTCCTGTTTTTTTATGGTGATCCTTGGGGCCGTCTTCCCTTATGTACTGTCCTATCTGCATTTGTGAGAGTCTGCGGATAAACCACGGCCCCAGAAGAAAGCATATAAGAAAAGCCGTGAGAATCGCATATATTGTTCTGAAAGTAATGTATCTGAATACATTAAAAACAGCAAATGTCGTGTGCAGAGGATATAGTAAATGATAAAGCATCCTCTTATTCTCCCGCCCACTGCTTCAGTTTGAAAACGATTTTTTCCATTCTCATTCCCCTTGAACCCTTTACAAGAACCCAGTCTCCCGCACCAAGCCATCGCGTGATATCTTCCAGGATATCGTCATGGGAGCCTGTGACGATGCTGTTAAGATTCATGCCGTTGCCGGCAGCGCCATCCGCGGTATTTCCCGCAAATTGTCCTGTTACATAAAGCCTCGAGATGCCTGATTCTGCGCAAAGAGATCCCGTCTTCTCATGCATTTTTGCCGAATGCTTCCCGAGTTCAAGCATGTCGCCCGCAATAAGAACTCCCCTGTTATCAGCCTTTAGTTCTGAAAGGGTTTTTATCGCTGCTTCCATTGAGCCGGGGTTTGCATTGTAGGTGTCATCAATAATGGTGATTCCGTTTGGCAGGGTAAAAATATTCATCCGCCCTTTTTCAGGAGCGCTGTTTTCAAGTCCGGACTTGATCTCCGCCGCGGGCAGCCCTGCAAGATATCCGACCGATGCCGCTGCAAGGGCGTTTCCCACCATGAATCTGCCGGAGACCGGGAGGTCAACCGGAACGGTCTCTTCCGGAAGCAGGAGAGTAAAAGAGGTGGAATGTCTTTTAACCTTAACCATGGATGCCCTTATCGATGCATTGTCTGAAAACCCGAAGAGGAGAATTTTTTTTGATGTCCTGCGGGCAAGATTCATGACCATTTCGTCATCCGCATTAAGAACGGCCGTACCGTCAGGTTTGATTCCGTCAATAAGCTCTCCCTTCGCATTCATCACGCCTTCTAAAGAATTCAATCCTTCAAGATGAGCGGGGCCTATATTTGTTATGATGCCGATATCCGGTGCGGAGATTCGCGCGAGCCGTTCTATTTCACCGGGATGGTTCATTCCAAGTTCGACTACGGCCCACTTGTGGCTGCGGCTGAGCTTTAGAAGGGTAAGAGGGAGGCCGATCTCATTGTTCAGATTTCCGGTTGTTGAGAGAGTTTCAAAACGGCGTGAAACGACTTCCGCGGTCATCCCTCTTGTTGTTGTTTTACCGTTTGAGCCTGTAATTGCCGCAACCGAGACAGCCGCCCTTCTCCTGTTATACGACGCCAGGCGGCCGAGCGCCTTAACCGTGTCTTCAACCGCCACGCAAAGAATGCCGGCTTTATTCCATTTTTCACATGGAAGCCGGTCCGCCCGATGCCCGTTGATAATGAGTCCTTTTACTCCAAGCTTTAATACTTCTTCGACAAAAGTGTGCCCGTCATGAAGATCGCCTTTGATTGCGACAAAAAGTTCGCCGGCAGCTATCGTTCTTGAATCGATGGAGACACCGGAGAATAAAAGGTTGCTCCCCGCGGAAAGAACCTCGCCTTCTGTTGCCTTGATTATATCTTCCTGTGTCCATGGAATCGGTTGTTTCATATTTTCAACCTGCGGAGTTTATCGATGAAAGGGCAAGCTTTGCCTCCTCCCTGTCATCAAAATGAATCCTGATCGTCCCTTTTATCTGATAATTTTCATGACCTTTCCCTGCGATAAGAACCGTGTCCCCGGGCCGGGATGCCGATATTCCGAGCCGTATCGCTCTTTCCCGGTCAGGTTCCGTCACATATCCCCGTCCGTTAAAATCACGCGTCAGTTCCGGCGGATCGTACCGGTCGATTTTCTTTCGCGTAACCCCGTCTGTTATCTCTTTTATTATATCTGAAGGATTTTCTGTCCTTGGGTTATCGGATGTAATGACTGCGATATCTGAAAGAGTCGCTGCTATTTCACCCATGAGAGGCCGTTTTGTCCGGTCCCTGTCGCCCCCGCACCCGAAGATGCATATAAGCCTTCCCCTTGTGATGGGTCTTAAAGAAAGGAGCACATTTTTAAGAGCGTCAGGAGTATGAGCATAATCGACATATACCGACCTTCCAGAGGAATTATCGATTCGTTCAAGCCGCCCCGGAATAACCCGGACCGACTCGATTCCTTCCGCCATTTTTTCCGGCGAAATGGCGAGTCCTGCGCCGAGACCTGCCGCGCACAAAATATTTTCAACATTATGCTTTCCGACAAGCTTCGATCTGAATTGAAAACTTCCCATCGGAGTCGAAATCGCAGCTTCAATTCCCTCCGTACTCAAACCGGAATTTATTGTGTGGACATTATATGCGGCGCTTGAGCCTGTTTTAACGCATTTTACTGAAAGAGTTTCGGAAAGTTCTTTGCCTCTTGCGTCATCACAGTTTATCACCGCGAAAGCTTTCTCCTTTTTAGGCCCGGAGACAAGTATGCCGGTAAATAATCTTTTCTTGCACAACCAGTAGGTTTCAATGTCGCCGTGGTAATCAAGATGATCATGGGTGAGATTTGTGAAAATGGCGGCGTCAAAAAAACAAGCCTCTGTCCTGAAAAGATCGAGGGCGTGGGAAGAAACCTCCATGACCACATGGGTTGTGTCTTCCTTCACCATTTCGAAAAGAATTCTCTGTAGGTCAAGAGATTCGGGAGTTGTAACGGGATTTGAGAAAGTTTTCCCCGAAAAACGGTAGTTGATTGTTCCTATGACACCGACCTTAAAGCCTGCTGAAGCAAGAATACTTTCAATAATATATGAAGTGGTAGTCTTGCCGTTTGTTCCTGTGATGCCGATTGTTACAAGTTTCATGGAAGGGTTGCCGTAGAACTTTGCGGCGATTTTGCCCAGCGCCTTCCTGGTGTTTTCAACCTGAATTGTAATAAGATTGCATTCCACAGGTTTTTGAACAACAACAGCGGAAGCCCCTCTTGCCATCGCCTCGTCAATAAAGTCATGGCCGTCCGCCGAATGCCCGGAAATTGCGACAAAAAGACCTGACGGCCTGACATCCTGAGCCCTGTAATGCACCGATTCGATTTCGGGGTCGTAAATTAAAGGCGAATCATCCCGTGCAGGATAAGGATTCCCGGCAGTTTCTGTTTCGCGGACTGATTTTACAAGTTCCGACAGTTTCACCCTAATAGCTCTCTTTCCCGGGAAACTCTCAGCTTGCCGGCATCTCTGTTTTTGGGCTGTACGTTCATATATGTCAGGGTTTCCTGGGCTATTTTTTTGAAAGCGGGGGCGGATACAATTCCTCCGTAATGGTTTCTGGTCGGTTCATCTACCATGACGAGGATGGCGATTTCCGGATTATCAGCCGGAGTAAAGCCGACGAAGGATGAGATATATTTGCCTTTCGCGTATCTCCCGGTTTCATCTGTTTTTTGAGCAGTTCCTGTCTTTCCGCACACCGTGTAACCTTCAAGCGCAGCGTTAAAGCCCGTTCCATCCTTCTCTGTTACGGACATTAATATGTCCTTCATTTTACCTGCGGTCGCGGATGAAACAGCCTGGCGCACCTGGAGAGGGTCGAACCGGGTGACGGTAAAGCCTTTCTGATCCATTATGGCCTGAACTATGTACGGCTTCATGAGAATTCCGTCATTGGCAATCGCCGAAACAGCAGAGAGAAGCTGAAGGGGGGAAGCGGACATTCCCTGGCCGAACGATATTGCTCCGACATCAATTGCTCGCCAGTTTTTGTATGAAGCAATGGTGCCGGATGTTTCACCCGGGCAGTTGATGCCCGTCTTTTCACCAAATCCAAAATCTTTCAGAGTTTTATAAAGGTATTCGGGGCCTGTTTTATTTACGACTTTGAATGCTCCTATATTGCTCGATAACTTTACGACTTCCTTAAGAGTCAGCCATCCGTAAGGGTGTGTATCGTGGATTGTATGTTTTCCGATTCTGTATTCCCCGTTTTCGCAGAAAAAAATCGTATTTTCGGAGCAGTTGCCGTGTTCAATCGCCGCTGCGGCAGTAAAAATCTTCATTGTCGAACCCGGCTCGAAAGGATCTGTTATTACCCTGTTTCTCCACAAATGCCTGTCGAATTTTTCATAGGAATTCGGATTTAATGAAGGATACTGGGCCATTGAAAGAATTGCGCCGGTTCGGGGCGACATTACTACGGCGATGCCTGATTTCGCATAGTTTTCATCTACAGCCTCTTTCAATGCTTTTTCTGTTATGTACTGGATGTTCTGGTCGATGGTAAGAACAATATTCTTTCCGCTGTAATCCGTCGTAGTTTTCTCAGAATCAAAACCCTGCCCGAGGGCGTCTTTTAAAACAACATACTCGAAGTCGGAGCCTTTTAACTGGTTGTCATAATAGAATTCAATGCCTTCAAGTCCGTTTCCGTCCATCCCTGTAAAGCCTATTGTCTGTGCGGCAAGCGTTTTCTGCGGATAGAATCTGCTGGTTTCAGAAAGGAATCCCACGCCTTCAAGGTTCAGGCTTTTTACGGCGCTGATCTCCTTTGGCGTAGCCTGCCGTTTTACCCAGATGAAGGGTTTCTTTGCGAGAAGTCTTCCCTGGAGAATTCCGGAATCCATATTCAGAGAGTTTGCAAGCTTTTTTGCAGTCGCAGCCGGATCCTGAATTTTACGCGGATAGGCCGCGATTGAAGTCGCATTGATTGAAACGGCCATTTCGCGCAGATTAGCGTCGTAAATAGTTCCGCGTTTCCCAAGTTCTTTAAACGGCCTTTCGTATTGGGCGGAAGCTTTTTTTGCAAGCCATGAACTCTGGTAGATCTGCAGATATCCGGCTTTTGCCCCGATAGCGGAAAGGAAGGCGGTAAAAACAAAGCCGACTATTGTTATACGGAATTTTATATATTTTGTTTCAACAGCTTTCACGGGATTATTATCATCTTTTCAGGAGTTGGTATTATAAGACCGAGCTGCATGGTTGCGATCCTCGCTATTCTCTGCGGTGATTTAAGATGGGCGATTTCGACCTTGAGATTATTCTGCAATGATATAAGCTTTAGTTTTTTATCGGTCTCTTTCGTTATCTCGTATCCGGTTTTAACGCATTGAACCCTGCACCATGTATACAAAAAAAGTTCTGCTATGAAGACAATTGCGATAATTGACCATATTGCAGCCGGCTTCAGGCCCGTCTTTTTACTCCGGGGGGTTTTTTTTGTATTACGCATGTCCCTCCCGTAATTTTTCCGCCGCCCGCAACTTTGTGCTCCGGGCCATCGGGTTTAATAAAATCTCTTCCTGCTCCGGGCGGAGAGCCTTTTTGTTGAGCGCCCGCAATATCTTTGTTTTATTGCATACGCACATGGGAAAACCCGGGGGACAGGTGCACCCCTTTTCAAATTCTCTTATCTTCTGTTTTACTATTCTGTCCTCAAGAGAATGAAAGGTGAGAATACAGATACGTCCTCCCGGATTCAGAAGTTCGGCAGCCCCATCCATAAATAAAGAGAGATTTTCGAGTTCCCTGTTAACAGCGATTCTGAGAGCCATGAAGACCCGTGTCGCGGGATGGATTTTCTGTCTGTTCTGCGCTTTTTTCGGTATTGAAGCACAAACTATTTCCGAAAGACGCGCGCTTGTTTCTATGCGCGCCGTTTTCCTTGCTTTTGCAATATTGCGCGCGATATTTCCAGCCCAGCGTTCTTCTCCGTAATTCTTTAAAAGCTTTCCGAGGCTTGTTTCATCCAACTCGTTGACCAGATCTTCCGCCGTCGTATCCGATTCGGTATCCATCCGCATGTCGAGAGGCTCCGATCTTCTGAAACTGAAGCCTCTTCCGCTCGAATCAATCTGATGGAGAGAAATGCCCAGATCAAGCAATATGCCGTCAAGCTTTGAGATATTTGATTCTGAAAGGAACTCGGAGAGGTGAACGAAATTGCCTTTGAACAATCGTACATTCCGCAGGTGAGGTTTTAAAACATTCTTTGCGTTTTCAATCGCATCCTTATCCTGATCAATCCCTATCAGCAGGCCATCGGGCATGATTTTTTCACAAATGGCCTTTGCATGGCCGGAACCTCCGAGAGTGCAGTCTGCGAAAATCTTTCCCGGCTTGCAGTCAAGATAGTATAAAATCTCTTTTGTCATGACAGGGACATGGTAAATCTGCATATATCAGATTCCTAATTTCGCAATTTCGTTTCTTACATCCTCCTTTTTGTTGTCATTTTCCATCTCTTCAAGTTCCTTATTCCATTTTTCAAGCGACCAGATTTCAAAGTGATCAAGAGCTCCGACAAGGACGATATCTTTTTCGAGCTCCGCGTACTGTCTTAAGGCCGGCGGAACCAGGATCCTGTCCTGCTTATCGCAGGAGCATTCAAATGCCGCTCCGATAAATATTCTCCTGAAGCGGCGCATGCTGTCACTTTTTTCGGCAAGAGAGAGAATCTTGTTTTCTATCTTTCTCCATTCTTCAAAAGGATATGCGTAAAGAGTTCCGTCCATTCTTGACACAACAACCCCGTCCTGATCCCCGTTTTTAATTATATCGCGGAACCTTGCGGGAATTATTATGCGGCCTTTGGAATCTATCGTATGAAAAGATGTTCCTCTAAACATATTCCACCATTTTTAAGCACGATTATCGAGACCTTTGCATAACTCCCCCTTTTGCCCGATTTATTTAAAGACTTGGTTTCTGGTCTCTGGTTTGTAGTTTCTGGTTGTTTCTTTTAACCAGGAACCAGGGACTATGAACCAGGAACTTAAGTCTTTATTGTCGCCTTCCTTGTACTTGAACAAAATTGGGCGTTTTTCGAAGGTCTCTTATCCAGATATAACCACTTTGAGCCACTTTTTATATATAAATGATACAATTTAATGTATGTGTCAAGAAAAAAATAAAATACTTAAAATTATTTTTATAATAATTTATAAGCGTTAAAACGAATAAAATGCAATATAAAATTGTGGATAATTGTGGATATTTTTTTAACTTGATGGACTCGGGACTTTTGAAAAACTTAACCGGGGTGGAATTGTTTTTCGAGTTCTTAAAACCGACTTTGAGGGAGTTGAGAAAAAAAATTGTCTTTGTAGGGATTTCCTGACAGACAAACTTCAAGAATATGATAAAGAGCTTTGCATAACATATTATTAAAAGGTCTGAGGGGTAATGGGTTTTGGCATATCGCAAGAAATTTTATGGTGACATAGCAACGCCCCCGGATATTAGACAGGTATCATACAGGCGGATTCCGATTGGAGGGGTTCAAAGGGAGGCAGTATATTTTTTACCAATATAATTATTGACAGTATATTTGAATTTCTGATATTAACGACAAGCGTATTTAAATAAGTGTTTCAAATATGTTAAATTTTTCATGTTTGTATATGGCTATAACAGATGAGAGTTTTACATACCCGACATGACAACAGATCATATGTGTTATGCAAAGGTTTCTAAATAGTGACCATCTGGAAACAAACTATGGACGCTAATGCGTTTCCAATCCGAAATAGGCAATTTTGGGCAAGCTCAAGGAAATCAAGGGATTGCGCGGAGACATACACATTGTATGTCGCACAGGAAATCCCGCAGATTGACGCAGAGATCGCACAAAAGGGTCATTTCCGGATGGAAACTATATATGAGGGTCGCAGGATCAACTATACAAGGAAAGGGGTTCTGAAGTGACTCAACTCGGCGACATTACATCGACGGAAAAGCTTCTTAAGGTCATCCGCAGCAAGGAGGAGTTAGGGTCGGCTCCTGCCGAACCCCCAACCAAAAAGCCCGGGACCGTGAAGTCTCCCGCAAAATTTTCAATTTCCTCCGGAAAATCGTCCACAGTAGGTATAGACATCGGTCATGAGCATCTCCGCATTGTCCGAACCGAAACAGGCTTACTGGGTAGAAGGCAGATCCTTGACCGGCGACGTTTCGCCATGCCGCCTGATACTCCCATGGATTCGCCTCAGTTCGCGGCCTTCCTTAAGTCATCCCTCTCATCGGCCTGCGGATCCCCGAAGCAGTCGGACTTGTGGGTCATCATGTCGTCGGCCCATGTCGAACTGCGCAGCATACGCATCCCCAGGGTGGCCAAAAAGCAGATCCGTAACGCGGTTTACTGGACCGCCAAAAAGGAAGTTCCCTTCGACGAAAAAGAGATGATCTTTGATTTCGAAGTCCAGGGTGAGGTCATCGAGCAGGGCGTTCCCAAGCTGGCAGTCATGTTCTACATAGCGCCCCGCAGAGAGGTGGAGGATCTCAGAGACCTCTTTTTCAGGATAGGCTGGCCCGTTACAGGGATATCGATAGTCCCGTTTGCGGGACAGAACCTTTTCAGGACCGGGTGGATGCAGACAGAGGAAGGTCCCCATACCAGCCTCTTCATCGGAAATGATTTTTCGCGAATTGACGTCTATTCAGAGGGCAACCTCGTTATGACGCGAGGGATAAGGGCTGGAATCAGCAGCATGGTGGAATCCCTTATCGGGCAGCACAGCTATTTGAAATACAATGAAGCGGCTCCCCTGACACCTGAAGATGCCCGTAAAATCCTCCTTTCCATCAGCCCTGATTCAACTGATCCTCATAAAGCGTATGCCGACTTTGATCTCACTGAAGATAAGGTTTTCGAGATGATTCAGCCCGCCCTGGACCGGCTCGCCCGTCAGGTGGAAAGAACCTTCGAAAACTTTACCTCGATCCAGAGCGACGAAAAAATCGAGAGAATCTTCGTCTCCTGCGCCATGAACATCTACCCGCCTATGATCGACTATCTCGGCGCCCAGCTCGGAATTGCCTGTGAAGTGCTGGACCCGCTGAGCGAGCAGGATTCGATTCCGGCCTGCATGGATGTGGACGATTCCGGTTGCCTCTCGGAGCGCATAGCCTTCGCGCCGGCTCTGGGTATAGCTCTTTCGGACAACGTCAATACTCCGAACTTCCTTTACACCAGCAAGGAGAAAGAGGATGAGGCGAGCGCAAAGCAGATCAACAGGGCGATTATCGCTGCCGTCATAGTCGTTTTTCTTATATGCTCCGGGGTATTCTTTAGCCGGATTTATACAATCGAACAGAAGAAGACGGCGATTACCGGATTGGAAACAGAGCTAACCCGGCTTGGCCCACCCGTCGATCGGAACCAGCTTACGAAAATGGTCGGCGTGGTCAACCAGCGGCGGGAGCTCTCAAAGGTTTATGCCGACCGGTATCTCGGCATGGTGGTAATCGGCGAGATTACAGCGCTGACGCCGGAGAACATCCGCCTTCTCGATATGAAGGCCAAACTGAGTTTTACACAGAGCAGTGTTGACGCCAAGACACCCGGGCAGAATCCGAAGGCGCGGGTTGAGGAGATGACGCTGGAGGGAATCATCCTGAACGAACGGGAGAAACTTGAAGCCTCCCTTGCGAGTTATATTATGATACTTGATGCTTCACCCATTTTCAATCAGGTGACCATCGGGAAGAGCTCGGTGGAACCTTACCTTAAAGGTGAAGCACTCCATTTTATCCTGAATATGAAGGTGGAGGAAAAGATCCATGGCTGATATGAAGCTGAATTTTAAAATTCCGAAGCAGAGCATTTTATATGTGGGGGTTTGCCTGATCGGTGTTATCCTTTTTATATTACTCTGGTTCATTCCGTCAAACAGGACGATGGAGGAACTTGCCGCGAAGACTGAGGATGTCAGGTTCCGCATAGAAGAGCAGCGCGCGCTTTTGCCATTATATCAGGCCCTCAAGAGCATGATCGAGAAGAAGGACTCGGAGGTGCTGCCCCTTCCGGAAAGAGGCATACTGGATCATAAGGAGATCACTACGCTTCCTCTCGTTTTCAGAACAGCGGCAAAGCAGAGCGGAATGTCTCTTGCTTCGGCTGTTCCGAATCCGGCCACCGTGACGAACAGCGGCAAATTTCTGTCGGTGGACGCCATCCTGAGGGGAAAATTTTTTGACCTTCGGAAATTTCTCATCAATCTTGGGGCCATCCCCTATATACAGCATATCGAAGAGATTTCGATTCAGCAGAAACCGGACGCCATGGAATTTAATATGAAGATCTGGGTGGCCGTAGGATGAGGAGGCAGGTTTGTTATGGCTAAACTGGCTAAGCGGGAGAAGATCATTCTGGGAGTGATGGCGATCGCGATAATTGTCGCCGCCTTTATTTACCTGTCGCCTACAAAAAAGACCCCGGGAACAACTGAAAATATTACACAGAAGACCGCTGAACTTAATACATTCGTAAGCAGTGTGGCGGGGAGTCTTAAAGAGGACACGATGAAAAATCCCGGAACAGTGATTCTCGCCCGCGCTGAAAAAGAATGGACGCGCGACCCATTCCTGAGCAGCAGGGAGCTCATGAAATGGAACGAGGCCAAAGCCAGAAAGGCTAAGGACGACGCTGTTGTTACGAAGATTGAATTCGTCTATAGCGGTTACTTCGAGGTGGGCAGAAATAAAATGGCTATCATAAATGGCATTGAATATAAGGAAGGCGAAGCTCTCGACGTGAAGGGGTATATGCTGAAAAGCATTTCCCCCGCAAAGGTCGTGATCGAAAACCGCGGAATCGGGGCAACGATAAGTGTGCCCATGGTGGAGTAAAAGGGAGGCACAGATGGCTTATATCAACTCTAAATATCCGTGGGGAGGCCTGACGGGCATTATTCTGTCGGCAATGCTGATTTTCGGCTGCGCGGGCAATGAGACCGTCAAAAAGGATCCCCTGTTCGACAAATGGTCAACTATGGGGGAAACAGCCACAGGCCATTCTCCCGCTCCCCGTGACAGGGGCGCGGCTTTCGCGCAGCAGCTTGCAGGAACGGACCTGGCGGAAGAGACTCCCAGAGAGCTTCCGACGCAGGCGGTTAATCTGAAGCTGCGCCAGGCGGACGTGAGGACCATTCTGCGTGCCCTTGCCCGTATCGTGGACATGAACATCCTTGTAAAGAACGAGATCAAGGGGGAAATGACGGTCGATTTCCGGGATGTCCCTTGGAACCAGGCTTTTAACGGTATATTGCGGGCGCAGGGTCTAACTTACGCGTGGGAAGGCGATGTCCTCCGGGTAATGACGCTGGAGGACGCTGATCTGGCTCTGAAGCGAAAAGTCCAGGAGCAGGGAATAAATTGGGTTGAACCCCTCCGTACCGTGATTGTTCCGATCGACTACGCGAAACCCCAGGATCTGAAGGAAAATCTTGAGAGTCTCCTCGTCAGGAACAAGGAGGACAAGCCCCGCGGATCTGTCCGTGTTGATGGACACAGCAACTCCCTTATCATTTCTGCAATCAGGGATGATATTATCAAAATGATACCAATAATAGAATCGATCGACAAGCCGACTCCCCAGATACAGATCAGGGCCAACATAGTGGAGACGTCGAAGGATAC
>JBFYVZ010000166.1:0-4278 GCA_041298995.1 Desulfobacteraceae bacterium
TTATTTTTCACAATAACTTCAACAGAAGGGGATATCATGAAACTAAATTTCAGGTTGTTTATGGTTGGATTTGTGGCATTGATGTGGCTTACGACTTCAGTTTATGCGGGGCCTCCTGCTGCTCCGGAACTGGATACTCCCAAAGACAAGGCCAAAAATCAGGTTCTAACTACATTATTAAAATGGAAACCGGTGCCGGGTGCAAAAAGTTACAGGATTTTTGTGTCGGGTTCGGCCGACAGCCTGAAAAATCTGGCGCCGGGAGCAGCATGCAAAGATTGTTTCGTGGATGAAAAATCAGATATTCCATCCTATCAGATCCCCCCAAAACGTTTCAAAAAGGATATTCCGTATTTCTGGACTGTTCGGGCAGTCAGCGGTACCGAAGAAGGGCCTATTGCTACTATTCGCTCATATACAATGGCATCGACATTTTTCATGGACATGGATTGATGCCCGGAATCCGCTCTCATAACTAAACCCCTTGTTTAGTGCTGGCACAACAAAGCATAAAGAATACAGGAGTCAGGAGCCGGAATAACCCTGGTATTGTTTTTCTTCTGTATCCTGTATTCTGACTCCTGTATTCTCATATAAAATCAGAGCTTCAGAAGGTTTACAACCGGCGTGATAATCATCTCGATAAATAAATAGGCAATCAATCCAATTACAATGACAATAACCGACATGAAGAAAATCTGGTTTGTCCGGCCCTTATTTTTATCCTTTGAATCGTAAAAAAGCTGTTTACCGCAGGCTCGGCACCAGTTGGAGCGCTGCTGGCTGATAAACCGGTTGCCGCAATCACAGGTTATTTCTTTAGGCGGAAGAGGAGGTTGGGGTTTATCCATATTGTATTAAACTCCTTTAAAAATTAATTTCAGCTACAGAATTTCCTTCCCATTTTCATCAAATTTTCTCGGTTCGTGAGCTTTAAAATATCCGGATGTATCTTTGATCAATAGATAATAAGTACTTAATCCGAAAAGAACTATGTTCAGAAGCGCGTGAATGCTCAACTCAGGAGATGTCAATCCAATTGATGAGAGGCGTATGCCAAGAAAAAGTACGTTGATACAGATAACTCCTATATTGAAAAATATGCACAGCTTTCTCGCCCATGGTTTGATCCTGAATACACAGTAACAAATGCCAAGGCCGACAATCAGATTCCGGAAGACTATAGTGCTGGTAAATTGACCCGGAAAAATATATTCGATATGGTACATAAACGCATAGACCGATATCCATCCTCCCAGAAGCAGTCCGAGGGCATAACGGACACTAACGGGATATTCAAAAAAAACGTACAGTTTATTAAGCATAAGCGATATAACCCCTCTGTTTTATATGAGAATACAGGAGCCAGAATACAGAATACAGAAGAAAAACAATACAATTTCTATTCCGATTCCTGGCTCCTGAATTCTCATGCTTCGTTGCGCCCGCACCGGATATAAATGTTGGTTTCCATCCGGGAATGGACCCGACAAGTTTTTTTAATATGCGTTGATGTAAAAATTATCAAGGATTATTTAAGTTAATTGGTTTCTCCTTGACAATTAGTTAAATGAATAACTTTTTTATTGACAACTGTTATAAAATAATTTAACTCGAACCTATCAAATAAATACAATTCATTTTATATAGGGCAATATCGTTCTGATAATTTTGTAGCTGCGTTATTCTTCAATCAGCCAAAAAAAAGATGTAAATGAATTATTTTTGTGCGGGACTTTTGAAAATGGTTGTTTTGTCCGAAAATTATTTAATGAACTAAAGATGAATCGTAAAGGAGGTGATGGAGAGAAAATCGGTTAATGCGACAATAAGCCCGTTCGGCCATATAGGCCGGTTAACCTTTTTGTAGAAGGTATCTATTTAAGGAGGATACGTATGAGTTCAGTAACTTGGGTCTATATAATGCTTAGTGTTTACATGGTTTACGCTTTCTGGCAGGGAATCAAAGGCTTCATGGCAGAAAAAACATCCGCAGGTTATGCCATCGGCGGGCGATCAGTGCCGTTTATAGCCTTTCTGATGGCTGCGACAGCAGCCTCTTTCAGCGGCTGGACATTTATCGGCCATCCTGGCCTTATATGGAGAGATGGTCTTGCCTACGCATTTGCATCTTTTTATGTTCTTACCATTCCCATTACCGGAACTTTTTTCGCCAAACGGCAATGGCTGCTCGGTAAACGATACGGTTTCGTTACGCCCGGCGACATGTATGCATATTACTACAACAGCACAGCGATTCGCTGGCTGGTTGTTCTTACCGCCGTCCTGTATTCTATTTTCTATTCGGCCGTACAGTTGATGGCAGCAGGCGCACTTTTCAATGTAATAACCGGTGTTGAATTCGTCACCGGCGCCATATTTCTGGCAAGCATCGTCTGGTTTTACGTTGTTACAGGCGGTATGAAAGCCGGCGCATGGGTCGGCGTGGTCCAGTTCGTTCTACTTGTCGGCGGTATTATTGCATTGGGTTTTTATGTTATCATTCAACCACAGTTCGGCGGCTGGACCGGTTTTTCTGCATCAGTCGCAAAGCTGGATCCAAAATTCCTGACTGTTCCCGATGTCATTACTTGGGGCCTTGGTAAGAAGGGTGCGGCATCCTGGACTGCGGTTATGATTCTTACCTACATGTTTGCTCTCATGGGCATTCAGTCTTCACCGGCCTTCACAATGACATTTTTCGGCATCAAATCTCCAAAGCCTCTGGCCTGGCAGCAAACCTTCATGTCCACATTCGTAGTTGGTTTTGCGCTGTTCTACTTTACAGCCATTCAGGGCATGGGAGGCAAAGTTCTTGAAGTTGCAGGGGTCGCGGCATTTCAGGGCATGACCGACAGGGTACTTATTCCAACCCTGATAAAGGAATTTCTTCCGCCTTTCATGGTCGGATTTGTTTTCATGGGCGCCATTGCGGCCATCCATTCAACAGCGTCCCCGTATATCAACACAGGTGGCTCCATTCTTCTGCGTGACGTTTATTGGCGCTATATCAGGAATCAAAACGCAAGTCAGTCCGAACAGATCTGGGTAAACCGTTTACTGACAACCGTTCTCACCATCGCAGCTCTCTGGGTTGGCATCAACTCAAAGGCGGCTCTCGTTATTCTGGGCGCCCTTGCAACGGCTTTTGGTTTTGTTATGTACGTGCTTCTTATCGGTGTCTGCTGGGGTGTTAAATTCCCAAGAATCGGCGCCGTTCTGGGCACTGCAGCCGGCATGCTGGCAGTATATCTGACCTACGCTGTGTGGCCTAATCCGCTTTCAATGCACTGCGCGTTCTGGGGCACATTTGTTGGTCTGATTGTTGCCTTTTTATGCAGAGGTTTAGGTTTCAAGGATGACAAGGAAACCATCGACCGTCAGGCCGAAATAAGGCAATGGCTCGACAGCGTTGACGCACCATCCGAAAGCGCTATCAAGTGGCGCGGAATAATGAAACCCGTAACACTTCTCTGGTATATATTGGCCATCGGTCCCGCATGTATTCTTGGAAATACCGCATTTTCGTTTGCAGGCTTTCCGCCTCTCTGGTCCTGGCAGATCTTCTGGTGGACCGTGGGTATCATCATGATGTGGGCTTTGTGCTTCAAGTGCGAACTTTCCACAACCAGTGAAGTTCAGATTGCGCGCGCGGATAAAGAGCAGATGATCGTTGTAAAAGAATAGGATAAATGGTTTTTTAAAAGGAGGTCATTATGAAACTGGAAGACAAATGGTTGATAGGAATTGTTGCCTTCATAATTTTGTTTACTGCGAGTTTTGGCATGGGCTTGTGGGGATGATTCGTCCTGCCGGACATTGTTGAAACATGAATTGACAACAGGGGCGGGAATTTTCCCGCCCCCCCAAACTGTAACTATTGAAACTCACCGCCGCAAGCAGCGGGAAATGTGCTCGCTGTTTCGGTTCAAGAAGATAGATATAACTGATTGAAATAAATTCAGTCAGATACACCCTTATCCTGATTAGTGTCCATCCAGAAACCAAATTTGGACACATGTAACTTTCCAATCCGGAAATAGGCAATTTTGGGCAAGCTCAAGGAAATCAAGGGATTGCGCTATAAATGAAGGGAGGGGTTGCTATTATATACAGACAATAACCTGGTATGAGCTATTTTAATCAAAATAAATTCTAAGGAGGTATGATAGATGGCGGAAAGAGAAGTAGTTGAAACATCGGAAGCCCAGATAGCTGTTCACTGGCAGGAAGAGGGTTATTATCATTCTTCGTCAAAATTCATCGCCCAGGCAAACA